>JAITNF010000028.1 GCA_031290615.1 Desulfovibrio sp. | reverse complement strand
CTCAGGTATTCCAACTGAACAGCATCAGTCGATGGATTCGTGAGTTTGAGCGCGAAAAACGACTCAAGGGACACGTGCCATGATTCGGTCGAATAGGCCTGGAAAACCGTGATGGTTTTGTCCTCCAATAGCCTGGATGGTCCAACAGAATGTGTCGTTTTTGAAGGTTCAGAAAAAGTTTGCGAAGCAGTGAATATGAAACAGGCTGATCTTCGATTTTATCTGCCTACAGTCCTGACTTAAATCCTGCAAAACTCCTTGTGTTTCAGGAATATTACATGATTATCACTCAATTCTCAAGCCTGTTGACGACACTATCTAAAGAATTTCGATATAAATCTTGACGCGTTCGGGCGGTGATGCTATGTGTCTGCCAGCCGAAATAATATCGGCGAAAATGTTGGGGAAGGAGAACAGTTCATGCGCATCTTATTGCTGATATCTCTTGTGGTCTGTTTGATTGCCGGTTCGATGACCGGCGCTTCAGCCGCCGCTGATGAAAAGGCGATTCCCACTGCCAAGATCGGCGTTGTGGACATGCAGACAGTGGCTTCGCAATCGGTTCCTGCGGAAGCCGCCAGAAAACAGATGGACGACAAGTACGGCAAAGAACGTCAGGCCCTCGAAAAGCAGGGCGAAGCCCTGAAGAAGAAGGCGGAAGGGCTGAAAAACCCCAAAACCAGCGAAGAAAAAAAACTGGAATTTATCCGCGCCAAGCAGGATCTGGATCAAAAAACCCGCAATTTTGTCCGCAAGGTTGAGCAGGACGAGGTAAGACTGCGGCAGGACATGGTGACGCTGGTTTTTCAGGCCGCCTACGAAGTAGCTCACTCCAAGGGCTTCAATTTTGTGGTGGACGTGACGGCTGGCGGTGTGCTTTACGCGGATCAGTCCATGGATCTCACCCAGGATGTCCTTGCAGAAGTCAACAAGCTTTATGAAGTCAGCAAGTTTCATAAAGAAAAAGATTCCAAGAAAGATGAGAAAAAAGCTGACGATAAAAAATAGTGAGTGCCAGTTTTCTCCAGAAATGGATTAATTGACACATCTTTCGGATTCAGGAGCGCCTGTAAAAGCCCCCGTTTGAGGGGCTTTTTTGGGGCTACATGTCTGCAGTTTTGCCTTGCCTTGCCATTGGCGCGCAAGTATATACCTTCCTCTTCGGGAATGCTATGACAGACACTCCGCAGCCTATGGATATTCAACAGATTTTGCGATTTTTGCCGCACCGCTATCCCTTTCTTCTGGTGGACAGGGTAGTGAAATGCGTGCCAGGTTCCCATATTCGGGCGTACAAAAACGTCAGCATGAACGAGCCGTTTTTCCAGGGGCACTTCCCCGGCGCACCCATCATGCCCGGCGTGCTTATATTGGAGGCCTTGGCCCAAACCGGGGGGCTTCTGGCTGTTGCCGGTCTCGGGGATGTGAGCGACAAGTTCTTTCTTTTTACGGGTCTGGACGGGGTAAAATTCCGCCGTCAGGTCTTTCCCGGTGACCGACTTGACCTTGAGTGCGAAAATGTGCGTATGAGGCTCAAACTCTGCAAAATGGACGCGCGGGCGCTGGTGGACGGAAAATTGACAGCCGAAGCGCAAATTACGGCGGCCATCGTCGACACACACGCAGACTGACAGGAGCCGCGTATGCAGCGAACCTTGATTGTGGATGCCTTGGCGGCGAACAAGCCCTGCGGAAACATCGTCCTTTGCGGATGGGTGCGCACCCGGCGCGATCTAGCCGACTGCTCTTTCATAGAACTCAACGACGGTTCTTGTCTTGCGGGCATGCAGTGCGTGGTGGACCACGACAGCGCGGCCCTTGCGGCGCTGGGGCTGGCCAATACCGGAGCAGCCCTGCGGGTGCGCGGTGCTCTTGTTCCATCTCCCGGCAAAGGGCAGCGCTGGGAAGTACAGGCCGGTGAAATCACGGTGTTTGGCCTTGCGGACCCGCAAGCCTATCCCTTGCAGAAAAAACGCCACTCCGACGAATTTTTGCGTTCCATTGCGCATTTGCGTTCTCGCACCAACAAATACGGTGCGGCTTTTCGCCTACGCTCCGAAGCCGCCCACGCTGTGCATGAATTTTTTCGCGAACGACGTTTTGCCTTGGTGCACACGCCCGTCCTCACCGGAGCGGACTGCGAGGGCGCGGGCGAAATGTTTCGTGTGACCACCATTGGCGGTCGAGAGGATTTTTTTCACCGCCCCTGCCATCTGACTGTTTCCGGCCAACTTGAGGCCGAAGCTCTGGCCATGGGCTTGGGGCGTGTATACACCTTTGGCCCGACCTTCCGCGCGGAGAACTCCAACACGCCGCGCCACGCGGCGGAAGTCTGGATGATTGAGCCGGAAATGGCCTTCTCGGACCTGCGGGACATCATGGAACTTGGCGAAGCCCTTGTCTGCCGCGTCATTGATCACGTTCTCACCCACTGCGAGGCGGATCTACGCCTTTTTGACTCTTTTGTAGACAAGGGGCTTCTAAAGCGGCTTGCTGGCATGATAGCTGGACCATTTGCGCGCGTGTCCTACGCCGAGGCCGTGCACATTCTGGAAAACTGCGACGACGGGGATTTCGTCTATCCCGTAGTTTTCGGTATGAATTTACAGACCGAGCATGAGCGCTACCTAGCCGAAGAGAGTTTTCGCCGGCCGGTTATTATCCACGACTATCCCAAGGAAATAAAGGCCTTCTATATGCGAGCCAATGACGACAACAAAACCGTGGCGGCCATGGATATTCTGGCCCCGCACGTGGGAGAGCTTGTTGGTGGCTCGCAGCGTGAGGAGCGACTGGACCGTCTGGTCCCGCGCATCGGAGAACTGGGGCAGAATTCCGACGATTATTGGTGGTACTTGGACTTGCGGCGCTTCGGCAGCGCGCCCCATGCGGGTTTCGGCATGGGGTTCGAGCGTCTGCTGATGCTCCTCATGGGCATGGGCAATATCCGCGACGTGCTGCCTTTTCCGCGCACACCGGGCAGCTTGGAGTTTTAACCGGCCGGCTGCTCGCACGGCGTGAATTATGATTGAAGGAGAATTTTTCCATGAGCAGAGAACCGACAGTGGCTGTTGTGGGCGCCACGGGCGCCGTGGGCCGTGAAATGCTGAAAATCCTCCATGCCAGAGAATTCCCCGCCGTAAGGGTACTGGCTTTTGCTTCCGCGCGCTCCGCTGGCTGCAAGATTCCCTTTGGCGATGAAATGCTGACGGTTGAGGAATTGAAGGAAGATGTTTTTGAGGGCATTGACATCGCTATCTTTTCCGCTGGTGGGTCAACCTCCCTCAAGTTCTCACCCCACGCGGCCAACGCCGGCTGCGTAGTGGTGGACAATTCCTCCGCTTGGCGCATGGACGACCGCTGTCCCTTGGTGGTGCCGGAAGTCAACCCCGAACACCTGGAGAAACACCAAGGCATCATCGCCAATCCCAACTGCTCCACCATACAGATGGTTGTCGTCCTGAAACCCATTCACGATGCGGTGAGGATCAGGCGCATCGTGGTTTCCACCTACCAGGCAGTTTCCGGTACGGGGCAGAAGGGTATTGAGGAACTTGAACGCCAGGTACGCGACCTCTTTAATGGCCGCGAACCGGAGAATAAGGTTTACCCATTTCGAATCGCCTTCAATATTCTGCCACATATAGACGTTTTTCTAGAAAACGACTACACCAAGGAAGAAATGAAAATGGTCAACGAGACCGTGAAGATTTTCGACGACCCCTCGGTGAAAGTCACGGCCACCTGCGCGCGAGTGCCCGTATTCTACGGCCACTCGGAATCCGTCAACGTGCAGACGGAAAAAAAGATGACGCCCAAGGAGGCGCGCATCCTTCTTTCCAGGTCGCTTGGCGTGGTCGTGTACGACAATCCGCGCAACAACATGTACCCCCTGCCGGGAATGCACGCTGGGGAGGATTCTGCCTTTGTGGGTCGCATCCGCGAGGACGAGAGTATTGAAAATGGTCTAAATATGTGGATTGTGGCGGACAACGTGCGCAAGGGCGCGGCGCTCAACGCCGTGCAGATTGCCGAGGAGCTGCTCACGCGCGATCTGGTTCGCGTTCCCGACAAAACCGTGTTTATTCAATAAAAAGCGGAGGCTCTGCGAAATAACGATGCCGACAGCGGAGTTCGTCGCCTGCCTGCTAATTTTTTCGTCGGACAGGGCAGAAAATCTCCAGGCTCGGGATTATGAGGAGCCTTATGCCCCACGGGATGTGGATGCCGAGCAGGTTCTCGCCCTTGCCCTTGCCATGCGCGAGGCGGGCCGCATAAAGCCCCTTCTGGTCTGTACGCGCGAGGGCGGCCTGCACCGTGAGGCCATGTCGCACAAATTGCCGGTTATCGCCGTGGGCGGCATGCACACACCGCTGGCGTTGCTGAAACTCTGGCTTTGGCAGCGGAGGCAGGTCAACTTGCTCATACAGACAGTAGGCGAAAGTGCTGTGTCTTTTGGCCGTTTTGTGCAGTACCGCCGCAAAAAGGGCACGGCCATACTCGCCCATGCCTTCTTTCTTCGTTCGCCTTCGGAGGAATGCTGCAATAGCAAAGCTCTGTGGGCGGCCGACAAGATTTTCTGCGGCAGCGAGGGTATACGTCGGCGGCTGATTGAGGCCGCTCCCGCAATCCTGGAAGACCGTTTTGTACTTCTTGCTCCGGGCGTCAGCCTTGGGCACGAGCCAGCTTTTACGCCAGAGAGCTCGGCGGAGTCTCCGGAAACTCCGGAATCTATTCCAGCGGAGAGTGTCCTTGTGGAAACTTCACTGACGGAGACTTTCGGTGGCGAGCGGCATTTTATTTTCGGCATGGGCTGCGGTCTTGTGCCGCAATCCGGCGCTCTTGCCGCAGTTCGGGCTATGGCCGCCATGTGGCAGCGGAGCGACTTGCCCCCTTGGGAAGTGCGCATCACGGGCTCCGGGCCACGATTTACCGAAGTACTGGACGAAGCCGTAAGACTTGGCGTGGCCTCGCGCTTGTGTCTGTTTTGCGATCAGTGCACGCCGGATTTTCTGGCTGCCTGCCACGCCTGGCTTGCGCCGGGCACCTCCCCCGAAGAGCTCCCGGAGGCTCTCTGGTCCGGCTTTGCGGCCCACTTGCCGGTGATTTGCAGCAAAAGCCCGCTGCATGTGGAACGCCTTGTCGGTCATGACGTGGTCATAATGGTGGAGCCGGACAATCCCCAAATTCTTGCCATGGCCATGATCGCGCTTGTGACAAGCCCCGCGCTACGGCAGGATCTTGCGGAACGCACCGCAGCCCTGGATGGGACGTGGGGACTTGAGCGCATGACCGGGGAAGCGTGCCGATTTTTTTCCATATGGTTTGAAGATGTCAAGACGCGCGCAACAACAGAAAAAAAAAAGGGGGCGAACAGACATGAAGTGTAAGATCTGCAAAGCCCTGGAACACGGTCTTAGCCCAGCCAACGTCACAAGCTGGGCCTGTCTTGAAGCCATGCGGGTTTTCGGCGGCGCATGGGGGACAGCGCGTTTGCGCATTAAGGCGTTTTTTCTGGGCGTTGAGTTGGGGCCGGGCGTGAACGCGCACGGAACGGTAGGCCTTTTGCGCTGGCCGGGCGGCAGCATCCGCATAGGGGCCGGAGCGCGCCTGATCTCATCCTGGCGGCGGGCCACAGCCGCCACTGTGGGCGCGCCAGTGCGCCTGAGGGTTTTCGGACCGGGGGCCGCTATTGAAATCGGCGATGGTGCGCAACTGACAGGCGTTTCTGTAACTGCGCGTTCAACGCGCATTGTCATAGGCCGCAAGGCCCTGCTTGCTCCCAACTGCGTGGTGGTTGATTCAGACTTTCATGCGCTCTGGCCGCCGGAAGAACGCGCGGACAATCCCGGCCATGAAAACGACGCCCCAGTTGTCATCGGCGATTATGCCTGGATCGGCATGAATTCGCTGGTACTGAAGGGCGTCACCATCGGGGAAGGGGCCGTAGTCGGCGCGGGCAGCGTGGTCAGCCGCGATGTGCCGCCGCACTGCCTAGCTGCTGGTGCCCCCGCCCGCGTCATCAGGCAAGCTCCGGATTTTTCTACCCGGTGAAACAGAGCCCGTCAGTGTTTTTTCCAGAGTTCAGTCACGGTGGAATCGCCGATTCCCCAGTTGTCTTGATCCACCTCGTCAATCGCCACTACCGTGCTTGCCGGGTTTTTGTTCAGAACTCTGACCAGCAGTTCTTCACGCCCTTGACAAGCTCCGTTTTATGTTCCCTAGTCGGTTCTTCGTTGCCGTCGGTTACCCTGATATTGACATAGGGCATCCACCAACATCCCGTGTTTTTATTCCACCACGGGCCGCAAGAAAAAATGCCTTTTTGCCGGACACTCCGAAAGCGTGGTGCAATTTTATGTTTGAACAACTGGCCTGACAATTTTTCTCTCCGTTAGCTTCTGCGGACGCCTCGCTGTGATTCGGCGGTGAGCTGCATCCCCGCCTCCTGCTTGGCCGCAACCGCCGCGCTATTTTCCTTTGGTACGAGGTCGAATGCCGATTCTCTATTCCCTGGTGGTCGCCCGAGCCCCCGTTACGTTTTTACCCCTCTCTCGTTTCCGCCTGCCTCGGCGTTACACCCGAGGCCTGCTTTCGGCAGGGTGATTTCGGCGTGTGCCGCGCTCCGATCAGGCCGGTCTTGTGGCGCTGCTGCGTCTCGTCTGTGAGGGGCAGTCCTGCTTGACTGCCAGCACAGACGTAGCAAATTAGGGCGGGGAGATGCTGCCGCAGGCCGCATTTCTGGAGCGGCTACGCCTTGCCCAGGAATGTCGGCGCCGGTGCGTCCAGCTTTCGGAGAATGCTCTTGGAAGCCGTGGAGCAGTAGAATACCATGTTTATTCTGCGGAAAACAGAGAGTTTCGGAATTATTTGTCCGAGATGTTCGTATTTTTGATTTTAGCTTACTCCACATTTTTTCAACTGGATTCAAATCCGGACTGTAACCAAAAAAGTATTTTATTATAATACCACGTTCTGAAAATTTGTTTATATAATGTAAAAAACAGTAAATTAAGTCGATATAAAATCGTGAAAATTATTGAATGCTTTTGCATCGACATTGATGCACCAGAACCGTCGTGCTCCTGAAGTTGAATAGAAAGACCGTGAATCGATATTTCCTGGCATGCTGGACTTATTCATGTACATCAGTTATCCTTTGGAAGCATTCGTGTCCATGTATAATAAGCACATCCTTTTGTTGTGTGGAAGAAGCGCGATATCAATGAGAGTCAGCTTAAAAATAATGCTCGAAATTTTAACAATAAACCGAAACCGAACACCAGCACGGAGGAAAGCGGAGATGAAAGCATAGAATCCAAAAAATTTTATGGCCGATTTCTGAATTTATATTTTTTTTTATAACCTCTAACTAAAATTATCTTATTTTCAAGACAAATAATCCTCTGGAACATTTGAATCGGGAGATTCGTCGTCGAACGCGGGTCGTGGAGAGTTTGCCTGATGGTCATGCGGCACTGGTGCTGGTATTCGCGCGATTGAGTTACATGGCCTGTCAAAAATGGGGCACACATTGGTACAGGTCAGCGTCCGCTGGCATTTTTCCCCAACAAATGCGGTCCTTTTTGCGGTATTTACGCAAAAGCACATAAATACCGCCAAGTCCGCCGTCGTGCGATTGCGCCGTGCAAAAGGCCAGCACCACACGCTTGAAAGGCTCCTGGGTCAGCCAGTGAGACAATTTTTCTCGTAACACGCCAATTCCGTTGGGGGAATTGCGGCCGCGGCCAGGCACTGCCAGAACTGTTCGCATGCCCTTGTACCAACAGACGCGCATAAAACCGCGCAAGGTTTCAAAAGCCTGAACGGCGTTGAGACTGTGCAGATCAATATGAGCCTCCGGACTCAGCTCACCTGCGCGGAGTTTGTTCATGGTCAGCACGTCAAGGCCGACAACATGCCCTTCCAGGTATTCGTTCGTGAGGGCTAGAACAAATTTAAGTTCGCCTTCCATGAACTTTTGCAAATCATTGGCCGGCGAGTTTTCTGACGGGACAGATGAGACCGGTGGCAATTTTGTCGCCACTTCCCGCCCGCGCGTTCGCAGGGGACACACTTGCCCTACAGCATCAATGAACAAACCGGCATCGTCGTCATGTTGCGCGGTATCCGGCGCTTTTTCTGATTTTTTTTGTCTGGATGCGTCGCGCCGGCTGTTCTTGTCTTCTTTGCGCCGCATGACGACAGCACACGATTTGTCGTCCCGTACATTGCCGGGAAAACGCTTTGCATCCAGTCCCCGGAACGGATTGTTTTCTGCGTGAAATTCACTCACATGTTTCTCCGTATACACATATAAGCAATCCTGATAAAATCACGTTGAAAAATAAGTGATTCGTGTCAAATTTTGCCATCTGATGTTTCCTGTCGTTAACAGTATGCCGTGTAACGCACTCCTTCCGCTACACCCGGGACTCACGATAACTTGTTCTGATTACTCCTATGGAAACCAACACTGACACGTTTTGCGCTTCCCCCACTACAAGATCTCATCAATTTTTTAATGTTGAAGGTTGCCGCAGCACCTTATAGTGATTGGTATCACCCTCTTTCCAATTTATGGTTCCAGAATAAAACTCTCGCCAGGTTTTATGTCAATACAATGACACTCCGGGCAGATTTCGGCAAGCTCGTGCCTGAAATCCGCCGTGCTTTGCGCCAAAATTGAAAAAGTGCCCCAGTGCATTGGTACTACAGCCTTACATTTCAAAAGGTTACAGGCAAACGCCGCCTGTTTGGCGTCCATGGTGAAAAGTCCGCCGACAGGCAGTAATGCGATATCAATGGAGTACAGACTGCCCCAGATTTCCATTCCGCTGAAAACACAAGTATCGCCCGCATGATAAACCGTCAGGCCATCAGGCATGCCAATAATATATCCGGTCGGTGCGCCTGATTCACTGGAGTGGCAGGCCTGCGTCATTGTTGTCCTCACGCCTTTATGCGTTATTGTGCCGCCTATGTTGAAACCGATACCGTTCAGCACCTGATTTTCCGACACTCCGGCCTGTACAAGCTTGTCGACCGTTTCCACAATAGCTCCGAGCATGGCGCCGGTATTTTTGCAAACGGCTACGGCATCACCCACGTGATCTGCATGATCATGCGTTACAAGAACCATGTCTATCGGCCCTGTTTTGTCCGCATTGTCAGCTGTCATGCCGGAATCCGGCGTAAAAAATGGATCAATCAGCACAGATACAGAGCCGGAAGACAGTACGGAAGTAATTTTGAACGCGGAATGTCCATACCAAGTTAATTCACTCATATCCTCATCCCCTGTTTATTGTATCCTCTCTCCAGCGCGGACATGCGTGTTGCAGACCAAGCTGGTCAAAAATTCTGCCGCTGAAATGTTGCAACATCTCCTCAAGCGAACTCGGCCATGTGTAAAAGCCCGGAGAAAATGGCATAATAACGGCTCCAGCCTTCTTCAAGGTCAGCATGTTGCGCAAATGCACAAGTGATAGCGGAGTTTCGCGGCACACAAGCACAAGACGCAAACCTTCCTTCAGCGCCACATCCCCCGCCCGATGTATAAGATTGTGTGATATCCCGCCAGCGAGCGACCCCAGAGTTCTCATGGAACAGGGCACAATTAGCATGCTTGTCCTGTCTGTATCGTGCCACCACGAACCACTGGCCGGTCCTGCGGCCAAATTTTCCGCATCGTACACATGATCCGTTAGGGTAATCAGTTCTTCCAGTTCGCAGGCGCATTCGGCTTTAAGCACCCTTTGCGCTCCGCGGGAGACAATGCAATGTGTTTCTACTCCCGGCATGGCAGAGAGTCCGCGCAATACCCATTGCGCGAGAGGCATACCGCTAGCGCCGCTGATGCCCACCAAAATTTTCTTCATAGACTCTCCAGTTTCCTTATTTCATAAAAATCGTGCTAGTGTAAATATATTGGCTCTAGACCATCATGCTAAGCTCTGACAGGCTAGAAAAATGTTAAAAACAGTAAACCAAGTCGATATAAAATCGGGGAAATTATTAATGCGTTTGCATCGACATTGACGCCATCAGAACTGCCGTGCTCCTGAAGTTGGACATAAAGATCGTGAATCGATATTTCCTGGCATACTAAATATTTCGTACACCAGTTATCCTTAAAAGAACAAATACCTGGTGTGGTTGAGGTTGATGAAATTTTCTTTGGACGCCAGAGTCAGGGGACGCCCAGGCCCTCTCAAAAAGGGCCGGAGCACGCTCAAACAGCCGGGTTTCGGCATTTATGAGCGTAATGGATTGTGTATACCGAACTGGTAACTGAATTGTTCGGCCAAAACGTTACAAGCCATTATCAGAGGCAATCTTGCCTCTGACAAGCGTCATTCACTCCGATCATATTAATGGAATTTAGGCATGTTAGAGCTTTATAAAACGCCACCTTTCAAAGTTTAATGTCGTGAAGCGCAATTTTGAATTCACCTTAAAGAATGTGAGTGGCGCTACAATCAACCGTTACTTCAACTCCTCACCAGCCTTAAACGGATAGTCGCTAAAAATAAAACTCTGATGCTCTAGAGTCTTTGTTTTTTCATTTCAGACAGCAGGGCGTATATTTCTTTCACGTTCCAGCCACGGGTCTGTTCCTGCAGACGGCGGGCCAAATCGCGCGGTTTTGAGCCCAGCTGTTTCGCAGATTCCCCTGAAATCAGGCGGCGAAGCTCTTCCCCAGGCGTGCGGTCCATCTGTTCCGGCGGACCAATGATGATTGTCAACTCGCCCTGCAGTTCGTCCGACAGTCTCGCCGCGTGTTCCAGACGCGTGAGTATAAATTCCTCATATGTTTTGGTCAATTCGCGGCAGACGGCGAGTTCGCGCGCGCCAAGGACCGCGTGGGCGCGCGCCAGACAGGTCTTGAGCCTGTCCCGGCGTTCGAAAAAAATCAAGGCCCCTGGCGTGGCGACAAAAGCCGTGAACAGGACTTTTTGACCTGCGGCTTCACGGGGCAGAAAACCCAGAAAAGTGTAAGGCAACGGGGGGATTCCAGCAGCGGAAAGAGCAGCGGCGGCCGCCGAGGGTCCTGGCAGGGGCGAAACAGCTATGCCCTCTTTGTGGCAGGCCCTGACCAAGCGGTAGCCCGGATCGGACAGAAGCGGCGTGCCCGCGTCGGAGATCAGCGCTATGCCGCGTCCTTTTTTCAAGAGACGCAGAGCTTCCCGTGTGCGTTTTTCCTCATTGTGTTCAAAGAAGCTCAGCAAACGGCGAGCCACAATGCCGTGTTCGGCGCAGAGATGCGCCGCGCGCCGCGTGTCCTCCGCCAGAATCACGTCCGCGCCGGCCAGAATTTTTCG
>JAITNF010000089.1 GCA_031290615.1 Desulfovibrio sp. | reverse complement strand
GGAACTGGAAAAGTTACTGGCGGAAGAGCGGGAGCCGCTGGCCGATTCGGAGGTGGCGGAACTTGCGGCGGCGGAAAGGGAGCTTTTGACGGCCCTCTACAAGAAGGACGCCGATATTGCCCTGCAAGTCGAGGAGATCTACGATCTGGTGAAGGAAGGCGACACCCGCATCTTGCAGAAGGCTTGGGCAGAGGAGAGAAACCGCGCCAGTCAACTGGCTGGGGCGGCGATTGGGCTTTGCGATATGCTGGAAGACTTTTGCGCTTATGCGCGGCAAAGCGGCAACGGTGAGCTGGAACACCAAGCGCGGCTCTTATGGCAGAATTCGGGCTCACTGCTGGAACCCTGCGGCATTACGCGGTTGGGTGCGGAAGAGGAGCGCCTGAATCCGGAGATCCATACGGTGCAGGCGTCGGCCCCGTCGGCCCTGCCCCGAGAACAGGTGATGCAGGTGCTGCAAAGCGGCTACCGGTACCTGGGGACGATCGCCCGCCGGGCCGTGGTGGTGGTGAGCAGAGGCGCTGAAGAAGCTGAAAGTGAAGAAACGGAACAGGAAGGAGCAGAAAATGGGTAGAATCGTTGGTATCGACCTAGGAACATCCACGTCGGAAATCGCTTGTATTGTTGACGGGAAGCCCCGGCTCATCCCCAATACGCGGGGGCATCTGGTGACGCCCTCGGTGGTGCACATCAGGGAGGACGGCAGCGTCATCGTGGGTGAGGATGCGGCGGAATACCTGTTTACTCGGCCTGACTGCACCTTTATGGAGGTGAAGCGGCTCACGGGAAGCGGCGAGGTGCTGCACGCCCACGGGAAGGATTTTGCACCGGAGGAGATACAGGCCATGCTGCTGCGGTACCTCGTCCACTCTGCGGAAAGCGCCTTGGGAGAAACCATTGACCGCGCTGTTATCACGGTGCCGGCCTACTTCACGGACGTGCAGCGCCGGGCCACCGCAAAGGCCGGGGAGCTTGCGGGCCTCCGGGTGGAGCGGATCATCAACGAGCCTACCGCGGCGGCCCTGGACTACGGCCTGTCGAACCTCAAGGAGTGCAAAAACGTTCTGGTTTACGACCTGGGGGGCGGCACCCTGGATGTGACAGTCCTCGAACTGTTCGAAGGGGTGATCGATGTAAAGGCCAGCCGGGGGAACAACCACCTGGGAGGCAAGGACTTTGACGAAATCATCATGCAGCGGCTGGTGGAACAGACGGAACAAGGCAGTATATCGCCGGAATCCCTCCAGAGCGATGAACGGGCTCGTATGCGGCTAAAAAAAACGGCGGAGGACTGCAAGATCGCCCTCAGTTCCGCAGACGATTACCGCGTCTCCCTCCCATTCCTGTTTACCACCACGGACGGGAAGCCCGTATCTGTTGAAAAGACCGTCACCAGGGCGGAGTTTGACGCGTGGGTGAAGGAAAAGGTGGACTCCACCAGGGAACCCATGCTCACGGCCCTGTCGGACGCGAAACTTTCCCCCGCCGACCTGCACGTCATCCTCCTCGTGGGTGGCTCCACGCGGATTCCCTGCGTGAAGGCCCTTGTCGCCGAAACGCTTTCGGCCATCCCCCAGTCCCTGGTTGACCCGGACTTGACCGTGGCCCAGGGCGCGGCTATCCAGGCGGGTATCCTTGAGGGGACGCTCAATGAAGCTGACCTGGTTTTGACTGATGTGTGCCCCTATACCTTGGGAATCTCCACGCTGCACCGGGGCATTTTTGATGAGCGGCTTATCTTCGACCCCATCATCCCCCGGAACACCACGATCCCCACGGAGCGGTCGCAACTGTACTATCCTGCCGAAGATTTTCAGACCGTTGTGAATATACATGCCTATCAGGGAGATTCTTCCAACCCAGAAAATAACGAGCCGCTGGGGGATGTCCTACTCACGGGGATTCCCCCGGCCAGAAATGGCAAGGAGCCGATTGAAGTGACCTTTGCCTACGATGTCAACGGCATTTTGCAGGTGAAGGCCAAAGTGGTTTCCACAGGCAAGGAAGTTTCCGCCGCGATCAGCACCACCGGCGTTAAGGCTCGGCCTGTCCTTGACCTCTCCACATGGGAAAAGGCCGAGGGCGCCAAGCACTGCCGCCCGCTTATCCGCAAGGCGGAAAAAGTGATTGCCCGAGGCACTGACTTGTCGGACGATCTGCAAATTCTCGTTGATCACCTTAAGGAAGCGCTGCTGTTGAACAAAGAAGAGCAGGCCGAAAAGCTTCGCACGGAACTGCTGGACATTATGGGAGAGCTGGCATGACCGGAGAGACAGAAACGCGTTATTATGCGCGGTGCTATCGCATGGCACTTGGAGCAGCCAAGCAGCGCGACCTCAGCGGCGCTGTGCGTTACGCCCGCTATGCCATCGCAGTCAACCCGGCACACGAGGCTGCGCCGAAACTCTTGACACTTTGTCTGGGAGAATTGGGGGAAAGTATCTGCGGAAACAACACCAGTGATGAGCTTGCAACGGTTCGCGCCTTGGCGGCGCAGAAAAAATGGCGGGATGCGGAAAAAGCCGCCCGCGCCCTCCCGCACCAAAGTGTGCGTGTGCTGAACCTCCGGGGCTGCCTGCTTGCCGCAGGGAAACGCTACGCCCCGGCCGCCGCCTGTTTTGCAAAGGCCCTGACACTGGATCGGGGCAGCGCCCTTGCCGCAACAGGCTTCGCGGAAACCGCAACGAGGCGAAAATGGTGGTGGGTAAGGTGATGGATAACCCCAAAAAAGATTATTACGAAATGCTGGGCATTGAAAAAACAGCCGCGAGCGAGGAAATAAAGCGGGCCTATTTCGGGAAGGTACGGCAATATCCGCCGGAACGGTTTTCCGAAGAATTCAAGGAAATCCGCGCCGCCTACGAAACCCTTTCAGACAAAGAAAAACGCACTGAATACGACGAAATCGGCGCCCTGCCGGAAGCGATACTGCCCCTGCTCTATCGGGGGCGCAATGCCAACAATCGGGGCCAACACGACAAGGCGGCGGAATGCTACGAAACCATTCTGCGCCTTCATCCTGAATTGGATAAAATCCGCCAAGAATACGCCCGGACTCTGGAAGACGATGGTAAAACCGGCAAAGCAATAGAAACTTGGGAATATCTCTGCGCTCAGTGTCCCGCCAATGTCGAATACGCCGTCGCTCTGGCCGAATCATACGGTCACCGGGGCTGGGGCAAGAAAGCACTTGCCCAATACCAGAGGGCGCTGGAACTTGACAAGAGCAATTCTGATTCATGGCTGTCCTTTATTCACTACCATATCGACGCAGATGAACTGAAGGAAGCCGAGGCTCTTTGCACGAAGGCACTGGACACGGTGGGGGAGAAGGCAACCATGGCTCTCCATCTTTGCGCCTTCGTGCTCTTTGGACCCAGCGATAAAACATTCGCCGAAGAGTGTCTGCAAAATATAGTTCGCAAGGCGAAAGAGACGCTTCTGGATGAAGATAATTTTGAAACAACACTACTCGTCTTGATCAACCGTGTTGAAGACGAGGAATCGATACAGTTTTATCCCTACGTTAAAGAATTCGCGGCTCTGCTGCCCCGCATGGACGACGACCTGCGGGAGCGTCTGGGATGGGCGGAGCGGAACTATGATATAACCAACATTGAAAACAAGGGCTTTGACTCGCTGCTGTATGACATTTTGCTCATACGGAACAACTACGAAGAAGATTCTCCGAAGATTAAAAAACACCTGATCACCATGGAATGTGTTTTGCTCTCGAAAAAAGACAAGTATTATCCCCTGCTTGGACGCCTAAAAGCGGAATATCCCAATCTCTACGATCTGCATAAGACCTTTTTTGATGAAGCGCTCGCTACAAAAAATCCGGAAAGCATGATTCGCCACCGCAAAAAATCCCTAGACAAGCAACACCTGCGGCTTGTGTCATACATGGAAGACGAGGAAGATGAAGAGGATTGTGAGCCCGTGGAAACATTCCGCCGCGAGTCCCCCAAAATCGGGCGCAACGCCCCATGCCCCTGCGGAAGCGGGAAGAAGTACAAGAAGTGCTGCGGGGCATGACGGGATGAAAAACGCAAACGAGCATTGATTTATGCTCATTTGCATAAATCAGGGCTTGCCTTGACGAACACGAAAATATCCTTCAGACTTACAAAAGTGGCCATCGCGCCATATCATCAATCATTTGGAGGATTTTATGAAAAGAAGTTTTGTGTTTGCGGTTCTGCTCATCGCAGTTGCCCTGTCCGCAGTCGTGGCGGGAGGCGGCAAAGACTCGAAAGAGACGGTTGTCGCCGGAATCGTTTTTCAGGAAGACCAGTTTATGAAGCTGCTCTCGCTGGGTTATGCCGACGCGGCTAAGGCGGCTGGCGTTAAGGTGCTGCTTGGCAACACTGGCAACGACCAGGCCAAAGAAGCCGAACTCATCAACACCTATTTGGCGCAGGGCGTGGCGGGTCTCGCCATTGCTCCCTTAAATCAGGAAACATCGATGCCTGTGCTGGAAAAGGCCTCGGCTACGCTGAAAATCGCCACAACCAATGTAACCCTTACCAACGCGCCCTTCATTGTCGGCGGCTACACTTCCGACAACGCGAACCTCGGCGCCACATCGGGCGCGGCGGCTGGCAACTTTATCAAGGCCAAACTCGGCGGCAAGGCGAAAATCGCCATCCTTCAGTTCAAGTCCCTTTTGCCCATACAGTCGGCTGACCGTGTAAACGGCTTCATTGACGCGGTAAAAAAGGTTTGCCCCGATGTGGAGATTGTCGCGGATCAGGACGCATGGCTCCAGGACAGGGCCGTACA
>JAITNF010000086.1 GCA_031290615.1 Desulfovibrio sp. | reverse complement strand
GCGGCACACTCACGTCCTTTGTGCGGGCCGTCTTCGGCGCGCGGACGCGAGTGCGCTTTCGTCCGAGCTTCTTCCCCTTCACAGAGCCATCGGCGGAGGCGGATATTTCCTGCTGCCTGTGTGACGGCAAGATCCCTTATAAGGACGAGCCCTGCCGCGTCTGCAAGGGCACTGGATGGGTGGAAATATTGGGTTGCGGCATGGTGGATCCGGCTGTTTTCGCCGCGGTAAACTATCCCGACAGCGTGAGCGGCTTTGCTTTCGGGCTCGGTGTGGAGCGTGTGGCTATGCTCAGGTACGGCATTGGAGACCTGCGTATGTTTTTTGAAAATGACGTGCGTTTTTTACGGCAATTCGCCTGAACGCGGAAAGCGGTATCGGATTTACATGGCGCGGCAACTGCTTGTTTTGCTCTTGTGCGCGGGGTGGGCACTTACGCCGTCGGTCCTTTGGGCGGACTCGGCCTATAATCCGCGACATTCCGGGCTTGAGCCGCCCGGCGGACCGAAACCTTCGCAAGTCCTGCCCGGCAGAGCGACGTCACGCACGCCCGAAGGAGGTCGCGGCTATATCGACGCTTACGGCAATACCATTGATGATGTGCAGCCGGAAGAGAAACCGCCGTCGCGCCGTCTTAGACCCGGCGTGCAGGGATCCCGTAGCGCAAGGGAACCTGAGCGTCCGTTGCCGGATCCCCAACCAGCACGGCCTATGTGGTCCTTTCAATAACGAAAAACGTATGTTGCTTTCACTTTCATGGTTGCGTGAATTTACACCGTACGGGGGCAGCGCCCAGGCACTGGGCGACAGGCTGACCATGCTTGGCCTCGAACTTGAAGATATTCGCAATCCTTACGCGGCGATCAGCGATATTGTCGTGGGCGAAGTTGTGGAATGCGTGGCCCATCCGGAATCCGACCGCCTGTATTTGTGCAGGGTGAACGCGGACCGGGGAGAGCTTCTGGATATCGTCTGCGGTGCGCCCAATGTGGCATCCGGGCAGAAAGTTCCTGTGGCCCTTGTGGGTACTCGCATGTCCGACGGTCTAGTGATCAAAAAGGCCAAACTACGCGGCGCGACCTCCTGCGGCATGATATGTTCCGAGCGGGAACTGGGTCTAACAGAGGACCACAGCGGCATCATGGTGCTGCCGGCGAAAATGCGCGTGGGTCAACGTCTTGTGGACGCTCTTGAGCTGGACACGGAAATTCTGGATATTTCCGTAACGCCCAACAGGGCGGACTGTCTTTCGGTGCTGGGCCTTGCCAGGGAAACGGCCGGTGCTTTCGGTCTGCCCTTCGCTGTCAAAGATTTGCCCTTTGTGGAAGACCGAAGGACTGAGGCTTTTGTCCTTCCCTTGGAGGTCGAAGACGCGGACCTCTGTCGGCTCTACTCCGGGCGCGTCATTTCCGGCATCAGAGTAGCTCCTTCCCCCATGCGCGTCCGCTATCGCCTCAACGCCGTGGGAGTGCGGGCTATTTCCAATATTGTGGACGTGACCAACTATATCCTTTTTGAATGCGGCCAGCCCCTGCACTCCTTTGATCTGGACAAGCTCAAGGGGGGCCGAATTGTGGTGAAAACCGCCGGGGACGGGGAAAAATTCACACCCCTGGACGGACAGAAGCGCGCCTTGACCGTGCAGGATCTCTGCATCTGCGACGCGGAGCGCATAGTGGGCCTGGCTGGCGTTATGGGCGGTCTGAACACGGAAATCACGGAAGAAAGTCGCAATGTTTTTCTGGAAAGCGCGGTCTTCAAGCCGGAGAGCATACGCAAGACCTCACGCCGGATGGGGCTTTCTTCCGAAGCCTCGTACCGTTTTGAGCGCGGGATTGATCAGGCCCGCACGGTTTGGGCGCTGGACCGCGCCTGCGCTATGATGGCCGCTTTCAGCGGCGGAGTGGTACGCCGGGGGCTTTCTCTGGTGGAGCCCAAACCCTTTGTGCCAGTGGAAATATTCTTCCGACCGGAAAGGGCGGCGGCGCTCCTGGGTGTAAAAATGGAAGATGAGTTCTGCGAAAAAACGCTTGTCGGCCTTGGCTGTGCCGTGGTCAGAAGCGAAGGTAGCGAGAGGGGATGGCGTGTACGCCAGCCGAGTTGGCGGCCAGATCTCACCCGCGAGGTGGATCTTGTGGAGGAAGCGGGCCGTATGTACGGCCTAGACTCCATCTCTCCAGTGCTGCCGCCGTTGTGCAAAAATCTTGACGACGCCGGGAAACTCGAGTCCGAATTCGCCTTCTGGGCACGCGTCAAACGCTGGGGGATGGGGCTCGGCCTCAATGAGGCCGTCAACTACAGTTTTGTGGGGCACAGGGATCTTGACCTGCTCGGTCTTCCGCGAGAGGGGCGCATTTCCATCCTCAATCCCCTGTCGGCGGAACAGGATGTCCTGCGTACCTCCATCGCGCCGGGGCTGCTCCAGGCGTTGCGCAACAATTTGGCCCATGGAGCGACGGGTCTGCGTCTTTTTGAACTGGCCCGCGTTTTTGAAGATGCTGGCCAAATGGCAGTTCAGACGAGCGACGGCCTGCCCACAGCGGCGCGCGAGACAGGCGTGCTGGGCATTCTGCTTTACGGCTCGCGTTACGATGCCGCTTGGCCGCATGTCGAGACGGATATGGACTATGCCGACATCAGAGGCGTGGTGGAGCATCTGCTCCATTTTCTGCATCTGCCTACGCCGGACGTTGAAAGTGTCAGTGACCATCATTGGCTTTTACCCTGCGTGACCATCAGCGTCGGTGGACGCGCGGCAGGCTGCATGGGCCGCGTCAAGCCGTCGCTGGCCGGGAACTTCCACGCCCGCAAGGACGTGTGGCTTGCCGAATGCGATCTTGACGCCCTGCGCTGTATGCACGATGCCGTGCGAGTTGCTTTTGTTCCTTTGCTGGTATATCCTCCTGTAAGGCGTGATATTACCGTGATCGTAGCAGACTGTCTGCGCGCGGGACAGGTGCTGGAACATCTCGAAAGCCTGTGTCTGCCGCTTCTTGCGGATGCCGTTCTGCTGGACGTTTTTGAACCGGAGCCGGGGGAGCGTCGGCTGACTTTCCGGCTGACTTTCCGGCACGCCAGGCGGACTCTTAAGGATGCGGAAGTGGACAAGGAGCGGGAAAAAGTCGCACAATCCCTTGTGAAGGCTTTCGGCGTGCGTATATAATCCTGAGGCCTTGGCGGCCTGTACTTTATGTCGGAAAAAATATACCGCATAGGCGAAGCGGCGGCATTGCTCAATTTGAAAACGTATGTGTTGCGCTTTTGGGAGACTGAGTTCCCCCAACTCGCCCCGTCGCGTACCAATACGGGACAACGGCTCTATACGGAAGTGGATATGACGCTTTTGCGGCGCATACGACAGTTGCTGCACGAGCAGGGCATGACCATTAAAGGCGCGCGCCGGGTGCTGGAAGGCAGCGCTGTCCTGGATGAAAAACTGCCGGAGCGCGTGACCGCCGTTTCCGATTCGACCTTTATGCAGATGATCAGACGCGAGATCGCGGCAGTGCGGCGTTTGCTCAACCACAGACACGGCAGGGCGTGACTCCCTGCAATGCGGATATGATTCTTTCTCCATCCCTGCTTGCAGCCGATCTGGCCGATTTGACTACGGAACTCCCCGCCCTGGAGGAAGCCGGAGTACAATGGCTGCACTTGGACATCATGGACGGGGCCTTTGTGCCCAACATCACCTTCGGCCCTCCCCTCATTCGGGCGCTACGGCCGAGATGCCGTCTGTTTTTTGACGTGCACCTGATGGTTGAAGATCCCGTCCGCTACTTGGAAGATTTCCACAAGGCCGGCGCGGACATGCTGGTGGTGCACGTGGAGGCTGACAGACATGTGCACCGCACTCTGACGGAAATCCGCGCCAGGGGCATGAAGGCAGGCGTTGCCGTTAGTCCCGGCACGGACATCGCCTTTTTGCGTTGGATCGCCCGAGATTTGGACATGCTGCTTCTGATGAGCGTCAATCCCGGTTTTTCCGGCCAGACCTTTTTGCCCGAAGTGTACGGCAAACTACGCGCGGCTCGCGCTCTGTTGGCGGAAGCCGGGGTACAGGACATTCCCGTCCAGGTTGACGGAGGAGTGTGTCCGGAAAACGCTGGGGCACTGACGGAAGCTGGAGCGGACATTCTGGTTTCCGGCTCAGCCTTTTTTGGTCACAAAATATACAGGAAACGTCTGGCTGCTTTTTTGCGCGCCACGGAACACAGCCCGCGTCGACGCGCCGAAGAAGTCGCGTCGACATACCACCACCTTGGAGAAAACCATGCCCACACGCAGACAGTGCGCTAACGCCATTCGCGCCCTCGCCATTGACGCCATTGAAAAAGCCGAATCCGGTCATCCCGGCGCGCCTCTCGGCATGGCCGACATGGCCGAAGCCATCTGGCGGCATCATTTCAAGCACAATCCGGCCAATCCAGCCTGGGTGGACAGAGACCGTTTTATTCTTTCCAACGGGCACGCCTCCATGCTCTATTATGCTTTGCTGCACCTCACGGGCTACGATTTGCCCATCACGGAAATTGAGAGTTTTCGCCAGTGGGGATCAAAAACTCCGGGACATCCCGAGACAGGCGTCACCCCCGGCGTGGACATGACCACCGGTCCGCTGGGTCAAGGCATGGCCTCGGCTGTGGGCATGGCCCTTGCCGAGCGCATGCTCGCCGTGCGCTTCAATAACCAGGAACACAACATCGTGGATCACCACACCTGGGTTTTTTGTGGCGACGGCTGCCTGATGGAAGGCGTTTCCCACGAGGCATGTTCTTTGGCCGGAATATGGAAACTCGGCAAGCTCATTGTCCTGTACGACTCCAACGGCATATCCATAGAGGGCCGCATTGACGGCTGGTACAACGAAGACGTCACCGCGCGCTTCACAGCATACGGATGGCAGGTCATCGGCCCCGTGGACGGGCACGACGCCGCAGCCTTGGACGCGGCCGCTGTTCTGGCTAGAGCGGAAACTACCCGTCCCAGCCTCATTATCTGCCGCACCCGTATCGGCTTCGGCTCGCCCGGGGAGGATTCCGAAAAATGCCACGGTTCCCCGCTGGGCGAGAACGCGGCGCTGGGCACGCGCGAGGCGCTTGACTGGCATGAGCCGCCTTTTGCCGTCCCTGACGACATATACGCGGCCTGGGACGCGCGGCAGGCAGGCAGGCAGGCCGAAGAAAAATGGCAGGCCGCTTTTGCCGCGTACCGGAAGGCGCAGCCTGATTCGGCCGCCGAATTCAGCCGGCGTATGGCAGGAGATTTGCCGGCTGACTGGCCATCTCTGGCACAAAATATTCTGCGGGAGGTTCAAGGCCGCACTGAGGCGGCCGCCACACGCGTGACGTCCAAAAATATTCTGGAATACCTTGTGCCTCGCTTGCCGGAGCTGTTGGGCGGATCGGCGGATCTATCCGGCTCTGCTGGCACATGTGCCGCATCCTCGCGGCATTTTGACCCTGCCTCCGGCTTGGGCAATTATATCTCCTACGGCGTGCGGGAATTCGGCATGGGGGCTATCATGAACGGCCTTGCGCTTCACGGCGGTTTTATCCCCTATGCGGGCACATTCCTGGCCTTTTCCGACCAAGCCAAGAACGCCGTGCGTCTGACGGCCCTCATGAGGCTGCGTCTTGTCTGGGTGTTCACGCACGATTCCATTGGCGTGGGGGAAGATGGTCCCACCCACCAGCCGGTGGAGCAGCTTGCCGCCCTGCGGGCTATGCCCAATCTGTTGCTGTGGCGGCCCTGTGATATTACGGAGACAGCCGTTGCCTGGCAATGCGCCCTTGAGAGCCGCCGCGCGCCTGTCTGCCTTTCTCTTTCGCGTCAGAACCTGCCGTCTTGCACACGGTCCGCCGCGCAACTTGTGGATATCGCGCGGGGCGGCTATGTGCTGCGGGATTGCGCAGGCGAACCGGAAATCATTCTGCTCGCTACCGGCTCGGAAGTGCCCCTTGCAGTGGAAACGGTCAGCTGGCTTGCCGGGCTTGGACACCGGGCGCGTGTCGTCTCCATGCCCTGTACGGAACTTTTTGACGCCCAGGATGCGGAATACCAGGAACGTGTTCTGCCAAAGGCCTGTCGCGCGCGTATTGCCGTGGAAGCGGCGGCCCCGGACTTCTGGCGTAAGTATGTTGGCCTGGACGGCGCGGTGCTCGGCATGAGCGCTTTCGGCGCGTCGGCGCCTGCCCCGCGTTTATGGAAACACTTCGGCTTCACCGTCGAGTATTTGCTTGACATCGCCTTGAAACTGTTAAAAAATTATAGATAACCTGTCTCAACCACAGGAGGCGTGGCATGCCCATTAAAGAATTGAAAGATGTTGACGTTAAAGGCAAAACTGTTGTTGTCCGGCAGGATCTCAATGTACCCATGAAGAACGGGGCCATCACCAACGACAAACGTATACGCGCCGCGGTTCCCACTCTTGGGGACACTCTTGCGCGCGGCGCGGGCGTGATTGTGATTTCGCATCTCGGCCGCCCGAAAGAGGGGGAATTCGATGAACAATTCTCTCTCAAGCTCGTGGCTGCCCGTCTGTCGGAATTGCTCGGTGTGAACGTGACCCTTATCAGGGAGCTTGCCGACGCCAAGGCGGTGCCGGGGCAATGCATCCTGCTAGAAAACATACGCTTTTTCAAAGGGGAAACGAAAAACGATCCGGAACTCGCCAAGAAGTTCGCGGCCCTTGGTCAGGTTTATGTGATGGACGCTTTCGGCGTGGCCCACCGCGCTCACTCTTCCACCGAGGGCGCTGTGCGTCAGGCTTCCATCGCCTGCGTCGGACCGCTGATGGCCGCAGAACTGTCGGCCTTTGCAAAAGTGCTGGACAATCCGGCCCGTCCGCTGACAGTCGTTATCGGAGGGGCTAAGGTTTCCACAAAGCTGGGGCTGCTGGACAATTTGCTCGCCGTGGTGGACAGCCTGATTGTGGGCGGCGGCATTGCCAACACCTTTCTTGCGGCTGCGGGCTTCAAGATCGGGGCATCTCTCTGCGAGCCGGATTTGATTGCGGAAGCGCAAAGAATCATGAACAAGGCAAAATCCCTCGGCAAGGCTCTGTCCTTGCCCATGGACGTGGTGATGGCGGCTGAATTGGCCCCCGGTCAGAAAGTCGTGACGCGCGACGTTTCTGCCGTTCCCGACAACGACGAGATGATTCTGGACATAGGTCCCAAAACCGTCAAACTTTATGAAGACCTGCTAGCCAAAGCAGCCACTGTAGTGTGGAACGGTCCAGTCGGCGCGTTTGAAACCGAACCTTTCGGCGCAGGAACTAAAGCACTGGCCCAATCTCTGGCTGATTCAGGGGCTTTTGTGGTTGTTGGCGGCGGTGATTCCGTGGCTGCGGTGGAAGGTTATGGACTTGCGGAAAAAATGGGTTATATCTCCACTGGGGGCGGTGCAGCGCTGGAATTTCTTGAGGGCAAGACGTTGCCTTCCGTGGCGGCGCTTATTTGAATTCAAGATAAAAAATACTGGAATTCAAATACGGAGTCTGCCGAAGATGGGCGATCGGAACCGTAGGTTCCGTGGGAGCAAGTGAGTTGTTATCTGGAATTGGCACTGGGGATCGCGGCTGAAATAGGCACCGTTTTGCGGTGGCGCGCAAGTTTAGGCTTGATTTGCCATTTTCAAGGGTAAGCATCTGCCGGGGGAAACATTGCGGCGTTTTTATCAGGAAAGCTGGCAGGGAATACCATTCACCGCCTTTTCGCACATTTCCTTTTTTCATCTGGCGGAACCGCGTTTCTACGCCATTTTTTATGAAGAACTCTTCCGCCGTTACAAAAACTGGGACGATCTACCATCCGTCTGGCGCACCAACAAAAACAAGGATGCCAAGTGGCTTGCCGACAGGTTACGCGCCAGAGTCGACAGGGTGGACAAAGCAGCTCCCGCACGTGTGCTCTCCATCGGCAGCGGCGTGGGTTACATGGAAAAAGTGCTGCTGGACGAAATGCCGGATCTGAATTTGCACGTCAACGAGCCGAGCACTGTGGGCATGAAGTGGCTACGCTGCCATATCCCGACGGAACGCATTTATATCGGCCTGCCGCCAGTCTGTCTTCCTCCCGATGTGCGCTATGATATGATATACCTTTCCGCAGTGGACTACGGTATTCCCACCGGTGAAATGGAGCACCTGCTCGGCGAATTACGCGCACAACTTGTGCCGGGCGGGGAGCTCGTCTGTCTTTCAGCCTCGCTGCTGGAGGAGGATTCCGCCATTGGCATCCTTGTAAATAACCTTAAAATAATTATACGCGGGGCACTGCATTGTCTGGGTATACGCCGCCAACAGTTCTGGGGCTGGCGGCGCACCAGGGAGGAATATCATCGCCTTTTCCTGCATGGCGGTTTTGACAATATTGAAGACGGCCGCCTCAGCGACAGTTTTGACACTTACTGGATCTGCGGAATTTAGATAGTGTCGTCATGAGATTGACAACATACTGGAGTTTTTATAGAATCCTCCTAACCAGAAAGTCATCCATAAAAGCAACCTACACATGTCGCCATGACAGGCTGCCTTGCTAGCATTGACAAAATACGTTTTCACTATACGTTTTCACTTTATGGTGACTGAAATTTAAGCGTTTGAGGGTTGTTGGGATTATGAGAAAATGCGATTCGAGAGTGTTGCTTTAAGAATGTTTTTTTGAAAAATATACCGTCTATCTAGAATATTTCACGATTTAGATGCTTGCCTTAGCCTTACGACAGACAAAGTCAGCTTGTAAGCCTTTCGCAGCAATGATTTACAGGCTAATACTCACAGAGCTGCTCAACTTTTTTCAAAGTTTATCCGCTCTAGTTGAGAATACAAAGATTAGCAGTGCCTTAATAATGAGGTGAAAACATTCTTTTTTTATGCAACCCTCTCAAAATTCTTTATTATCCCGGAAAATTTGCAAGCATAGCCCGGAGCATGTCGGCTGTAAAGGAAACCAGCTATACGGCGCACAGACCGGCATACGGGCACCAGTCGCAGTGCCGGCCATGCCGGGCGCGGAAGGCCGTTGTCCGTTCCAAGTTCGCGAGCGTCAGGGCCAGAACCAGACGGCAATACCCGATCGCGGTGCCCAAATCCGCACCGTGCAGGCCGCCGAACAGGGGTTCCTCCCTGCCGTCATTTCCCAACGCCACAATGGATGCCTCGCCCGGAGCGCCTAGTTTCGCTGCGTCGAGCATGGTCAGGTAGCAGGGCAGTTGCAGGCTCGGCACATGCTCCCTCATTTTGTCTATCAGAAATTCTAGGGCTTCAGGCGTCTGTTCTGGATACTTGGCCGCGAGGGAAAGTTGCGATTCCACGTCGGCAAAAAATGCGTTGTCCGTCCACAGAGATCGGTTCGGTATTTTTGGGCTGCCAGTTTTGTAGTCCAGCACATGGAGCAGACCGTCCCGTTTATCCAGACGGTCAAACACGCCCGTGAATTCGTATTCGCGGCCGCAGAGCGGCAGAGCGAGCGCGAGTTTTTTTTCTAGCGCCACGATATGGGTTTTCTCCGGCTGACGAAGCAAAAATTGCTCTAGGCGAAAGGGGGCTGCGGCTTCTAGCACAAGCCAAGCGTCTGTGGGCAGGCGGCGCTCCAGTTCTAGATCTGCGGCCGCCTTGTAAAAACAGTCCAGTGCCTCCCTGGGGGATATTTCGTCCCGGTACAGTGTCCTGTTCAGCCGGGTGGAGTACAGGTCGTGTAGGGCTTTGTGTAGACACTCGCCCACGGCGGGCGGGTCGTTCCCCTCGTGAACGGTTTTCTGCGGCTGGAGAGCGCACAGACGGCTCTGGGCGAAATTCAGAGGGCATTGCAGGTAGTCGTCCAGTCGCGAGGCTGAAAGAGGGGCGCGCAAAAATATCTCCAGTGCGGCGGTAAGGCGCTGTCCCTTGGGCAGGCTTTGTGGGTCTCCGGAGGGCATGTGCGCGCCGGACAGGGTTGGAATAGCCGCCATGAGGGGCGGTGTGCCGGGGGTGAGCAGTTTGCCCAAGCGCTGCTCCTCCTCCCAGAGCAGTTGTTCCACAAAACGACTACGGTATTTTTTGCCGTCAAAAAGCTCCGGGGAGGAACCTTCCTGCCAGAAAAAATGCGCTTCTTTCGCCCCGGCACACAGGCGGTAGAAGGTATGGGCCATGGCCCGGCCGCGCTCGCGCGCGTCGGGCAGGCCCAGGACGGCTCGCAGGGAGTCCGGCAGCAGGGGGTCTGGAGGCGGATTGCCGGGCAATTTGTCTTCTGTGGCGTCCAGGATGAAAACATGGTCAAAGTGCAGCAAACGTGTCTCCAGCATGCCGATGACCTGGAGTCCGGTTATGGGATCGGCCTCAAAGGGTACGCGTTCCTCATGCAGCACATGGCGGACGATATTACGCAGGGTGCCCCGCGGAAAAGGAACGAGCGCCGACAGCGCGTTTTTGAGCTGTGGGACCACCTTGGCCGCAAGGCGGTAGATGGCCTCGGCGTCCAGAGGAAAACGCCGCCACATATCCCCGCCGTGCCGGAGCAAAAAATCGCACAGGCCGCTCAGCCAGTCGGCAATCTGCGCCGTGGTTTCAGCGTGTTCCAGTGGGTTCAGTAGCAGAGTCGTGGTTTCCTCAAGCAGTGCGCAGTCCAATGCGGGCAAAGCGGCCCGGCATTGCCCGCGCAGGGCGGGCATATCCACAAAGCGTTCGCCTTCTAACACCAGACTTTCCATGAGACGCAGTGCCTTGCGCAGGAAAACACTTTCTCCGGTCTCGCCCTGCGCTGAGAGCATGTTCAGGTAAGGATGTCGTAGTGTCTGCCGTAAATCGCGCCAGTAGAAGCGTCCGTCTTCATTGCAGCTCGCGAACAGTTGAAAGAGATTTTCCACAAGTCGGCATAGGGAAGAACGCCCGAGGGGGTAGCCCATAGAAATGTTGACGTCCTTGTTCGGAAGGTGGTGGAGCACCGGCATGAGCAGGGATTTGTCCGGTAGGACAACGGCTGTGGATTCGGCGTAGCGGGGATCCCGCAGTTTTTCGCGCAGGGCTTCAAGTTGGGAATGACAGTCGTATCCGGCAAAAAAGAAACAGCTCGGTCTCGCTTTTTCCGCCACGGCACGCGGATTGGCCGTTTCCTCCGGAAACGGGAAGACTGTCTTGGCCTTCCACTGTTCAATCCAGTCCCAGTGTCCGGCGCAGGACCAGTGAATATCTTTTTCCGTCCGGCAGTTCGCCTCCCCCCCCCGTCCGGCTACAAGGCCCGTGTCGCTATGCAGACAGATATGGGCCCCGGCGCGCCAGAGGCGGTGAAGTAGGGCGTCTTCCGTGCCGGTAAGCATGTAAAAGCCAGCCGCCAGCACCGGTTTGTCCAGCGCGGGCGCCAACGGTTTAGGAATGGGGGACTCGCCGCGCGCGGCGCACGCGGCTGCGGCGTAGTTGAGGCCGGGGGTCGTCCAGCCGCCCGCCGCCAGCGCCGCGCGCCAAGCTCGCGCAATGCGCCCCAGCGCGCCTAGCAGGGTCGCTGCCATGGGGCCAGCTTCCACCCCTGCGTGTATGATGTCCCTGGCCTCCACATCCTGGCGCAGCAGCTCTTCCAGCAGGGAGGATAGTCGCATGCCCCAAGGCAGAAACAGGGCCATGTCCATGTCCGCGAAACGCGCGGTCACTGATTCGTCGTTAAAAGTCGGGTCTTTCAGGCGTTCGTGCAGAAGATATACTTGATCCAGCGTGCTCGCGGCACGCGCTGGCGTTTGTTCCGCAGCGTCGCGCCAGATTTCGGCGGCTTCGCCGATGGTGATGACCTCGGGAAATGACAAAGATTTTTCAAGGGTATAGAGATGCCGCAGGTAACGCTTGGGGCGGTTGTTGGGCACAATGACAAGGGCTGTGTCGGGGCGTCCGGACGTCAGGAGATCAACAAGAGCCTTGAGGTCCGGCAGAAAAGGCCGTTGTCGAGAAAAAACGAGAAAAGGGGGCATTGTCACGGCATATCCTGAGTGGGTTTTCGGGACGCTCCGCTTTTGCCAGTTTCATTTGCAAAATGCTCCGGGGTAGTGCGGAAAATTTTCAGACGCGGCAGCCAGTCCATGGGCAGCCAGTCCCCGGAGAAATCTCGCCTGTCGAACTTTCGCGGGTCGGATTCCTGCCACGCAAAGTCATCTTGCGGCGGAAGCGGAGACGGGCCGGGACCGTCGGATGCCGGCGTTTTCTCCGCCTGTGTGCCGCAGAAATACGGCGGCGTGAGTCCGGCAATCTCCCAGAGGATGTCCATACCATTGCAGAGTGATGGTATGTTTTCCCGCGACAGCGCGCTTGCTCGGAAAATGTGGAGTTCCTCCTTAGCGCGCGTGAGTGCCACATAGAGCATGTGCAGATTTTCTCGCGCCTGCCGCGCACAGCTTGTGTAATAGGGCTCCCCGAGGCTTTTACGCGTCGGAACTGCTAGGCGCAGGCCGTCCCCGGCGTCCAGCACGACGGGCGTGTCTTCGCTGCGGGCCGTGAAGTTCGTCCAGGGCACAATGACCACCGGCGCTTCCAGGCCCTTGGACTTATGTATGGTCATCACGCGCACGGCGTCCATGTTTTCCGGCATGGGCACCTTTTCTTCCCCGCCTTTTTCCCGCCAGTAGGCGAGGAAGGAGGAAGTGTCGCCGATGTCATTTTCCTCCGCGCGGTGGAGCACTTCCATGAAGCGACGCAAAAAAGTCCGTGCTTCGGGAAAGCGCGCTTCCACATTCAGACGGGCGAACCATTCCTGAACGGTGTCGTAGGGAGTCATGAGTCCGGATTGGATGTGAAAGGGCGCGAAAAAAGTCTTCCACACGTCGGGGCGCCACGCCCGAAAATTTTTGTGGAGCGGGCCGGGACCGGCCGGCAGCCGGTTATACAGACTTTCCCGTGTGAGAGTCTCCCGGCCCCCTGCTTCGGGATGATTTCTGACTTCGGGGTGCTCCAGCATAATGGAACCGGTGAGCGCCGTCCAGAAGGCGATGTCGTCGTCCGGGCTGTCCAGAAAGGTCAGCAGGGCCACCGTCTGCGCAATAAGCGGGTGGGTGGCCAGAAGCAGGCTGTTTTCCGTGACGACGGGTAGCCCCTCCCTCACCAGCCTCTCTGCCACGGCCGCAGCCTGATTGTTGCTACGGGCGAGCACCATCACGTCTCCCGGTTTTCTGCGTCGAGTGATGTCGCGCAGGAGCCCGCAGAGGCGCTCCAGTACTTCCTCGTTCAGCTCTCCGGACGTGCCGGAACTGAGCCTTTCCACACTAACATAACCGCCTAGCGTCTTTCCGGAGGCGGGCATTTGCTGTGCGCAGTCCTCAAAAGCCTGTCGTACCTTGTTGGCCGAGTCGCGCAGGATATGGGAAGGCGTGTCGCCAGGGAGCAGGGCCGCCATGACGCGCAGGGCCGTGTCGGGCACACGCAGGGGCGTGAAAAAGGCATTGTTGTGCTCCATGATTTTCCGGCCGCTGCGCCAGTTGAAGGGCAGGGTGCGCTGCCTCGCGCCTTCGGGCGCGAGACGGGTCAGACCCTCATCTTCAAATACGGAGTCGAAGAGTTCCGACTCTCCCCCCCGCCAACTGTAAATGGACTGTTTCACATCCCCTACGCAGGTCAGGGAACCGCCGCGCGAAAGAGCTTCTTCCACCAGCGGCCGCAGGGTCAGCCACTGCTCGCGGCTGGTGTCCTGAAATTCGTCCAGCAGAAAATGCCGGAGGCGGCTGCCCATGCGGCAAAGAGCGTCCGGCACCCCGTTTTCCCCGTGCAGAACTTTCTGGGCCAGACGCGGCACAAGCAGGGACGGAAGGTTACCTTCATTTTCCAGATTGTGCATAAAGGCCCGCGCGAGGGTTCGCGCTAGTTCGATGAAAGGCGTGAGCTTCAGCGTTTCCCGAAACAGAGGGCCGCGCTGTTTCCATGCGTCCGCAGCCTCGGCTAAGGCCGTGAAGGACGTTGTCACCGGCATGGGCAGCGCGGAGTTTTTGCGAAAAAGTCCGACCGCCGCCGCTTTTTCCAGATATTTTGACGTGCAGTCCGTAGCGCCGTCCGCCACTTTCTGTACCGCAGCTAGGGCTGCCTTGTTCCATGGCAGGCTGTGCTCCCCGGCAATAGCGAGCAAATTTTGCGCTGCTTCCGTCAGGTCTTTATGCAGGGCGCGGCGGCGCGTTTCAATAACTTCCGGCGGGCTCAGGCTGTCGTAGTCTCCGCGCAGGGCGGCGTCAAAGAGTGCGCGCAGTCGCCCGAGCAGTTTTTTTCCGACCAAAAAGCCACTGGTGGCGCTCTGCGCGGCAACGGCGCCGCACGCTGAACGCAAAAGCCCGCGCATGGCCGTATCCCCATGGGCGGCCTGTTCTATCAAGGCATCCAAGTAGGGGGCGAGGGCTTCTTCCGAGGAGAAAACCGACGTGAAATCCGGCGGTAGACCCAAATCTAAGGCCGCGGCGCGCACAATGAGATGCACTAGGCTGTCAATGGTGCGGATGTTGAGGGCAGACGGATCCCGCACAATCCTGTCCACTCGATCGTGCGCCGTTTCCGGGAGCATGGCTGAACAGGCTTCTCTTTGGTTTTGGTCAGTTACGGACAGTGCCGTACACTTGAGGCGACGAATGACCCTGTTCCGCATTTCCAGAGCCGCCGCATTGGTGAAGGTAACGGCCAGAATGTCTCCCAGATCGGATCTGGTGTCGGAAAAGCAGGCGGCATGGACACGGCTGGCTGTGCAGTCGCTTTTGGCCAGAAGCCGTAAAAATCGTTCGGTCAGGTCAAACGTTTTGCCCGCTCCGGCGGAAGCCTTGACCTGAGTGAGGCACGAGGGATCGGTATCTGGTATCACGTCTTGCAGCCGTTGGGGTTTGATTTTCCGTTTTCTCGCAAGCATGATATCATCAAGAGTGTGACCAGTCGATAGACTTTGACAGCCTTGATTCAACCTTCCATTGGTTTCTTATTGCCTTGGTGCTGCAGATATGTAGAAGCGACGGTATACCAGCTACGGTGCTGGTATTACGCCGATAAGGTAGAAGCAGATTTCTGAGTGAGCTACGGTGAGTGAAGATCGGTTTGACTGAAAAGGCTATCATTTCGACGCCATCCCCCCAGATTTGGGCATATCAGTAAACTTCGTGTCTATGACAATATTTGTGCTTGCTTTGCCGATGTCGCAGCACAATGTCCAGTTTCATTCCCGGTAAGCAAATCAAGGCCGGACATGTGGTCAGTTACTATACCATAAAATCATTCTTTTGTTAATACAATCAAAATATTTATACAGTAATTTCAGATTATTACAGACTTTATGCGTCTGCTCTGCAGGTTTCCGGCATTGCCCTTGACTTTGACCATCAGCTAACTTAAGCTGACCAAACCGGCAATGATTGGTGCAAGCGAATTGCGCCTTGTTTAGTCCCACAGTGCGGTGTTCGCGCTCGCCGCCTCCTGACGATTCAGAATATGTTGCCGATTTTCGCCGATCCGGATTTTCTGCAGGGAGATATGTAGCGTGAAGGTTGCCCGCGCGTTGCTGGCTGTTTGCATCTTGGCGCTGTGCGTTACGCTGGCGGCTGGTTGCGGGCGCGGAGGAACCTGGCGCAAGGGGGAAGTATCGGGCTCAAAACCTTATACCGTGCGTGGTAAAACTTATTATCCACTCAAATCGGCCCACGCTTTTGTGGAAGAGGGCGTCGCTTCTTGGTACGGTCCGGGTTTTCACGGCAAAGCCACCGCCAGCGGCGAACGGTATAATCAGCACGGGATGACGGCGGCGCACAAAATTCTGCCCCTCGGCACAACGGTACGCGTCACCCATCTTAACAACAAAAAAACGATTTTCGTAACTGTAAACGACCGCGGTCCATTCGTGGACAACCGCGTTATTGACCTTTCCCGCACGGCCGCAACGCGCTTGGGCATGATGGCAAAAGGCATGGCATGGGTGCGCGTGCAGAGTATGGCCGTCATCCCGCAACTGCGGGACGACGGCGACATGGAAGGGGATTTTTACATACAGGTGGGAGCGTTCGCTAGCAAGAACAATGCCCAAAAGCTCATCAACATCCTTGTGCAGTCCGGGCACAAGGGACGCCTTTTTTTCGGCGGTAACAGGATGTGGAATGTCCAGGCAGGCCCTTGGCCTGATTCTAGCGGCGCGCAACGAATGCTCAAGACGTTCCGGATACTCTATCCTCATGCCTTTGTCGTCGGGGGAAGTTAGAGAGTGTCCTCTTAAGAACATAACACATTGAGAATAATATCTGTTTTTTGACGCGGTAATCCCAGTGAATTACCAATGATTTTTGACTGCTACATATCTCGCGACGACACTATCCAAAAGCTGTGTTCAATTTTTTCGTCAAAATTGCATGACGAAACGTCCTCTATTCCAAAATGAATATTCCAATTCTTCTGTCAGCGACACAGAAGCTGAGTTCCGGCGATTTACGCCTGGAGAAATTTTGTTCAAAAATACATAAACCCGTCGTTGGCAGAAAAGGGTTGTAGTCCATGATTGAAACTGAATTTTTTTGATATGATAAATCACATAGATAATTATCATGTACTGGATATGGAAGAACTTTATCCTTCATGAACGTTGTGATGCCGGATATAATGTTTTATAGTCGGCATATATCTCGTTAAAAATTGATGTGCTAGGTTTTACCGCGCACGGTATAAAGTCCCTTTTCTTGGGTCCAGCTATAAGCAGAAACTCCCGTTGGGTTTCATAGGTATATTCCTGATAGACCATAGTTGGGCATATCGGTCTGTTTCGTTGACCATCAATATGCCGCCCCGGCGGGCTGTTTCAAAAAAAGGAGTAAGGAAAAGCTGTTTGTCTTCTTTTGACATGTGAGCGTGGTTTCTGATTCTCTTTGCTTTTTCTTTTTTTTTACCCTCGCACGGCGGATATAGTCGTTTCGGGCCAACCGTTGCCCAGAAAAATGCGTAATCTATTTCTGCGGGCGATGTGGTAAAGAGATTGACCACCTCTTTACCACGTGGAAGTCGCGCTATAATCAGCCTCCTTATCAGATAAGCTGATTATAGTATATTTTATTAGAAATTGAAATAACACCGTCCGCCTTGTCCATTTATCCTGTAATTGCACCAGAATAGGCGAAGTAAGGCGAATGCGTTTCCCCTGGTTTTCCACGAAAATGCTGCCCAGGTCTATTTCTCCCGCCATGTAGCCTTGACCTGGAGCGGTGGAGCCAATGCCGTCGCCAAGGCGAATCTGTCTCCGCTTCATGACAGAACCATTTATTATCTGGCTGGACAATAATGAAGGCTATGAAACTGCCCCTGCCTGCCAGAGAAATCGGCGGTCCGTCAAAAAATGAACCCATAGGAATTGGCTGTCGCCGGACGTGCAGTCTTTCAACGGCTTCGACATTTTTCCTGCCGATTTTGTGCCGAAACTCCATCAAAAATTTAGCAAGAACACAACGCGGATATCCATAATTTTTTGGGCGGCCCCGGATTTCTTTCCGGAGATTTTCAGTCACGTTTTTTCCGGCTTTCAGCGTGATTTTCATCCGTTTTTTTGCGGGAAATAAGTACCAGAGCAGGGCTGTTTTGCTCTCTGTTATTTGCGCTGTGTCGACAGATTTTCGTTTGAAAATACGCTCTGTACCCGTACCCCTGTTTTGTATTGCAGG
>JAITNF010000077.1 GCA_031290615.1 Desulfovibrio sp. | reverse complement strand
TTCCCCGTGCGGGCCCCCAAAACCGCCCGGCACAAACTTTTATACCCCCCCCCCCCCCTCATCAACGCGAGCATCTGCTCCGGACGCTTGACGAAATCGCCGGCATCCTGCCTCTGACCGTCGCCCGATGACCCTTTGCAGCGCAAAAATAAACGTTTTGAAGGGCGAGAGTTTTTTGCTATGCTGCTTTCCGAAAAGTACACACAGACTTTTCATTCCAGCCAAACAAAAAAATGGGGCTTTGCATGCCGACACCAAAATATACGCGGGTACTGCTCAAACTGAGCGGCGAGGCCTTGGCGGGGGACAAAAAAACCGGTATTGATCCGGATGCCGTGTCCGCCGTCTGCGCCGAAATCGGCGCTGTGCTGGGCATGGGGGTGGAAATGGCCATCGTCATCGGCGGGGGCAACATTTTTCGCGGCCTGTCGGCTTCAACCAAGGGCATGGAGCGATCCTCGGCCGACTATATGGGCATGCTGGCCACGGTGCTCAATGCCCTTGCCGTGCAGGACATGCTGGAAAAACAGGACTTTCCCACGCGCGTGCTTTCGGCCATCAGCATGCGTGAAGTGTGCGAGCCCTTTGTCCGCCGCCGCGCCCTACGCCACTTGGAAAAGGGACGCGTGGTGATCTGCGCCGCAGGTACCGGCAATCCCTATTTCACCACAGACACCACAGCTGCCCTGCGCGGTATGGAACTCAAGTGCGCAGCCATCATCAAGGCCACCAAGGTGGACGGCATTTACGACAAGGATCCAGCCCTCTACGCCGATGCCATCAAGTTTGACAGCATAAGTTATGACGAAACTATCGCCCGCCACTTGGGCGTAATGGACGCCACGGCCTTTGCCCTTGTGCGGGACAACCGTGTGCCCATCATTGTCTGCCGCATGTTCGGCGGGGATATCCGGCGGGTCGTATTAGGATGGAACGTGGGGACCATTGTGCACGACTGTTGAAGAAAAACATGATCAACTGCTGCGAAAGAGGAAACAATATTATGGATATTGATATTGAAAGTACACTTCTGAACGCCGGGGAACGCATGGAAAAAGCCATGGCTTCCCTTACGCGCGATTTTTCCAAACTCCGCACGGACCGGGTTTCCACAGCCCTTGTGGAAGACATCAAAGCCGATTATTACGGCACACCCACGCCCATTGCGCAGATGGCCTCCGTAGCCGTGCCGGACAGCCGCACTCTGACCATCAAGTCATGGGACAAAGGCGGTCTCGCCGCCGTGGAAAAAGCCCTGCTCAAGTCGGACTTGAACCTTACCCCTGTCAATGACGGCAAGATCATCCGCATTGTCATTCCCCCTCTTACGGAAGATCGGCGCAAGGATCTTGTGAAAGTTGCCCGTAAGTACAGCGAGGAAGCCAGGGTGGCTGTACGCAACCTGCGCCGTGACGCCAATGACAGCCTGAGAAAGCTTGAGAAAGACAAGCGGATCACCGAGGACGAGCTGAAAAAGGCCACGGAAGACGTCCAGAAACTTACGGACAAATTTGTGAGTGACGTGGACAAGAAGTGCGCGGCCAAAGAAAAAGAGATCATGGACATTTGATGGCTGAAAATCTGCCAGCGCACATAGCAGTTATCATGGACGGCAACGGACGTTGGGCCGAAGCGCGCGGTCTGCCGCGCGCGGACGGCCATCGCGCCGGGGCCGTGGCCGTGCGGACCGTCACGACCGTATGCCGGACCATCGGCATACGGCATATAACCCTGTATACCTTTTCCAGTGAAAACTGGGGTCGCCCCAAGGCGGAAATACAGCATCTTTTCAGCCTTCTTATGGAATTTCTGGGCAAGGAAATTCCTATCATGGAAGAAAATGGCATCGCCCTGAACGTGCTCGGCGACATGGCGGCCCTTCCTCTCGGCGCGCGCGCCACCCTTGCGCGCGGCATCAAACGCACGGCAGGTGGTCTGGACATGACGCTCAACCTCGCCATCAATTACGGCGGGCGGGCGGAACTCGTCCACGCTGTTCAGACATTGATCCGCTCAGGCGCAAGCCCCGCCGACGTTACGGAACAAAGTCTTGCCGAGCGCCTGTACACCAAAGGGCTGCCTGATCCAGACCTATTGATCCGCACCGGCGGGGAGCAGCGCCTGAGCAATTTTCTGCTCTACCAATGCGCCTATACGGAATGGTATTTTACGCCAGTGCTCTGGCCGGACTTTCGGGAAGAACATTTGCGCATAGCTCTTGAGGCTTACGCCGCGCGCTCACGACGCTTCGGAAAAATTTGAAAAAGGATTGATTTCTCATGAGCCCCCTCCCAAACATCCGAGAATTTCCCCGCATGGCAACCGGCTTCGCGCTCATTGCCACCATCATACTTGTGCTTTCCGTCCGGGGCTGGCTGCTGCTTTTTGCAGTGCTGCTGGTTTCTTCTCTGTGCCTGTGGGAGTTTTATTCACTCTTCTGGGGGCCGAAGGGACGTTTGCCCAGCCGTTTGTGCGCCATTGCCTTGGGGTGCTCCATGATAATGCTGACTTGGAACCATCGTCCGCAGGACGCCCTTGTCTGCTTGGGCGCTGGCTTTGTACTCGCAGCCATGAGTTTTCTTTTCCGCTGGGACGTTGTGGAAGAGGACAGCGCCTTCGCTTCCAGCGGCATCTTTCTGGTGGGGCTTGCCTATGTGCCCCTGCTGCTTTTGCCGGCAACCTATCTTTCCAATATGAAACTGATTTTTGTGCTCGCCGCCGTAGGCATATCAGACTCTGCCGCCTGGTTTACGGGCACGCGCTGGGGACACCACAAGCTCTGGTCGCGCGTGAGCCCGCGCAAAAGTTCGGAAGGCGCCATTGGCAGCCTGATGGCCTGCGTTATTTTCTGCTCTATTTACGGGGCCGTCTTCGGCAAACTCAACTGGCTTTCCTTCGCCCTCCTGGGGATAGCCATCAATGCCTTCGCTCAGATGGGGGATCTTTTTGAATCGGCCCTGAAACGTTCCGTCAACATCAAAGATTCCGGCCAGATCCTGCCTGGGCACGGCGGCATGCTGGACAGGACGGACAGCATCCTATTCGCCATGCCCATGGTGGCGGTTGTGGACCAGTGGTTTTTCTTTTTTTAGGGTCAGTTAACCGTGATCCATCACGTTAAAAATAAAAAGATTGCCGCCAAAAAGGCCATGTGCATTATACTCTATTCTCCTGGCAAGAATTCTTTCAACACACTCGCCCATACTTTCGACAGTTGGCCGTCATTGATTTACCGGGGGATTATGGAAGCCGGAGCCAAATTTCCTGGGAAGTGGTGTGTCTGGTGAGGCAGGATAAATGAAATTTGATAAATATGGCATGTTATCGACACAAAAAAGAAACCTTTGGCTCATCAGGGAAGTTGACAGTGCACATGGAGAACTGTGACCCGGGGGCAATCGTGATATAACAACCTTAGAGCGCCTGTGCCAGAAAGTGCGCTATTGAAGAAGCGCATATTTTATACTGACCACCGGAAAGTATTCAAGAATATGTTAACCGCCGAACGTCATGTTGTCGGCAAAGCCCACACACCTTGTATTGAAAGAGACTACAGCGATACCAGCCATCATTTGATGTGATTAATCAGCCTCCATTCAATCAACAAGGCAGGTTATTCATCCAGTGAGGAACGCCAAATATGGAGGCAAGCCATGAAGAAAGAGCACTATGATAGTTTGGACATTGCCTAGAACATTTTCCGGGTTTTTCGGCCGACAATAAAGGCAGTTGGACCGGAAACAAAAAAAATTAAACACTCAACCGGGACAGAACATTTCATTCCGCTTCAACCACACGCCATCGGCATTGAAGCCTACAGCACGTCCCAACGGGCGCGTACGCTAGGGGATTGAACGCCGCAAAAGAGGTGAAGACGGAGTGTCGCTTCGACTGAATGCGTTATACCGCCGGATATTGGCCTTGAAGAAAAGAATCGGGATATTCGGGACGACAGTGACATTGGCAAACAAAATGACGCGAACAGCCTGGGTCGTGCTTGCCGAAGGCGTAATACAAACGCACAGGAAGGAAGAACATGACAAAAATCACCCTGAACCCGCCCGAAGGCAATGAGAAATCAGGGGGGAGATGACTAGCTGCGGGAGACCGTCCATGTGAGTGGTTAGCCAAGAGCGCTTGATGCCGGTCGTTTGATTGTGGGACACATAGCAAGGATTCATGCACAGAAAAAATTCCCGTAAAAGATGCCGGAGACATGGAGAGCATCTGATTTGTCAGCTCAAAAAACCTTGACTCTGGAGGTGGGCCAGACATGGTCAGATTGTCTGCCCCGCGCCGAAACCCATTGAGCCATTCGCCCTCAAGTTTGAAGTCGATGGCGCACGCGGTGGAAGATGTGCCGAGACGCCGCCCGGCAGCCAGAAGGAGTGTCACAATGCGTTTCGTGGTAGTTGCCTCGCTTTTTTTATTGCTGTTGGAGTATTATAGTATAGGTTACGCTTGAGATACCTGTTTTACGGTAGGAAAAACCCGTCTGCCCTGTTCCCGGCTCCTGAGATACAACGTGATACCGGCAAGCCCCACAAGCCAGCCCAGGCCGCCGACAATTTCTCTGACGCCTGGCTCTGGGTTGGACAGCGCGGCAACATCACGCCGTAAGGGAGCAAGCTTGGCCTCAAGAACCTCGGAGACGACGACCCGTACTTCAGTGAGTGCCAAGACATCGTTACGCGCGGGCATTGCGGTAGTGCTGTTGTCGAAGTGCACCGTGGGGGGATTCTGGCTGTCAGGCCGGATTTGATCCGGCGCGTCGGAATTCCGGGCAAATTCCCGAGATTCCATGCGCCATTCGTTTTCATGACCTGCACCAGCGTTTACCCGTATGCGCAGGCCGTCGGTATGGGCCTGTTCCGGCACGGCAAAGCGAAAATCGCCATTGCCGTCCGTGACGCCGCTGAGCAGTTCTTTGCCGTCCGCCGCATCGTACACCGTGACGCGGCTGTCTTTGGCGGGCGAATTGCGGCTGAAGCCGCAGTGTACTCGCACCGAATCGCCGTCCGGCCAAGCATGAATGTTCACCCGGTGGGCAAGGGCCGGGGTGGAGAAGAGGATCAACAGCGCGGCGAATAAAGGGAGTGATTTCACAGGTGCAGCATCTCCGGGCGCACAAGCACGATAAGGGTGACGGTAAACATGGTGATGAGGCCATCTAGTGCCATGACGGGCAGATGTGCGAAAAAAAGCAGCTTAGCCGCCACAAGGAAGTTTTCATCGCTGAGGGCCAGCGCCATGGCCGTAAAAAAACCTGCCAGCGCCACACCCAACGCGCCGCCGCAGAAGGCCGCAGCCTTTTGCCCCTGCGGACCGGGCAGGCAGCGGGCGACGGTCTTGTAAGCGTAGCCGGCCAATACGCCGGAAAAAGCCATGCTGAAGGTGTTGACGCCAAGCACCGTCAGCCCGCCATATTGAAAGAGAAAGGCTTGGAGCGCAAGGGCCGTGAGAATGGCGGGAAAGGCCGCCCAGCCGAGCAGAATCCCCAGGAGGCCGTTAAGGACAAGATGCACGCTGCCAACCCCCACGGGTATGTGAACAAGGGATCCCACAAAAAAGGCAGCGGAAAGCAGGGCAACCGTCATGAGCCTGTCATAATCCAGCCGGAGCATGCCGGCGGCAACACCAAGGGACGTCAGCGTAGCGCCCGCGCCAAGCACGGCCGGGGATAAAACGCCTTCAGAGATATGCATGGCTGTTTTGTTCAAATTTTAAATAAATACTACGTCGTTATTTGAAAAGCCACTTCCGGCATTTTAATCAGGAATTCTCATTACACGGGTTAGTTACGGGATTCTTTCGGCACGGCAAAATGCATCCACAGCACGGCACCGATTTCCACAGGCTTTGGCGTGCCCTTGTAGTCCATTTTTTCTTCGCTCTCGCTCAGGGCCGCGAAACCCCACCATCCGGCCCAGGGAACGCCGGAAGCAAAAATGCCGGAAGCGTCCGTTTTGACGACCTGAGTGACAAAATACGGATTGGGGGACGCGCGGCGTCCGTCGGCATTGTAGCATTCCACCTCCACTTCGACGTTGGGAGCGAGGTTGCCGTTGACAAGCACAAGACCGCGGAACACATTACCGACATAATTGGCGAAAGGCCGCGTCAAAGGCACGATTTCCGCCGGCAGGCCCAAGGGATCGCCCCAGCCATCTTCCTCTCCAAAGGCCGCGACCACTGTTTTGGTGTAGTGGACAATGTATTTGTCTTCCGCAGGCTCAAAATACGGTTCTGGCGTCATGGCAAACTGATGGACGCCGGGCTGCGTAACGGCGTAGCGCGCCTGCCAGGCTTTGTGTTTCAAAAAACTCGCCAAGGTCAGACGCCCGGCGAGGTCTTCAGTTTTGCCGTCGCGGGTAATGGTGAAGGCCCTTGGTTTTGCCATGTCTATGCCCTCGCGTTCCATGGGATGAGCAAAAGCGATGTCAACAACCAGATTGGCGTCCTTTTTTTCCGTCACTGTAGCGGTTGAGGGGACCACCATGCCGAAATGCGCCTGGGCCTGACCGGCGCAGAATGCAAATAGCGCCAGCATGGCGCAGAGTAACTTCCACATTTAAATCTCACATTGTTTTTACTGTGCGGCAAACAGCATTTTAACCTTGAAAACACTCTGGTTAGTCTCTGCCCAAGTTGACTTATACCAGAGTCTGCAATATTACGCAAGAAAAAATCGTGCTACGATCTGGCTCGGACGAGGGCTTTTTGTTGGCTAGACAGCGCAGAGACGAGAAAATTAGAAACTGTATGCGAAAACCACCTGCGTTTTCCAGATGTCCAATTTTTCAAAAGAAGTGTCCCTGTTACCAGCTTTCTTCCAGGTGTTATTGTCCATGAAGTTAACAACATAGCCGAATTCCAGGTTCATCTCTAGGTTTTCGTAAATATGCCAGGCGTTGACGAGGTTGATTTCCAGCAGGCCGTCGTTGGTGGTCATGTAGTTTTCCATGAAACGGCTTTCATTCCAGGCAGTGGACGAATCCATGTATTTGATCATTGCCGGGGAGTTTGTGCCGCCCCAATAAGTCACAATGATGGTGTGCTTGAGGTCTTCCGCAAAGGAGATGTCTTTGACGCGCGCTCCGATGCCCCAAGTACCGGCGTAGCCGGTATTGTAGTCCAAATAGTTGACACTGGGCGCCCATCCCATATTGCCGTCGCCGATGAAACTGGTGAAGTTTCCGAACGGCGCGACGGATGGCATACGCTCGGAACCATTTCGCGGATTGCCGTCATCTCCAGAGGCGTACCAGCAGAAGATGCCGGGGACGCCCCAGTCCATCTTATACTCAATGAGAGCTTTGGCGAGCCAGCCCTGGCGTTGGGTGTTGGAGCGCTTTGTGACGCCGTCAAAACTCTTCTCCGCGTCGTAGTGGCCCATGCCCTCCACATAGCCGTAGTTGACGTCAACCTCAATATTCAGCGGATCCAAGGCGGTAACAGCAAAGGGAAGACCTGCCCAGAACATGTTGCCGTAAACATTTTTGGTGTTGCCGATCAATTGGTGGTCGTTGTTATCGACCGTTCGAATTGTGCTGGGATAAGGGCCGAAGGTATAGACCGGCAGGCCGTCGCCCAAGTCACCTGTCTGATAATCATCAAACTTCGCTGTGTTTTTGCCCCTCATGCCGTACATGACCCATGGCGTGGCTTCAAAACCGTCAAACTTCAGAGGTAGCAACAGGGCAAAGAGATCCATGTTGTCCAGGAAGTTGGCCCTGTAGTAGTCCGGTTTGACGCCATCCGCATAACCGGCATAATTGTCGTTGAACGGCCTCACCCACAGGGCGGTCAGCCCTACGTTGTCGTTGAACTGGTAGGCTGAGATGATGCCTGCTGCGTCCGTGTCAAACACGGCGGAGCCGCCCGCCTGATTGGGCATGGTCACAGGCTGTATGCCAATGCGGAACTTGAGGTCAGTGCCAGGCACGTCCCAATCCAGATAGGCGTTCTTGAGCTTGATGATGCTGGTGCTGTCCGCGCCAAGAGCGCCGCCAGATTCGCTCTGGCCCCATATGGTATCGCCGATCTCAAAGTAGACCGTACCGGAAAGATTTTCCGAGGCCACGGCTTCCAGCTTGAGGAGCAGACGCTGGGCGGCGGTGAACACGTCATCTGTGTCGGCGTGGCGTTTTTCGTCTCCCTTGCGTACTTTGTTGACCAGATTTGTCTGCCCCGCGCCGAAGCCCATGAGCCATTCGCCCTCAAGTTTGAAGTCGATGGCGCACGCGGTGGAAGATGTGCCGAGCAGCAGCCCGGCAGCCAGAAAGAGTATCGCAATGCGTTTCATGGTAGTTGCCTCGCTTTTTTTATTGAGGAGCTTGAAGAAATTACACAGATTGTCGCTATATCCGTTTTACACAACATCCGCGATCGCCGCCGCAGGTGGTTTGTTGTTCCGATTTCCGTTCCTTATAGTTTTGACGACACCGGTACATCCACCCAGTTTTGCCGTTTGTCGGGTCATCACGCTCTGCTTCTTTCTGAACTGCCTGAACTGCGGCAGCAGCCTTCGGCAGCACGGTTTGCGGTTTAATGCAGCGCCGCAGGGCGGAAACGCCGGAGGAATGAATCATTTCCAGGCGAATGGCCTTGGCGGAGGCGTGCCTAAGCGCTTCCAATCTCGCGTTGTGCGAAACTTTGCCTGTGCAGATGACGATAATATCAGGATCGCCGATCTGCCGCTTGATATTATTTTCCTGTCCGGTAAAAATTTTCAGATCAAAGCCCAGTTCCCTGGCGACCAAAATATATTCTCTGCGAAGGCGATCCATTCCGCCGATCAATACCGCGCACATGCTGTGCCTCCTTTTTTATGTTGCATTCCTGAATATGCGAGTGCCATGTCAAGATAATTGAAATGGAATTTGAATATTAATTTCAAAAAAAATACACCACGCTGAATGCCTGTAATTCCCCCCCCCCCCCAGAAGGATGCCTGGAATCGGAATAACAAG
>JAITNF010000012.1 GCA_031290615.1 Desulfovibrio sp. | reverse complement strand
AAGGTCTTATAGACTTTTAAGTACTTAGTGATATTATAATTTGGTAGCTCTCTCTTCCATTGTATCGCCATCTCTTGCAACATGTTATCAAAACGGTTGTTCTTTCACTGCATTGTGTTAATGTATCAAGGAACCGTCGGCCAAAAATGACATGTTCTGCCCGGCGCGTATCCGGCCAAAAAAGCGTCCATCAACGTGCCGAAATAAATTCTGTTGCGTGGTTTGATGTGCTGAACTTCAGGACAATCAATTAGGAAAAAGCGCATGGATGCGCGATTGCCGATATAATTGTTCAATGCCAGCGGGAGAGAAAGCAAATGGGTCCATAAACCCACCCGATCGACAATGGACTTTTGCTGCAATTCAAGAAGATGCTTTTGAAAATCGGGATGCTGATCTTTATGCGGGTCAAAAAAGGCTGCCCCACAACTTATCATCAACGCGCTCAACGATTGTCCGTTTTCAAGGTGAACATCGGCGACTATACGCCCGTATCTGTCTTTTCCGGAAGTTTCGTCAACAAAAACAAGCCGTATTTTTTGAAGTTGGGTCAAGCTGACAAGTTCCTGTCGCGCTTCACGCGCATAATACTGCGCCCTAATTGTCTCATGCGCCATTTCCGGCGCGTCAATGCCCGCAAGCCGCACTATACGCCTGTCTGTCAGCTTGAGGGTATCTCCGTCAAAGCAGTAGGCCACGTTGCCGTCGGATCGAGTGGGAGATTTTGCCTTTGCGGAAGATTTTTCAGGCACAATACTCTGACTGCTGAAAGCATAAGGAACCATCAGACAAAGCAGAAAGCAAAAAATTGTCACAAGAAATTTCAGCCCCTGAGGAAAAGCTGACACAAGGCGCGTAACAGCGTGAAAGTGGCTAATTCTCATAATATGAGCGTAATGGTTGGCTGCGTATGGGATGTCTGAGTTTGCGCAAAGCTTTTGCTTCAATCTGGCGTATGCGTTCACGAGTAACATTGAAGAGTTTACCGACTTCTTCCAGGGTATGATCGCTTTTTTCCGCAATACCAAAACGTTTGCGCAGAACCTGTTCTTCGCGTGTCGTCAAATCGGCAAGAACGGTGGCCAATTGTTCGGCAAGCTTGGTATTGATAACTTCTTCAGCCGGAGCCACGGCTTTTTTGTCCTCAATAAAATCGCCAAGGCTGGAATCCTCTTCATCGCCTATGGGAGTCTCCAGGGAGATGGGTTCTTTGGCAATTTTGAGGACTTTTTTGACCTTGTCCACAGGGAAATCCATGCGCTCAGCAATTTCTTCCGGCATGGGATCACGGCCAAGTTCTTGCACAAGGTAGCGTGCGGTTCGCATAAGTTTGTTTATGGTTTCAATCATGTGAACCGGAATGCGGATAGTTCTTGCCTGATCGGCGATGGCGCGTGTGATGGCTTGTCGGATCCACCATGTGGCGTATGTCGAGAATTTGTAGCCTCTTTGATATTCAAATTTGTCCACAGCCTTCATCAGGCCGATATTGCCTTCTTGGATAAGATCCAGAAATTGCAGACCACGGTTGGTATATTTTTTGGCAATGGAAACGACTAGACGGAGGTTTGAGCGAATTAGCTCCTGTTTTGCCCTCATGGCGGTGTTGTTTCCCCGTTTTATGCGCCAGAGCACTTCTTCTAGATCAGAAACATTGTGACAGCATTTTTCCTGAAGGCGCCGCGAAATTTCAATTTTACCGATGATCATTTCCTTGAAGGAAAAAAGTTCATCCACGCTCAGGTTCAAGGCTTTCGCGGCTTCAACGGGGACTATTTCGCGTTTTTCCAAACCGGAAAAAAGATTCTGAATTTCCGCTTGGGTTTTCCCGGTAGAGAGAATGTAAGCCGAAAGATCACGCTGGCAATTGTGCATCTGACGCACATAATCCTCAACATTTTCACCGAGACGGTCTATCAGCTTTTTTTCCAGCTTGATATCGCGCAAGCGTGCGACAATTTCTTCCTTGAAACTGATTATTTCTTTCTGTATGGCAGTTACCCGCCGCTCCAATGTGGAACAGTCATCAAGTCTCTTGTAAATTTTACGTTTTTTCTTGAATATCTGCTTGATTTCATCCAAAAGCAAAATAACCCGTGAACGCTGGTTCATTTCATCCTCACTCGGGTCATCTTCTTCGATAGTTTTGACAACATCTTTGAGTTTTATACGATTTTGCCGCAGCTCCTCGCCGACATTGATCAATTCTTCCACTGCGACAGGAACTTCAACAAGAGCATAAAGAACTTCCTGTTCACCTATTTCGATTTTTTTTGCTATTACCACCTCCCCATCGCGATCGAGAAGCGGCACTGCCCCCATTTCGCGTAAATACATGCGTACGGGGTCTGTGCTGCGGGGAGAAAAATCCGCAGAATTCTCATTGTCCGTCAATATCAGAGAATCTTCTATAATATCATCTCCGGTATCCACCGTGGAAGGAGAAATTTTTTTGCCTTCATTTTCGGATGTAACTATGTTAATTTCCAACTGCTCAAAAATACCGATAATTTCTTCAAAAATTTCCGGAGTACTCATTTCCATGGGCACCGCTCTATTGACTTCATCATACGTCAAAAAACCAGCCCCCTGACCTTTCGCAATAAGAGATTGTATTTGTGGAATATTTTTAAGATTACTCATGTTTTTTCTCCAAAGTTTTTTGCAGCGCGCGAAGACAATCCAAAACAGAGTCAAAGTCGCCTGTAGTAGATGTATTTCTTGATAATGCAGCGAAAACAGAAGATTTTTGTGCAAAGTCGTAATGGTTGTCCAGTTGGCAGCGTAAAAATTTTAGTTCCTTATCGCCACTGTCCATAGGGGCCGCGAGGGGTCCTCTGCAAAGGGACCAGATTTTTTTTTCAGTCTCGTCCAAATGGTAGTTGGCATCGTCCCCCCATTCGACAAGCTTTTCCCAAAAATTACGCGCCATGGTTGACTGAAGAAGCATATCGGCACCTGTGGCGCGCAGATCGTCAAGCCGTTCAGGATAGCGGATCGCAAACATGAGTATTTGCTCGTCCCTCATATTTTGTCGTGACAACCCTCCTCTTTGCGCGCTTGCCGGTTGCGCTCCGTGTTTTGGCTGATTTGTGTGCCAGTCCGCAAGCCCGTCCCGCAGAACATTTTCTGAAAGTTGTAAATGACCAGCGAGTTTTGAAACATAATGGCTGAGCAGTTCGGGAATTTCCACAGTGCGCAAAAAATTGCGCGCCCAATCTACAGCTTCGCGAGGGGCGTTGGCTTTTAAGGCAGTAATGCAATATCTCAGGCCGTCAACAGAGTTGTTGAGCAGAACGTCAAATTCTTCTGGCCCGTTTTCCCTTAAAAAACTGTCAATATCTTCTCCTTCCGGGAAAGTGACAACAGAACAGCCCAGCCCGCGAGCCAGCAACATTTCGCTGCTCCGCAAGCTTGCTTTGCGGCCGGCGGAGTCACCATCAAAAAGCAGTGTGATCTGTGATGTGAATCCTGATATCCGTTTTACCTGTTCTGGCGTCAACGCCGTTCCCAGTACACCTATGGCATTTTTATAACCAAATTGGTACAATGTGACAACATCCATATATCCTTCGGCCAAAAGAGCTGTTCCTTTAGCAACGATGCTTTTTCGAGCTTGAATCAAACCAAAAATATGTTCACCTTTTTTGTAAACCGGCGTGTCCGAACTATTGATATATTTTGCTTCTTCCTCCTCCCGAATTATCCGACCTCCAAAAGCAATAACCTGATCGGCCAGATTTTTGATGGGAAAGACAAGACGGCCACGAAAGCGGTCATAAACAGTGCCTTTACCTGATTTATTCAGCAAATTTGCATCAACAGCGATTTGCTCGTTAAAACCCGCACGGCGAAGTGTTTTGGCCAGTGAATCCCATTCTCGTCCCGCCCAACCAAGGCTAAAGAGTTGCTGTATGTCCTCATTTAAACCGCGTTGCTTGATGTAGGCACGGCATTCAGCGCCGTTTTTGCCATGAAGTTCGGCAATAAAATGCGCTGCGGCGATTTGATACATACGCAAAATCTGTTGTCGAGTTGAATGGGGATTGTTTGGTTTTTCAGAGTGTTGTCCTCTCTTGTTCACAGGAGAACGCTCAAGGCTGATGCCAGCCTCAATAGCCAATTGTTCAAGTGCTTCTTTGAAATCCAATCCGTTAATCCGGCTGTAAAAGGTAAAAATATCTCCTGAAGCCTGACAACCAAAGCAATAGAATGCTCCCAATTCTTCGTTGACACTGAAGGAAGGTTTTGTGTCCTGATGAAAAGGACATAGAGCCACCCAACGCGCTCCGTTGTGTTTGAGTTCCACATAACGGCGCACTATGTCAACAATATTCAGACGTTCTTTTATAAGATGTACGGAATCGCCGGTTTTCATGCCAATAACCTGGATTTTGGAAATTCAGCGCAGACTGACTATAGTCATTCCATCCCCGCCACGATTTTCGGGGGCGGTCGCAAAACTTGCCACAGAGGAAACAGTACGCAAAAAGCTGTGAACTTGCCGTCGCAATGCGCCCGTTCCGCGCCAGTAGATGATTTCAATTTCCGAGCATCCGGTGGTCGGCACGGCCTTCCTTCCAGTCCTGCATCAGGTCTCTGGCTTTGGCGCGCATTTCTTCATACAGTTGACCACGCTCTTTTTTCATACGTTCTTTTGTTTCCTGCAAGGCGATGTACGCCTTTTTGCGTTTCAAAGACAGCTTGTCCAATTCATTTTCATTTTTACGCTGTGAGGCCAGCACGTTGAGACGGTAACGGTAAAGGATGTCGGACGTCTCCTGTCCATATTGCAACAGATATTGCTCCGCCCTGTCAATGATGTTTTGCGGCAAACAGTGCTCACGCGCAACATGCAAAGCCTGACTCGCGCCAACCTTATCGTAGGCGAGTATGAATGGTTTTCTGGTTTGTGGATCAAAGAGCATGGAGGCGGCCAGAATACATTCGCGCGTAAGCGCGTAAGACTTTAGGGCCGGAAAATGTGTCGCCGCTAAAAGCATCAATACGGTTAAACCAAGGGATATGTGACCCACTTGCAGCCGCACGGACAAACTGCTGAACGTCATGGTAGCCACAAGGCCGGTTGTTCAACTTGAGCAAAAATATGTGTATCAAAATAACAGGTTTCATCGTATGGAAGCACATAGCGATCAGAAGAAAGAATTATGGATTCATCTTACAACTATGAGGAAAAATTGTACTTTAAGGCTAAACCACTGACTTTGCCCATGCATGTTTTATGTATGCGGCGCAATTCAGATCGAAGGCGATAAAGTTCAAGAGATGCCGTATGCTGAATCAGAGCGTCGTTAGATATACAAAGTGAGAACGCTGCTGTAAGTTGAATCGGCCAGGGGACGGCGACGATGGAAAGCAGATTTGGCCAATGACTTTCAGACTCCGGAACATTAATAGCCTTGTGAGCTAGGTGTGAGCAAAGCGGTCGAACAAGTTGCTTGTATCCGGAAAAGAGGAGAGCGTGAAGTTGGTTTTATTGTCGCTGGCTGAAAAACAGAGGGCTGATTCTGCATATATCAGGCAAACGAAAAGAACCTCATCTTTGCTCTCCAACGGTTTTAATGACAAGGCACCCTCACGACCGGATGACGATTCACACAAGTCGGCCGGTTGCTCGAAAATTTTGTCAAATTCCAGTGCCGCCAGCGTACGCTGATGAATTATTTTATGCCGGACGGCTCTTCACTGTTTCAGCAAAGTCTGTATTGTAGTTTTTTCAATTTGTTCAATCAAGATTTCCCGCAATTGAGTTAAAAGTGATAAATCAGGCAAATTGGCATCAGACCATGTTCATTTTCCTGGTCTTTTTAATTAGACGTTTGTGTGCGGCAGCTTTTTTCTTTTTACGCATAACACTTGGTTTTTCGAAATGCTGTCGCTTTTTCATTTCTGAAAGGATACCCGCTTTTTCCACCTGTTTTTTAAAGCGGCGCAAGGCAATGTCAAAATTATTGTAGTCGTCTTCGTTGAGAAAAACACCCGGCAAAGATATCACCCCCTCAAAAACATGCGGTAAGAAATCCATTTATTCCGCAGCATGGAAAAAATCAAGAAAAAAATTGAAAGATTTTCAGAGCCAGCGTAACCTGCCTGTATATTATTGAGGAATCTCGCCATGCAAAATGCGGTACGGGCATATATAAGCCTTGGTTCAAACGCCCCGCAAGCCGAGGTTGTTCTTGGACGTGCATGTCATTGTCTGGAACGACTACCTGATATGCGGCTTGCTGTGGTATCTCCAGTATATCATACTGAGCCGCAGGAGTACAGGCAACAACCCTGGTTTTTGAATCAAGTTGCGGAGCTTCTGCCGGGAAGAGGCTGGGAGCCGGCAAAACTGATGTATGCGTTGTTTGAGGTTGAACAGAGGCTCGGGCGTGTACGCAGCACTTCCGCAGAACGCTTCGGACCGCGCGTCATAGACGCCGATCTCCTGCTTTACGGAGCTGAGCGATCGACATGTGCTGAATGTACATTGCCGCACCCGCGCATGACGCGGCGGGCTTTTGTGCTCATTCCTCTTCTTGGCATAGCGCCAGATATACGCATTAACGGCGTCCGCGCGACGGATTTGCTGGAGCTCCTTGACTATCGCCTTGAAGGGAAAAAAATTTTTCAGTAGGATTATTCAGTTGGAAATACACACAGGAGGTTGCAAATGTTAAAATGGCTTCTTCTTATCGCAGCCATATATGTGTTGTACAGATTTTTCGCCAACGACATGCTCAAAAAGAAAAAAAAGGATGAGAAAGAGGACGCTGAGAAATTGCACCAGAAGGTTGCAGCGGGTGAAATGGTAAAGGATCCGGAATGCGGCGTCTATATCAGCGTTGACGCGGAGATAACTGTTCGGGACAGCGACAAGGTATACCGCTTCTGTGGTTATGATTGCCGCGACAAGTTTCTGCAACGCCTCAAAGAGGGCGGCAGACAGCTTCCTCCGCAGGAGTAGGATTATTGGAGATAGGCGTCAACCCTGTCCGTTATATTGTCACGAATCCACTTTGAGTCAAGCCACTCCATAGGATTTACTTCCACGCCGCCCACCAGAATGCCTAAATGCAGATGATCGCCGAAAGCAAGACCGGTGCTTCCCGTTTTTCCGATGATCTGGCCCTTGGTTACCACATCTCCGACTTTGACCAGTTGCTCGCTCAAATGCGAATAGAGCGACATACAGCCAAGACCATGGTCAATAACAATCGTATTGCCATAAATGCCCAAGTTTCCTAAAAATACAATGCGTCCGTTGTTGCCGGCGGGGACTTCGGCGTTTCGTATTGAAGCAAGGTCAAAGCCAAGATGAAAAGACTCGCCCACCAGTTTGCCCTGCCATGTGAAAAAACGGTGGTCGGCAAATCCGGCGCGCGGCGCAGAGCGCGGTAAACGCACGAAGGCTCCACTCCAGAGCATGGCCGCGGCAGAATTTTTTGTGATTTCTCGTAAGGCATGAACATTGGCGGTGCGCACCTGATTATTGATATACAGATAACAGCCGAGCAGCGTGGACGCCGACGCCTCCGGCGCAAGGTCACGCAGCTTGTTCTGAACGGCAATCAAAAAATCCTCTTTGAGCTGCAAGGTGTCACTTTTGAAATTGCGTTCGTAGGCCATAATCGTCAAGTGGCTTTTGGTGACATTGCCGGCCAGATCAGTCGCGGTTATATCCACCGCGTTTTTATAATCCTTGGCTGTCATAGTGTACGGAAAGGGAAAAAAACAGAGATAAGAACCATCTTTCTGCAGATAGGCCGGTACAAAATATCCAGCCACGAGAACGCCTGATTCGCTCACATCTTCATCAATCGTGTATTTGATAACGGCCGAGCCTCCCCTGTGCACATTCGGCGGCAATGTTTTGACTGAGATACGCGGCGGTTGCATATCCAGGCGCAGGGGCAATAGTAGCGTACGCATATTGCCTTGGCCAAACCCAGCCAAGGATGCGTCTGTCGCGCGAATTTCAAGATCAAATGCGCCTTCACGTAAATTTGCCTCGGCCAGCGGCACTTCCACGTTACGCTCGGGAAGGTATTGCTCAAAATGCCGGCTGAAAATAGTAGTTATAACATTATTTCTGCGAATCCCCACAGAAATGGAGCGTACGCCCGATGTGTCAGTTATGAAAATTTTTAGGACGCTTTTGGGCGAAACTCTGCCAGTATTTGGTGTAATTTGGACAACAGGGCCATCCATGTCTTTTAAAAAAGTATAACCGCCGGCAAGCAGCACGGTTATGACCAAAAACCCCAAGACTGAGGAAAACATGCTTCTCGTTCGCATTTGCGCCCTTCAATTTTATTGTGGACAAACATACTTACACAAATAGCCCGGGTTTTCAAGAAAAAGTCTTGACTTTTTCTTGAAGCTCAAGGCAAAAGATATCGTTACCTATGCTAAATTACAAATTTAATCGTCAACATGAGCCCCGTCGCGTACCCATGAGTCAAATTGTTCCTAGACGTCTGCGCATGCGCATGGAACAGTTGCTCTGCGACAGGGGAATCACCGATTCCAGTGTGCTGGCGGCTATGAAAAATGTGCCGAGGCATCTTTTCGTGCAGGAAGCGTTTGCAGCACGGGCCTACGAAGACACGCCTCTCCCCATCGGCCATGGGCAGAGCATATCCCAGCCGTATGTTGTCGCCATGATGACCGAACTCCTTCAGGTAAAGCCCGGCATGCGTGTGCTTGAAATCGGAACCGGATCCGGTTACCAGGCTGCGATACTGGCAAGTTTGGAATGTACCGTATTTACCATTGAATGTTTGCGTAATCTCTATCAAAATACCAGATCGCTCTTGCGTAATCTCGGATTTCGCGCTATTTACACGCACTTCGGTGACGGAACACTGGGGTTGTCGGAAGCCGCTCCTTTTGAACGCATTATTGTTACGGCGTGTGGACCGGAGATTCCCCAACCTCTTGTTGATCAGCTTGACGAGGGCGGCATTTTGCTGGTGCCTGTGGGGTCCCGGACGACTCAGCGCCTCTGTCGACTGCACAAGGCAGGGGGACGCATTGAATCAGAAGAACTCGCCCCCGTCACTTTTGTGGAGCTTGTCGGCACTTATGGAAGATAAACTCATATCATTCTATTCTTTCACACTTTAATCTTTGCGAGATTACCATTCGTCTGCGACGTCCGTAGCGGTAGCGGGAATTGCCAGGACAATATGGCTCTTCTGGATGCCGTCATCGCCGCAACTGATATACGCCATAAATTTTTGTTATGAGCGGCAAGGAGTTCGCCAAACGACATGGTCTTGGTTTTTGAGAGTTGTTCCTTTGGATCCCGTTGCCGTGGATGCGGCGGCGGCTTAGGATGCCCGATTGTAGTTAACGTTAACCCTGATAACGTCTTCGGGAGATTATTGCTGATATTGCCGCTTTGCTCTCTGAAAATTTTATGCTAACAGTCAATACTCACAGCAGATATAAGCATGGCAGTTTGTACCGGAGATACCCAATCTGCAAAAAAAAATCAAGAAAAATACAATGTTCAACTTGGCGAATAAAATTACCTTACTGCGTATGCTCATGACGCCTTTTATTGTAGTTTTGCTTTATTTTGAAGGTCCTGTTTTTTGTATATTGGCGACCTGCGCTTTTGTTTTTGCCTCCATAACTGATTTGATAGACGGATACATAGCCAGACGGGAAAATATTGTCACAAGTATGGGGAAATTTTTGGATCCCTTGGCGGACAAGGTACTTATATGCTCTGTACTCATTATGTTTGTCAAAATGGACTGGGCTCCAGCCTGGGTGGTAATTGTCATTGTCTGCCGGGAACTTGTGGTGACAGGCCTCAGAGCTATGGCTAGTGACGCCGGGATATGTCTAGCGGCTGATAAATTCGGCAAAGCAAAAACGATTTTACAGATTATAGCCATTGTGCCCCTCATGCTGCATTATCCTATTGCCGGAGTAACATTGTGGCCCATCGGAGAAATTCTGCTCTATGTGGCGCTGATCATGACCATTCTCTCCGGAGTAAATTATTGTCATGATTTTTATATTTATAACGGCACTGGCCAAAAACAACAGTCATGAAACCTCAAATGAGTATTCTTCAGATTCGTCTTAAAAATTGCATACAGACTATTCTGGAACTTGAGGAAGACATGGACGAACAGATTGGAGGACGTCATTTTAATAATGAAATTTCCACACTGAAAACGTATCTGCAGCAAGTTGACAGCATGATTCTGGCCGAAGCCGATGTGCGGCGCCTTGAAAAAGCGACAGCAATTTTTTTGGCTGAATTAAGGCTTCCCACTATAGATAGACCTCAAAAACGTCTTTTGCAATAATGACCTGGCGTGTTTTTATACTTATAGCTTTAACTCTTATAAATATAGTACTCTTTGGTCGTATGATATGGGGAGTTACAGGTCTTTTGGAATATAGTGAACTCAAAAATCAACATTCAATCCTGCAAAAACAACAGAATGATCTTGATGCGAAAAATCTGACTTTAAGCCGTGAAATTCGTATGTTGCAGTCAGACAATCAATACATTGAAAAGATGATTCATCAGCATCTGCATTATGTGCGTGAAAATGAAGTGCTGTACCTTTTTGATGATACAGTAAAGATTATTTCCAGGAGCACTCGTGATGGCGGAAAAAATTGAATGGTACAAAGAAATTTTGGAACTAGAGCCGGATTCAAAACTATTTTTTCCTCTGGCGCGTTTGTTGAAGGAAGAAGACCGATGTGATGAGGCCATAGATATTCTGGAGCAAGGCTTGGAGCGCTACCCTGAATTTTTCGAAGCGCGGCTTTTTCTTGTTGAACTGCTTTACAGAATGGGAAGGCATACCACCTATGCCAATCAGATCAATAAAATAACCACTTTTTTTTCCGATTATACAGAGTTTTGGCAAGCATGGGCTGCATGCCTTTCCGCAAGCGACACTTCATCGGATATGCCGATTATTATGCGTTTTATGGCCGCTTATTTCACGCGAGCATCCATTTCTCTACATGAGGTTTTTGACAGAGGTATAAGTGCCTTCTTCCATCCGGAGCCGGAAAATCTATTATCCACAAATGATTTTACGGAAGATTCTCCTCCGGACCTCCCTCTTCCGCAACTATCCCCCGACGACAGGTCCCCTCCGGAAATCGTCACGATTACCTTAACCGAGGAGGCCGCACAAGACGCGCCGGATGAACCTGACGAGGCCGAAGAACGCTTTTCACTGCGCACGCGATCCATGGCCGAAGTATTGGCCGAACAGGGCGACTTTAGTGGCGCTCTAGATATTTATAAAGAATTGGCCGCTGTAGCGACTGTTACTGAAGAGAAGGCCGACTTGCTCCAGCGTATTGCCACGTTGAACGCAAAACTTACCGCATCAACGGAAATACATGTACAGCAAACATCCCCGGAAGAAGAAAACACCTTGGGAAAAGACAAGTTAATCAGCATGCTTGCAGTTCTGGCGGAGCGTGTGGAAACCAGGGCACACGGGTAAAGAACAGGAGAAAACAGTGTTTGATTCATTTTTGCGACCTTTTTTTTTGCCGGCTCTGCTAGTAATGCTGTTAACCGGTTGCAGTTCCTATCAGTCGACGAAGGATGTCTGGAAAGGTACAAAGAATTTCTGGAATAACCATGTCAGCCCCGCCGCAGAAATAGATTATGGAGAAAAAAGGGATATCTCACCGCGTGCCGCGGAATTGACTGACAGCACGATAGGCATTGACCGGCAATTGACCCGTCTCGAACGTGTCATGATGAATGCCGACAAATCCCCGACGAAGATATGGGTAACAAATTTTTTTGCTAATTTTCCTTGGCTGAACGGCTTTGCTGGCGTAAAATACGATGGTTCCATTCTTGGTCAGGAACCTGCATCTCCCTTGAAGCAACTGGATTTTATTCCTTTGCTGTATGCGGACAACAGACAGAACAACAGGGCATTGCGCGCTGATGTACAGAACACGCCTTTTGGCCCTGAAGTCATGCTCGCCGTCCCATTGTATAACAGTACGGATTTTCTTGGCGTAATTGTCGCGCATTTCGACATGCGCACACTGGCCCAACTTTCAGGAAATCCTTCAAATATTGTCATTCTTTCTCCCCAGGCTCTGCTTTGGCCAGGCAAATACGATTATGCCGCCACTCCGCTTTCCAGCGTCAACTGGGCGGATGCCGTAACCAAAAGCTCTTCGGGAGTGTGTAAAAATGCAACCGGCTCTTTTTACTATCTGGTGCGTTATTTTGCCAACCTACCGCTGATTTTCGCCGTACCAGAATCCGGTTCTTTTCCTGAAGGTGCCGGTGACCAGGAACAGGCCGCACAGTATTTTCCAAAAGAACGTGAAAAACTTCCCCCTCCGCCCATACCGGAACGCAAATCCAGAAAGGATATTGACGGCGGCCAACAAATAACTCCGCCTGCTGCCGCAAATATTGAAGGCAACGCACAACAGCAGCCATCCGGCGGTGGCGTCACGCATGATATCCAGCCCGGCAGTCGGGAAAGCGTGCTACTGAAAGGCAGAGCATCGCAAAAATCCATGATGCAGGAGGGCAGACTGGAAAATGCAGATGCGCCGGTAGAACGTGTGCAACGCCCGCGTCGGGCTGCCCGGCCTGAAGTTCGGCAGGAAAGCTGGCATGATGTCACTCCTCTTGAACTTGAGTCTGATCCAAAGATTCCGGCTTTGCCGGGAGGTCGCCCAAGCCCCTTTGGCCCGCGTGAGGATAATTCCTCTGTTTCATCCGGAACTTCAGAAAAACCGGAAGCATTATCTGAAAAACAGGGAGACAAGACAGACACCTCAATCTTGCCGGGTGGACCTCTAGAGCCATCTGGCCCGCAGGAGTGACCAAACGAATTTATTGTCACAGAAAACAGTGGGGAAGAGTTATGGCAGAAATTACAGTTACTGAACATCTGTTGCTGCACCAGAAAAAATCACCGCATGCGACTGGACAATTCACAGGGTTGCTGTATGATCTGATTCTCTCGGGCAAAATCATTGCCAGACGTATCGCCAAAGCCGGTCTGTTTGACATCTTGGGCGGTACCGGCGAGGTGAACGTCCAGGGTGAAAATGTCCAAAAACTGGATGATCTAGCAAACAATATTCTCACTTGGCGCATGGAGCGTTGCGGCGCTCTGTGCGCCATGAGTTCTGAAGAGAATGCCGATCTCATACGCATAAAATCTGAGTTCCCTTCAGGGGATTATATTCTTGTTTTTGACCCACTTGACGGTTCTACCAACATTGAAGTCAACATCAATGTCGGCACAATTTTTTCCATTCTCCGCCGTCCAGAAGGCAATACCGGCGAAATAGGCCTTGAAGAAGTTCTGCAGCCCGGCCTCAAACAGGTGGGCTCCGGATATATCCTTTACGGGCCTTCAACCATGCTTGTTTTCAGCACAGGACAAGGAGTCCATGGTTTCACCATGGATCCCGGTGTTGGAGAATTTTTGCTATCTCATCCCGACATGCGTATCCCGCAGCAGGGAAACATCTATTCCGTCAATGAAGGCAACCGTAATAATTGGAGCGAGGCCACCTGTGAAGTTGTTGACTGGTTTCACACATGTCGCACAAAAGACGGCGGCAACTACTCTTCCCGGTATGTGGGCGCGCTTGTAGCTGATTTTCACAGAACACTTATCAATGGCGGTATTTACATGTATCCCGCAGACACAAAAAAAACGCAAGGAAAGCTGCGTGTTATGTGTGAAGCCGCGCCGTTGGCGTTTCTTGCCGAGCAGGCGGGCGGACGTGCCATTGATGGCGCAAGCCGCATACTGGAACGCAAGCCGGAACGCTTGCACGAGCGCACGCCCCTGTTTATTGGTTCCTCCGACGATGTGGCGCAGGTTGAAAGGATTTATGCAAAATATAAAAACAAATCGTGAATCATTGATGATTCGGTATAATAACCCCGCATATTACAACTTGCTGTGTTAGCAGAATCAACAGCATACAATTAGGTATATTGTGATTTGTCTTGGCATAGAAACATCCTGCGACGAAACAGCTTTGGCCATTGTCCGCGACGGCCGTCTGACCAGTTCAGTTTTGATCAGTCAGGCTGACGTCCACGCACTTTTCGGCGGAGTAGTTCCTGAGCTGGCTTCACGCGAGCACTGTCGTTATATCGGCCCGCTTTTCGATGAGCTAATACGTCGTAGCGAACTTGCGCCGGATCAGATTGACACTGTTTCTGTTACGCGCGGTCCCGGGCTTCTCGGTAGTCTTTTGGTGGGCGTTGCCTTTGCCAAAGCTCTTGCTCTTGCTCTCGACGCAAAATTTTTGGGAATAAACCATTTGCACGCGCATCTTCTGGCGGTGGGGCTGGAACAGAATTTTGACTTGCCGGCGCTGGGGCTGCTGGTGTCCGGCGGGCACACGCATCTTTACCGTATACAAGGTCCTGCGGATTTCAGACAAATCGGCAAAACCCTTGATGACGCCGCCGGTGAGGCCTTTGACAAAGTCGGCAAAATGCTTGGCCTGCCTTACCCTTGCGGCCGTATGACGGACAACTTAGCAGTGGCTGGTACGGCTGACACGCATCTGTTCCCACGCCCCTACCTTCATAATAACAATTTGGACTTTAGCTTCAGTGGTCTGAAGACCGCTGCCTTGACCTGTATCGAAAAGTATCCGGAACTTGAAAATCAGGCGCGTTTTGTCAAAAATTCTGCCGACGCGCCGTATGTTCTGAAAAATTTTTGTGCTTCCTTCAATCTGGCGGTTGTGGACACATTATGCGCCAAGACAGAGCGGGCGCTTGATGCCAATCCGGACATTCACACACTTCTGCTTGCCGGCGGTGTGGCAGCAAATACCCTGCTACGCAAACGTATTTCCGAACTCATGCGCAAACGCGGGGGTAAGTCGATCATACCCTCTCCGGAACTGTGCACCGACAACGCCGCCATGACAGCCTATGCGGCTTGGCTTTTTGCCAAAAAAAATTTTTATCATACCTTGCGCATGGAAACGATTCCGCGCGGTATGCCGATTCCGGACGATATGATCGACAACAGGCAACACAAGACGGCTTGACAGTTGCGCAACAGATATCTATTAAAAAACTCTACACCTGCGATTTGTAGCCGCAATATTTACCAAAACTTGAGGAGGAGCCAATGGCTGAACATGTCACCGATGCTGCTTTTGAAAATCTTGTACTCAAATCCGATATGCCGGTTCTGGTCGATTTCTGGGCTCCATGGTGTAGGCCTTGCCGCGCCCTTGGGCCTGTGATTGACGAAATTGCCAATGACTATGAGGGAAAGGTTCTCGTATTCAAAATGAATGTGGACGAAAATTTGGCCACCCCGGCAAAATTCGCGATACGCGCCATTCCTACACTCATTTTTTTCAAGAACGGTGAAATTCTGGAGCAGATAACCGGTGACGCCAACAAAACTGCCATAGCCGATGTACTGAACAAAAAGGCTCTGGCGTGAAAACGTACGATGCCATTGTCGCAGGCTGCGGGCCTGCGGGCATTACCGCCGCCATGTATCTGGCGCGTTCGGCTTGTTCCGTTCTCATGTGTGAGCAGCTCACGCATGGTGGACAGATCCTCATGACAGACACGCTTGAAAACTATCCCGGATATCCCCAAGGCATTAAGGGCTATGAATTGGCGGACCTGTTTATCGCGCATCTTGACGATTTGTCGATTGAGCGCGCGACAGGAATCGTTGATTCTATTACCGGCACAGCCGGACAGTTTGTCGTACAGTGCGGAGATCAGACATACGCCTGCAAAACTGTGCTTGTTTGTACAGGAGCCAGTCACCGCACATTGGGGCTTGACCGGGAGAATGCCTTGCTCGGACACGGCGTTTCCTATTGCGCCTTGTGCGACGGCAATTTTTTTAGAGGACAGATGGTGGCTGTTGTCGGCGGCGGCAACAGCGCCCTTGAAGGAGCTCTTTATCTCTCAAAAATCGTTGGACAAGTATATTTGATACATCGTCGGGAGTACTTCAGAGGGACGAAAATTTTTTTTGACCGTCTGAATGAGTCTCGCAATGTCACTGTCCTTGCCGATACGGTTGTGACAAAACTTCACGGGGATTCCAACCTCTCCGGTCTCACGCTCAGAAACGTCCATAGTGGTGAAGAGCAGCATCTCCCGGTTGACGGACTTTTTATCTATGTGGGCTTTGAACCGAAGACAGATTTTCTGCCAGCTGATCTGGCGCTTGACTCACAGGGCTTTATTCTTACAGATACTGAAATGCGTATAAATATCCCCGGCATTTTTGCCGCCGGAGATATCCGTTCAAAATTTTGCCGTCAGGTGATTACCGCCGCTGGTGACGGCGCAACGGCTGCGCAAGCAGCTTTCCTCTTCCTGGAACAACTCTGATGTATAAAAAATTTTTTCGTTGTCTTGTACTCGTCATGACGTTCCTCGCAGTTGCCGGATGCGGCATTATTGACATGGTCTATCTGCCACCGGCTGAAGACACTGCCCAGGAAATTTTTGAGGCAGCCAACGACGCTATGAGTGAAAAAAATTATGTGCGCGCGGTGGAGTTGTATACCAAGTTACGCGACACATATCCTTTCAGCCCATATACTATAGACGCTGAGCTTTCCCTTGCGGACGCCTACTATCTGGACGAAGACTATAAGTTGGCAGCCGAAAGTTACAAAGACTTTGAATCGCTCCATCCCCGACATCAGACAATACCCTATGTGCTGTACCAGATAGGTATGTCTCTTCTGAGTGAATTTCGTTCTATAGACAGAACTGCAACGGAACTGCAGGAGGCCTATGATTGCTTTAAACGCCTGCGTCAGACTTTTCCCGACTCACAATATGTAAAGAGCGCCGAAGAGCATATGCTTGAATGCCGCACACTCATGGCTGAGCACGAGATCTTCATTGCTGATGTATTCTGGCACATGAAGAAATATGGTCCTGCATGGCGGCGCTATACATATATATCCGAAAATTTTACGGATATTCCCGAGGTCGCGGGCCATGCCATGGAGAAAGGCAAGGCCGCCTACTACCTTTACAAAGAGGATGAAGGTGAGGAAATACGGGAAAAGCGCCAAGGTGCATGGAGCGAATGGTTTAAAAACTTGCTCTGAAAGTGGCGTCAGGTCCGGACGTTTTTCGAGTAGTAGATCCAGAATCTATAGACATTGGATCAGTTTTCCATCAGCTGCGCACCAACCATTCATGAACAAGCTGGATGACTGTCCTATCCGGCGTTAGCCCCAAGCAGAATCAGCGCCAAAACCACGGAAGAGAATTTATCGTGCCCAAAGCCAGAAATGACAGCATCGTGCCGATGAGGCTGGTCCACACGATGACGGATATGCGCGCCATAATCCGCGCTCCCACCATTTTCAGCACACGTGCCGGCGGCAAAGGCCACAAATGCCTGTAGGGACAGAAGCGTTTGCGCACGGCTTTTTGCCTGTGCCTTACGTGAAGCCAGATTTCGCATTTTCTTTCTACTCCTTGCCGAAGAATTACCAATGCCGCGCGGCAAGTCAAGCGTGACGTTCGGGACAGAATACAATTTTTACCTGTTAGATTTAATTGAGATAAAAATGCCACAAGAAACCAAACATATTGCTGAAAAGAACGTATATGAGCGCACCGGTCATATCGCATGCCCATTCTGCTCCAAGCCTTGAGACTTTCAAATATTGGGCAGAGCATTGCGAAACCATGCGCACCACCGATCTGCCAATAATTCTTCTATAATCATTCATCAAACCTTACTGTAAGCACCATGGAAACAGGCTTCCCGTTGCTCGCGTAAAGCGCGTGAAGTTTGGAATCCAAACCGTCTTTTGTACTCTAGATGCGGCGAGGAATATACCTTAGTAAAATCCTCGCATATCCACTTGTAATTGCCGCACAAAAACAACAGTCCCCACTCCGCGCGACGGGAAGCTCGTCTTTTCCCGGGGCTGGAGCTTTCTTCAAGGCCGCGAGGCTCTCCTCAATCACCCACCGCGCGCCCAGAGCCACAGAAGTTCCGGGGCAATGCAGAGAAAAGCCCTTATTTTTTGCCTTCAATGGTTTGCACGATTTTGCGCGCCACAGGTTTGATAAGATCCCTCATGGTGTCCATCAGCAGAGTTTCCGCAGCCGAGCTTGTGGGCAACCCTGTGCGCGACTGGGTGGAATTAAAGGAATCTTTCAAGATGCGCTTCTGTCGGTTGACAAGGTTGTAGGTGATGCGCAACTCCGTGGAAAGCTCCGTGGCGGAAGTCTCCTTGAGCCAGAGGGTATTCAGATCGCCTGTGACTATGTAGTCCGGATTGCCGTTGCGCACCTGCTTGAATGTGGCGGCATAGGAAACCTGCATGCCGTTACGCGCCAGTTCGTCCGCAAGAGCTCTGCTGACCCATTCAACCATATTGTCGCTAGTGACAAAAGCGCTGTTGTCCCGACGCACGCCAAGGCTTGTACGGTCAGGACGGCTGTCGGCAAAAGTGACAATGCTGACGCTCGGTGCGTTAGGTGCGGGTAGGACGGTGGCATCCAGCGGCGGTGGTGGCTGCAGACGCACATTGTTGCTTGGTCCGCACGCCGTAAGGAGCAGAATGAAGAGCAGAGAGAGCGGAAGAGCAAAGCGGTTTTTCATGAGGTCCTTTAGCTGTGGTTAAAATCCTGAAAAAAAGCCTGACAATACAATCTTTTTTGACTATATCTCAAATATGCCGTGCATGCAAGCGTTTCCTGTCAACAAGCCAAGGTTGATGCATCTAAACCAACAACTATTTGGAATAACAGGACGTTATGTAATCACATTCGAAAAATTTATGCGGGTATTTCAGACTATTATAGAATTCATGCCTTGGACGGCAAGCGATGATTTTTAGCCTGACCGGGAAAGCCAGGCGAGCTTAGAATAATAAAAATATTCTTCCTGTTTTTTCCAGAAAATACCTTTGACATGAACATGCGATTCGCCTGTTTATGCCAATTACGTTTCCCGAGATACAGTAATGGTGCCCAGCTTTCGTCGACTGCGACGCTCACGGAAGCGGAAATGGCCGTCAATGGACTCTTTGAGGACAAGGCAGTTGAGGCTATAACGGCCGAGAGATTTTATAGAAATGGACGCCATGCCGCGGACGCTGGAAGCCTAAAACCGGCATTGGCCTTGCATCAGGAACTGTTTCAGCGGGTGAACAACTTGCAGGCATTGACGCTACGATACATATAGAATAATTTGACATTATGACTTTATCTTTTGTCCACGACGCGTTTGGACTTGTCGAACGTCCTTGGTAGGGAGGCGTAACCGCATATATGGCTCCCCGCACGTCATGAGCGCTTTGTGCAGCAGCTCCAGCGACCTGACAAGCTCCACATCCTCCCCCGTGAGGAGCAGATGGTACACAGCCCGCTCGTCGCGGGAGAGTGCCATCTTGTATTCTCCACCCAGTTCCGGGAACTCGTCGATGACTTTCTCCACATGGCCCGGATAGATATTGACGCCGCAGCAGATATCATGTCGTCCGACTATAGGAGCAGCGGCCCGAAAGAAGGAGCGGAGGGGCGGTCATTGGTGCGGTAGCGCAGCAATGACACGGCCTCCTTGCGGGGGGATCGTGACCACTGCAAACTTTCGAGCGTCGCAGTCGATGAAAGCTGTACGGCACACCATTACTATATCTCGGGAAACGTAATCGGCATGAACAGGCGAATCGCATGTTTATGTCAGTTGTTTTCGCTTTCTTCCATCTTCTGCTTCAGCAGATCACCAAGATTCTGCCCCGTCTCCTGGGTGGGGTAATAGGCTGGCTTGCGGCATTCTTCTTCATCCTTGATTTGTTTGATGGAAAGGCCTAGGCGCCTCTCCTCCGCGCTGACGTAGATGACCTTGGCCTGGATTTCCTGACCTTCCTTGTAAACTTCGGCCAATATTTTGACTTTTTTGCCGGAAAGCTCGGAAACGTGCACCAAACCCTCGATTCCTTCCTCCACCTCCACAAATATACCGAAGTCCGTCACGTTGGTCACAACGCCCTTGACGGAGCAACCCGCAGGATAGACAGCTGGTACATGACCCCACGGGTCGGGCGTGAGTTGTTTGACGCCCAAGGTGAATTTTTCGTTTTCCTGGTCCACGGTGAGCACTTTGGCCTGCACCGTGTCGCCAACCTTGTACATCTCGTTGGGATGGCGGATTTTCTTGGTCCAGGAAATGTCGGAAACATGAATAAGGCCGTCAATGCCGTCTTCAATGCCGATGAATATGCCGAATTCGGTGATATTTTTGATAATGCCCTCAAGCACGGTGCCTTCGGGGTATTTTTCGGCGACCATTTCCCAAGGATTGGGTCGCACCTGCTTCATGCCGAGGCTGATACGCTTTTTGTCGGCATCAACACCCAAAACAATCACGTCTACCTCGTCTCCGACGTGAACCATTTGGGAGGAATGGCGGAGTTTGCGCGTCCAGGACATTTCGGAAATATGCACAAGGCCTTCCACACCGGGATCAAGCTCCACAAAAGCCCCGTAGTCCACAAGATTGGTAACCCTACCGACGCAACGGCACCCCTCCGGAAAGCGGGTGGAGATATCCAGCCAGGGATCGGGCACAAGCTGCTTGAGGCCCAGGGAAACCTTGTTGTTGTCCTTGTCAAAGGAGAGAATTTTGATGGTTAGATCCTGTCCCACGGTGATGACTTCCTTGGGGTGGCGTATACGCTTCCAGCTCATGTCGGTGATGTGCAACAGGCCGTCCAGACCACCAAGATCCACAAACACGCCGTATTCGGTAATATTTTTGGCTTTGCCGGTGACAATCTGTCCTTCCTCAAGAGTACGGAGCAGATTTTGCCGTCTGGAATCCCGTTCTTCTTCCAGCAGGACGCGACGGGAAACAATAATGTTGCTCCGGCGGCGGTTGATTTTGAGCACACGGAATTCAAATTCCTGATTGACAAGCGCGTCCATGTCCGGCACGGGACGCAGTGCCACATGGGAGCCTGGCAAAAAAGCTTCCACGCCGTTGATGTCGACTGTGTAGCCGCCCTTAATGCGGCGCACAATATGCCCTGTGATGACTCTGTTGTTTTCCTGCACATCTTCAAGCTGGTCAAAGAGCTGCATACGCTTGGCCTTTTCAAAGGAGAGAGTGATGGTGCCGTCCATCTCGTTTTTTTTCTGGACGTACACATCCACCTTGTCGCCCACACGAATGCTGACGTCGCCCGTCGCATCGCGGAACTCCGCCGCAGGGATCTGTCCCTCGGACTTGAAGTTCACGTCAACGAGCACGGCGGCGGCGTCAATGCGGACTATTTCACCCTTGACAATGGAGCCTTCCTCCAGATCGCCGAAGTCGGGATTGATATAGTTTTCCAATGCGCTTTCGAAGTTGATGTCCTCTTGCGCTATTTCCAGTTGTGCCATATTCCATGCCTCCAATAAATGTCCCTTCAGGGCGCGGTTCACTTTTGACAGACCTGCCTTACAGCCCGGTATTATCCACGATAATTTATTTTAAAGGGCATGTCAAAATATCAAAAAGAGCATGGATACACAAGAAAAATTTAGCAGGCAGGAAAATCAATGCGCCCGCAACCAGAGCTGAAGCGCCAGCAATGTCCAGAGCGGCTTGCGCAGATCGGCTCTGCCCGAGATGTGCGTGTCCATCAGCGCGCGCACGGCGCTGGGGTTGAACATGCCTTGGGCGCGCAGGCTGTCTTCAGCTAGCATGTCTTCCATGAGAGGGCGCAGTCTGCCCTTGAGCCAGGTCGCTACGGGTATCTGGAAGCCGCGTTTATTGCGGCGCAGAATTTCAGGCGGTAGCATGGAAGCAAAGGCCTTTTTGAGGAGATATTTGCGCCGGAAATCGCGCAGTTTCCAGCGCAGGGGCAAGCGCGCGGCAAATTCCGCCGTTTCCGTGTCCAGAAATGGCTCCCGCACTTCTAGAGAGTTGAGCATGGAACAACGGTCCACCTTGACCAGAATGTCGTCCAGCATGAACTGACGCACATAGACATGGAAAGCCCGCGCTAGGGGCGATACGCCGTTTTGCGGTTGCCAGTGCCCATACTGCCGGAGCGTGGGAGCAAAGAGCGTGTCGGGATCCAGAAAGCCGGCCTCGGCGCGGGCTGGATCCAGCACATCGCGCTGCATTTCCGGACTGAAGGATGTGAGCAGGCTCTGCACCCGGAGGGCGGCTGGGGTTTTCGTCCCATTGAGAAATGTTTCCGCAGCAAGGCGCGGGTTGATATAGCTGGCGGAAGCGGGCAGAAGGAACGGCAGACGGGAAAGGCCCCGCCGCAGAAAGGCGGGCAGGGTGTTGAACCATTCCGCCATCCTGAAAGCGATATAGTGCTCGTATCCAGCCCAGAGTTCGTCCGCGCCGTCCCCGCCCAAGGCCACTGTGACCTCTTCGCGCGTGGAGGCGGAAAGCAGCCACGTGGGGGCCACCGAGGCGTCGGCCAGGGGCGTGTCCATGCGGCACGCCACGGCGGGCAGAATGTCTGCGCACTCATCGGCCCCCAGGATACGTTCGTGGTGGTCCGTGCCGTAGGCCACCGCGACCGCGCGGGAGTAGCGGGACTCGTCGTAGCTGGCCTCACGGAAGCCGATGGAAAAGGTTTTGACGGGCATTGCGGAATGGCTTGCCATAAGACCGGCCACGATGGTGGAATCAATGCCGCCGGAAAGAAAAACCCCCAATGGCACGTCACTGATCATACGGCGACGGACAGCCTGGGAAAGCAGACAGCGCAGTTCTTCGCACAGTTCTTCTTCCCCGCGCGTGTCGTCCTCGTCGGGAACAGGCATGTCCCAATAGCGCTCCGTACGGATTTCTCCGTTTTCCAGCACAAGCAGGTGAGCAGGCGGCAGGCTCGCGGCTTCACGATAAATGGTCTGCGGCGTGGGCACATATTCGTAGGCTAGGTAGCGCATGACGGCCCCGGGATCCACCGAGAAGGAAAAATCTTCAAGGTTCGTCAGGGCCGTCAGTTCCGAGGCAAAGGCAAAAATTCCGCGTTGCGCGCTGTAAAAAAAGGGTTTTTTGCCGAAGCGGTCACGCCCGCAGAAAAGGCGGCGTCGCTTGTTGTCCCAAAGAGCAAAGGCAAACATGCCGTTAAAGCGCTCAAGACACTGTGTGCCCCAGCGGCGGTAGCCTTCCAGAATGACTTCGGTGTCGGAATTGGTGGCGAAACGCGACCCCTGTGCTGCCAAGCTTTTTCTGATCTCCTGAAAATTGTAGATTTCCCCGTTGAAGGTTATGTTCAGATCCCCGCTGACGTCGCGCATGGGCTGTCCACCGCCTGAAAGGTCAATGATGGAAAGGCGTCTGTGCCCCAGGCATACGGGGCCGCATTGCCATACGCCCTGGCCGTCTGGGCCGCGATGGGCCAGAGCGTCTGTCATAGCGCGCGTGAAAGTCGTCGCGTCGGAGGAGAGATTCCCTCCATCCAGGCGGCAGATGCCGGCTATGCCGCACACGACGCTTTCCAACGTGCGTATTGGCGGACGAAGAGTTCCAATAGATGCCGGCAGTTGCGGTCAGGGTCAAACATTTCCTTGGCTAGAGTCATGCCTCCTAGGGCCAAGGTGCGGGCTTCGCCGGGATGGCGCGCCAGCCACATGACAGCGTCGGCAAGTGCCCGGACATCGCCAGGCGGCACAAGGAGGCCGGTTTCATGATGGCGTATCACCTCCGGCAGGGCATTGACGTTGGTGCCTATCACCGGCAGACCATAGGCAAACGCCTCAATGACCGTATTGGGGATGCCGTCGCGTTGTCCTGACGAGTGTATCACGCACGGCGCGACGAAAATGTCGTGACTGAGGAGAAGATCCGGCAGTTCGTCGTGAGAAATAAGGCCGGGCATGGACACATGGTGTTCCAGGCCGAGATCCTTGCGCATGGTCACAAGCATATTTTCCATGCCGCCAAGTCCCATGACCTTTCCACCACCACCGGCAAGGGTCAGGTGAAAATCAAAACCGACTCCCTTCAAAATGTCACAGGCCTGCAAAAGCACATCAAAACCCTTTGTCACGTCAAAGCGGCCCAAGGCCAGAAGACGCGTTGGGCTTTGCGCGAGCACGTGTCTGGGGTGTTCTGTCACGGGCGGCAGGGTGAGGCTGTTATAGATGAGCTCCACCTTGTTTCTGGCTTGGCCAGCGTCGAAATTTTCAATGCGTTTCCTGTCGGCCGCGTTGTTGGCGCGTATGAAAAGAGCCGCAGCCAGTTTTGCGCCCAAATCCGGGTCAGCCGGTTCCAGGTTATCGCCGCGCGCCGAGGTGGCAAATGGAATGCCAGCAATGTCGGCGGCTACCCAAGCGGCGGTGGCCGTACCGCGCGGCCAGGGGGCGTAAACCATGTCAATGCCGTCTTCGCGCAGTAGACGGCCAAGGCTCACTCCAGCGTAGAAAGCCCAGAGGTTTTCGGCAAAACTTTCAAAGTCCCGCCAGCGTCTGAATAGGCTACGCGCGAAAAGCCGCAGTAGCTTTCCGGGCCTTGTCACAAGGCAGCGTAAAATCTCCAGGCAGAACACCGGCAGGCGTTTCATGCCGGCCGTGCGCACCGTGGGCGCGACAGCGAGCATTTCCCCGGAGCAGCAACGCAAATTGGAGGAGTACAGAGAGTATACCGCCACGGGCAGACTCCGCTTCAGGTTTTCCACTTCACGAAAGATAAAGGACTGGGTAAAGAGCGGATACCATAGCAGAATATAGGCAATGTGCGGCAGCCCAGCGGGCAGGGCGCCCTGTAGGCTCGCGGTTATATCATCCGACGCGAAATCATTCACTTGTCCAGTCTCCGGTGGGCGCGGACAACTTTGGCGACAGACGCCCCAAGTCATCCGTGAGTTCACGCATGGTGCACGAGTGCACGGCAAAACTCCTATATAACCACTTCGCATAATGATAAATTTTATTTAGCAGAGCGTCAACCGCCGTCGCATCAGGCACATGGGGCGCGCCGCCGGGCATCATTTCCGACGAATGCCAGGTGAGGGAAAGAACCCTTCCACCGCGCGATACAAAAAGGCGGGTGACAAGACGCATCAACCAGAGTGGATGGCAGGCCGGCAGCAGGGCAAGCGCTCCCCAGTTTTTCAGTCCCGCGCGCGAGAGAGAACCCAGGCCCGACTTTTCCGGGAGCCGCTCAAGCAGACGAGGCAGGAGGCGTACAAGCGGCGTTACAGTCAGAGGAACTTCAAAAATGCCGTCGCCTCCCGCCGGCACCCGATAAGGGGCGGTGGGGGCGGAAAAATGGTTCGGCCCCCACAGGGTACTGTGCAGCGGCCTGACAGAAGCGTCGCAGGTGATGCCGGCGCAGGCCAGCAGTGCCCAGTGCTCCCTGTGTATGTCCCAGCGGCCCATGCGGAAAGACGTTGGGCGAACTCCGTAAAAATTTCTGCCCTCCTCAAGCAGAGTTTCCAGTTTTGCCGCCAAAATATCCGTCGGCACGCCGGATGTGGGGGCGGATGTCACGAATTTCGGCATGTCGCCGGCAACGGGCGGAGTGTTCCAGTAGTGCAGATGCGCGCCGAACTCCACCATGTTTCCGAATTTGTCCATGAATGCGCCGATGTCAGCGCGCGCCGCTGGATCGGCAAGGACGCTGTGGGCGCAAAAAAAAGTGGGCCGCACTCCCAGGTCCAGAAGAGGGACAAGGCGCGCCAGACAGGAGGTATTGGTCACAGGCGGAGCAAAGCTGGCGTAGCGACCGCCGAAGAGTCCCTCTTCCTCCACATCCAGACTGACAACAAGACTAACGGCCAACCTAGTCACCGCTTCCCTCAGCACGGGGCGGCGTAGCGCATATAGAGGTCGCGCAGGGCGGAAATATTGGCTTTTCTGTCAAACATGTGCTCCACAAGCGTTTTTCCGGCCTGTGCCGTGGCAAGGGCGCGCTCTTTGTCCGAAAGCATTTGTCGTGCGGCGTCCGCCAGTGCTGCCGCGTTGCGTTGCGGCACAAGGATGCCTGTCTCGCCGTTGCGGATGACCTCGGAAATTCCGTTCACATCCGTGGCCACCACCGGCAGGCCGCAGGAAAGGGCCTCCATGATCACGTTGGGCAGGCCGTCCCTGTCGCCGTTGTCGTGTACCACACTCGGCACCATCAGCAGGTCATGACTGTACATTAAGGCGCGCGTTTGGTCATGGGGGACGAAGCCCGGTAAATCCACTATATCCGTCAGGCGCATGCGACGCAGTTGGCGCAGAAGCTTGCCGCGCCAACGCCCGTCGCCCACCAGGGTCAATCGCACGGGCACATGTTCGCGCCTCAGGCGCGCCAGAGCCGTGAAGAGCTCGGGAAAACCCTTGGTGCGGGCAAAGCGTCCTATGGCCAGAATATTGAAAACAGCGCGGCGCGCTGGACGGCTTTGCGTCCGGCATTCGCGCGCCGTCTTCGGGAAGGTCAGACTGTTGTAAATCAGATGTACCTTGTCTTTCTGCGCGGACGGGCAGAAACTTTGCAACCAGCGCACATTGGCCAGATTGTTAGTGCGCAGAAAAAGGGCGTCGCGCGATTTTGTCCGCATGAGGCCGTCCTCGGGGTAGATGTCTCCCGCACGGCCCGTGAAGGCAAAGGGAATCTCCGTCAGGCGCGATGCCACCCAGGCGGCCGTCGCCGACCCATTGGCCCAGGCGGAATGGATGAGGGTGATGCCCCCGTCGCGGCATTGTTCGGCCAGCAGGAAGCCGGACATAAAGCACCAGATATTTTCACACAGGGATTCCAGATCGCGCATCCTGCTGAAAAAGCCTTCCCGCAAAAGCTTTGCCACCTTGAGTGGCGCGCGGCGCGCGGCGCGGATAAAAGCTGCCAGTATGCTGACGGTGGCGGACATGCCATAGTGTTGCACCGGCCCCTTAAAGGCCAACATTTCGTCGCTGCATCCCCTGAGAGATTTCCCGTACATGGTATACACCCGGATGGGAACCCCAAGGGCCAGAAGACTTTTTACTTCCCGAAATATGAAGGTTTCCGAGGAAAGGGGAAACCAGAGCAGCACATACGCTATAGCAATCTCGGGGAGATCGGCAATTTCAGAAACGGTTTTCGGAGCTAACGCGCTGTCGGCCCTACTGTGATTCATGCCCGTGTCCCTGACGGTACTGCTCCACAACTGCGTGAGCCTTGGGCAACTCCTCGACCACAGCGTCCAGGGTCTTGCGGACATGCTCCTCCTCATGCACGGCCGAGAGGAAGAAGCGCAAGCGTGCCGAGCCTTCCTGTACGGCAGGAAAGGAGACGGGCATGACATAAATGCCTCTTTTGAAGAGGGCGGAGGACAAAAAGCCGCTCACCATGGAGTCTCCCACAATCACGGGTAAAATAGCGTAGCCCTGAGCCGCGCCCGTGTCCAGTCCCTTACTCCTGGCGTATTCCAGAAAGTATTGTGAAATGTGCTGAAGCCGGTGTACACGCTCCGGCTCACGCAACATGATTTCGAGGGCCTTGCGGCAGGCGGCCGCAATAACCGGCGGCATGCCGACGCTGAAGACAAAACCTGGCGAACCGTACTTGAGAGATTCCACCAGTTCGCGGCTGCCGGCGATAAATCCCCCGCAGCCGCACATGGTCTTGGAAAGGGTACTCATCCAAATGTCCACCTCAATGGGGGCAATGCCGTAATACTCGCGTACGCCGCGGCCTGTTTTGCCAAGTACACCCAGCGAGTGGGCTTCGTCCACCATGAGCATGCAGTTGTATTTTTTCTTGAGCTTAATAATTCTGGGCAAATCGGGGATATTGCCATCCATGCTGAAAAGGCCCTCGGTGACGATCACCGCGCGCTTGTGGGTTTTTCTGTGGGCCTTGAGTTTTTTCTCCAGATCGTCACAATTGTTGTGCGTGTACGAATAGCGTGACGCGCCGGAAAGCCGCGCCCCCTGCACAAGGGAATTGTGGGCGAGACCGTCGTGAAAAATGACGTCGCGCGAACTGAGGAGAAAACCCAAGGTGGAAACATTGGCCGCATGGCCGCTGACGTACGTGATGCAATCTTCCACGCCGTAAAGGTCCGCGAAGCCTTTTTCCAGTTCCCTGTGCTGCGGACGTTCACCCCCCACAAGGCGGCTTGCCCCGGAGGAAGTGCCGAATTCACTTGCAACTTGCGTGACAACTTCGGTAATTTCGGGGTGGACGTTGATGCCGAGATAGTCATAGGTGGAAAAATTGAGATATTCTTTGCCGTTTATGAGAGCTGTAGCCTTGGCGGCCCGATCCTGACAGATAAAGAGCTGATTTTCCATGCCCATTTTTTTGGATGTTTCCACCAGACGCTCAAGAGAGGTTTTGGACTGCGCCCGGATAAAACCTGTCGTACCGCCGTGTCCCGACTCAACCGGTAAGGAAGAATGTTTTTTCATCATGCCTTGCCCTTAATAAAGTTGTTAGAGTGTTCATTTATAGACATATAATGCTACGATCCGCATGTTTTTAAAAATGTGGCGCGGTTAAAACCTGCCAAAGACGCAACGTAAATTCAACAGCCTTGCATGATTTGGAGACAACCTTTATCCGGCGCTTAAATCCGGCCAATGATGACTGATGCCTGGTATCGCTGTGATCTCTTTCAATGCAATGCGATGCTTTGTCGACAACATGACGTTCAGACGACAGCACATTCTTGAATTTTTCCCATTGACCGGTATAAAATATGCATTTCTCCAGGTGTTTCACTTTCTGATACAAGCTCTGGTTTGAAAAAATAACAAATATGCCACGCATGCGTACGCACGTTAGTTTCTGCTCCTCAATAGGCTTTAAAATTTTAATGCGTTGTTTTTTGCGCATCGCTAAATCGCCATAAATACAAAAAAGTCGCCGCGCTCCGCAAGGCCAGTTTGCCACAGGTCGGCAGGGGACGCAATGGTAGCTAGTTTCCAGCCTTCATTTCATCCAGCGGACACCAGTCCACCAGTCCGGCGGCTCACCAAACCGTAACCAGCCATCTGACACGTCTATATCCAGCACCGTATGGACAGCGCGGAACTCCTCTATGCTCCGGTGCTATCCTGGCGGAAATCAATATCAAGTCCGAACATTTTCTGTCCAGCTGAAAGAAAATTACCAACAATCCCTTGTTTGGGGCGGCACCGCATGTTTATATTACGTATTAATCCTTAATTAACGTCCAGCGAAGGCGAGGCAATAATGTCGGTTTTCTAACTTAAATCCAGTACGACAATAAGGGCGGTGACGCCGCTAAAGAGGCTGACGGAGCGCGGGAATCATTGAAGCAAATCGGCGCGGCCATCAGCAAGTCCGGCCCAAGCAGATAAGCGGCGCAATGAGCGAAGCAACTGGCAATGTCAAGCGCTTACGGCGCAGATTTTTGGCTTTGTCGGCGCGGATAAAGCTCTGGATTGGGCAATGGCTTCATCAAGCGCGGCATAAGTTTTTCGGCGAATATGGAGGAATCCAAGACATCCATAGATTCTGGCATCACAGCGGTTTTAAAAATATCTGATGAACAAGAAAAAAATCTGGAAGGCGCGGAAAAATTCAACTGAAAGCATGATGGTGATTTCGGGAATTACTCCCGCTTCACAAGTCGAAATAGAGCTTGAAAAATTCCCAAAATTTGCCATTTAAAACAGAGATATCCCATTTGCTGACAGAAAATATCAATCAAACACAAGACCTGCTGGCCTCCAGACTTGGCATTACTAAGTTCTGTCGACATTAAATTTGAATTGATGTATTGTTACGCGGTGGGAGGTATCGGGACATACACTATGCCAAAAATACCTTGCGCAGTTCCAGCGGCTTTCTTCCTCCTCCGGTTTTGCGTTTATATTTTTGGGCTGGATTACATCTGAGTCGGGGTATCAATGGCTCAACGATCTCCCAAAAGGCATTAGACACTTCCCATGATTGTATTTTCATATGCCACCTTTCTTGGTTGTAGAAAGCATAGATAACACTCTAGAAAATGTCTAGTTATTTACTGACAAGTTCTTAATAAGATATATAAAAATACCTTCATACACCTGCACAAAATGTTTGCAATTCTAATCTATATAGAATGCCACCATCAACTTTCGTCGTTTTCATTTCACCACCTCTTTAATTTAAGTTTATCATGTGCATATCTTGACAAGTAATCACCGAAACTGCCAGTTTTGTCCGTGGCTGGTTTTGTCAAAGGGAAGAGTGTCATTTTTATCGCCCGGAATTTTGCTGGCGAAAGTTTTTGGGCTCGTTGTATTCCCATGTGTCAACCGTTGGCCGTGATTAAGATGTGACAAGGGACTACATCAGGCATCAGGAGAAAGAAGACCAATTCAAACCGCTTTGAGCGGTTCAGTGTTTTCAGGCATCAGGATTTGCAGGGTGTATTTGACTTCGTAAAGGATTTTAGATTCCATCTCTTCATCTTAAACTACTGTCTGTCCTTCCGGAGAAGGGTAGAGGCCGGAATGGATTTTTTCCTGATGTTTCTATTGCCGGAGAAAATAGCAAGAAAAGACAACAAAGCCATGTATGTCGTCAGTCCTGCAAATTTCTGGCAAGAGCCTCACCGTGCGCTCCTCCTCCCGCCATTCGAGCCAATTCAGCTAGTCGCTCCTTTCCATCGAGTTGCGCACAGACGGTAAATGTCACACGGTCACGCACTTCTTTGTTGATCTGGAAATGTTTTTTGGCTTGCGCGGCCAGTTGCGGCCAATGCGTTATGAGCAGCATTTGGTGCTTTTCAGCCAGTGATTTGAGTTTTTCCGCAAGGTTGTTCAGCACAAGCCCGCCGACGCCCGCGTCGACTTCATCAAAAATATAGGTAGTGTCGTCCAAACCGGAACGCATACTCATGATGGCCAGCAAAAACCGTGAAAGTTCGCCGCCGGAGGCAATGCGATCCAAGGGTTGTGGGGGGTGTCCTGGATTGGGAGCCCACAGAAAACGGACCGTCTCATCATGGATGCCCGGCCGGATTTCTTGTGGAATGAAATCTGGAATGACAGCAACATCGCGGGAAAAACCAAGCCCCCTCAATTCGTCCTTGAGGCGTTCGCTGAATTTCCGCGCGGCGTCGCGGCGTAAAGGGATAACGGCATCCACAACATTTTTGAGTTTTGCGCCAAGCGTTTTTTCTTCTTTGGAAAACCGAGCGAGATCAAGGGAGCAGGCGTCAAGAAAGGAAAGATTTGCGTCAATTTCTTTTCGCAGGGCAAGAATTTCCGGAAAAGTTTTGTGTAACTTGCGCTTGAGTTGGGCCAGAACGAAAAGCCGTTCTTCAACCTTGTTTACGTCCGTTTCTTCCATGTCTGTTGATTGGCGACGCAATCGACCTGAAAAATGCGCAAGCTGCTCGCGCAATGCCGCAACAGCACAGGCTGACTTTTCAAGATCAGAGCCATGGGTACACATTTTATTGAGAAGTCTTTCAAGCTTTCCGAGCAAATCCAACAGACCGACGCCACTTTCTCCGTGAAGTAGCGACAGAGCTTCTTCATAATTTTTGAATAATTGTGCTGAGTTGCGAATTTTTGTGCGCAATTCATCCAGACGTTCCTCTTCCCCATCTTCAGGTGATACTTTATCTATTTCTACTTGCTGCATTTTCAGCAAATCACGATTGGCCGTCAGTTCCGTATATTTTTTTTGCAAGGCCTCACGTTTTGCCACGTTCTCCGCCAACGCGCGACACAAAATATCGCGTTCGTGCAAGATGGGAGATTGCGCGATGGCGGCCTCTATTAGTTTTGCCTGAAAAGCGGGACGGAGGAGCAGTTGCTGCGCATGCTGACTGGTGTGTGTTACAAGACGCTCACGCATCTCCCGAAGGGATTCCTGTGATTTCAAATCCTCATTCACATAAAGCCGGCTACGGCCTGTCCGGGCGGATATTTCACGTCTGACCACAAGCTCGTCTTCATTCAGGAAAAACAGTGCCTCCACTTGAGCGCGGTCCGCTCCTGGTCGAACTATTTCGTGCGAGAGCTTGTCGCCGAGAAGAAATCCCAAGGCCTTGAGGATAAAACTTTTGCCCGCTCCTGTTTCCCCAGTAAGCACGTTCATGCCCTGAGAAAACTCCAGTTCCATGTCTTCTATAAGGGCCAGGTTGCGTATGCGCAGGTATTCAAGCATAAGTTTTACAACGGATTTGTAAAAGTGGTATATCAATTATTGTTTCAGTCGCGGGTCCAGTATGTCACGCAAGCTTTCACCCAGCAAATTGTAACCGAGCACGGTGAACAGAATTGCGAGTCCTGGGTATACGGAAAGCCAAGGGGCTATCTCAATAACCGCCTTGCCTTCCATAAGCATGTTGCCCCAACTGGCTGTGGGCGGCTGAACGCCAAGGCCCAGAAAACTCAGGCTCGATTCCACCAAAATGGCCCCAGCCACGCCCAACGTCGCGGTAATCAACACCGGGGCGAGGGCGTTCGGTAAAATATGCCGAAAAAGAATATGCCCCGACCTGACACCGACCAGCCTAGCGGCGGCCACGAATTCTCGCTCGCGCAGGGTCAGGGTGTCCGCGCGAACGAGGCGCGCCACTCCCATCCAGGATGTCAGGCCAATGACAATCATGATATTTGTCATATCCGGCTCCAAAAAGGCAATGACTGCAAGAATCAAAAAAAACGACGGGAAACAGAGCATGATGTCAACGGCGCGCATGATGACTTCATCAACCCATCGTTGAAAGTATCCACTCATCAACCCCAACACTGTTCCGATGCTGACGGAAATGCCCACAGCGACAAAGCCGACCCAAAGCGAGACCCGGCCGCCGTACAGCATGCGCGAAAAAACGTCACGGCCAAGGCGATCTGTCCCCAGCCAGAATTGTGAAGACGGCGGCTCCAGAATATGTTCCAGGTGCAGGGTGGCAGGGGAATAAGGGGCCAGTAGAGGCGCGCACAACGCTACCAGTGACATGAAAAGCACAATGGCAAGTCCCAGCATCAGCATAACATAACGGTTGGCGAAACATCCGAGCGCCGTAGCATTCATCAGTCGCAACCTCTCGTTGAACGTATACGCGGGTCGGCAAATCCGTAACAAATGTCTGCCAGCAAATTGCCCACAAGGGTTAGCACGGCCCCAAGAACCAAATTGCCCATGATCGTGGTGTAGTCACGGGCCATAACCGCGGTGTAAAAAAGTTGTCCGAGACCCGGCAGTGCAAAAATCGATTCAATAATCACACTGCCGCCGATAAGTCCGGGAATGGAAAGTCCAAGGAGTGTAATGACCGGCAAAAGAGCGTTGCGTAAGGCGTGGCGCAGGATGACGGTGATTTGTGACAGCCCCTTGGAGCGTGCTGTTAGGATATAATCCTGCCGCAGTACTTCAAGCATGCACGCCCGCATATAGCGTGACATGCCAGCAAGCCCGCCCACAGTGTAGACAATCAGCGGCAAGGTCAAATGGCGGATGATATCGACGCATTTCTCCCAAAAACCAAGCTCCTGGAAGTTCAGCGAAGTCAGTCCGGAAACCGGGAACCATTGGTGTTCAATACCGAAAAAGAGCATAAGCAGCAAGGCAAACCAGAATGAAGGCATGGCAAAGCCCAAAAAGACAAGTATGGTCACCACGCGATCCAGCAGGGAATTCTGTTTACAGGCCGTAATTATCCCCAGCGGAATCGCAAGGATCAGCACGAGGAATAGGGAGGCGACGTTGATGCCTATGGTCAGCGGCAGGCGTTCGGCAATTTTTGTCAGCACGGGCCTTGCATCCGCTGACATGGAATTGCCAAAATCAAAATACAGCAGGCGTACGACCCAATCAAGATATTGCGCATACAGCGGCCTGTCTAGCCCGTACAGCGCTTCCAATTGCCGGCGCGCGGTTTCTCCGGCAAACGGATTCAGGGTGGTTTCCATATCCGACGGAGATCCCGGCGCAAGGTGGATGACAAAAAAACTTATCAGCGTAATTCCGATCAGCACCAGAAACATCCAGAAAGTTTTTTTGAGGATTCTCAAGATAATGCCGGAGAAACGCCGGAGCAGAGGATCGATTGTGTTTGCCATGAATTATGCGTCAAAGTGGGTCAACCAGCGACCGATATGCGTCACCTCGTCCTGCCAGGCGAACGAAAGGCGTAACTGCAGAAAGCAGGAGTAGAGGGAGTCAAGCAAATCAATGCAAACTTCAAGTAGATAAAATTTTTCCAGGAGGAGGGTGTCCGGGTCATCATCCCGGTCTGTTGTGTCAAGCTTTGGAGTTTTTACAGAACTCAGGGAAAAATCTTCCGCTTTAAGTGTCAACTGAAAGGCTAATTCTTCCTTTTCAAGACGAATCATAGCGCGTGAAACTTTTTTCCCTGTGCCGAGCCCAAATCTGGCTTCCCGCAAAGGAGAGAGCGAACCGGTAACAGAGGCCGTTTCCCTGGCTTCGCCTTCCCCCTGCTGGACAACGATACGCTGTTCCATAGAAACAGAAAACGGCGCGCCATTTTTGTCCGTAAAAGCGCCGGGGGTGGTATCACTTTTATACCAGAGCCAAGTCAAAAATTCTTGCCCGAGTATGATATCCGATGATTCATTGAATGATTGTGTATCCATATTAAATACTATTGGTTACGGTAAAACAGGCACAAATTGTGTGGCTTCCAGATGATCAAGGCGAGACAGCTTTTCTTCGTTCAGCATGATGGCTGCAAGATTGTAGGGAGTCAGTTGTTCCAGGTGAAGTTCAAAGGTTTTCAAAAATTCTTCCAGAAACAAATCAATCATGCTTTCCCTGATAGAGGCAAACCAGACTTCATTTTTTTCCGCAAGCCACAGGACATTGAATTCACCAGGAACAGGAAGAAATCGTCCACGTAGGCGCAAGAGCACCTGTTTCCTTATTTCTTTTTTGCGCTCGCGGGAGATGAAATTTTTATCCTGCCGGCACAGCTGTTCTTTTTCAGACCTGACGGCGAGGGCGAGATGTTTTTTGACAACGCCGGCCGGAATTCTGCGTCTGTCTAGCCGCAGGGAAAAAACCACAACACCGGCCTTTTGCGGTGGGGTGTTATTCCAGGTTGAATCAAGCATGTCATCAAAGCTGACCCAACCACAGGAAGTTATTTCTGGTATATCGTCAATATCGCGGAAAGCGAACTGACGCAATCTGTCCGGCAGGTGTGACCAGAGATCTCGCGGCACGGGATCAAGAATGCGAAAACGTGTAAAGCTGGAGGCGCTGCCTGCAAATCCCATTGAGTTCACCTCCCATGAGTTCACCCGTTGTTGTCGTTTTTGAAAAAAAATACGCAGGGAAGCATAGACTGAAACCCGGGTGTTTGACAAGTTCAATTGTCCCATAATGATAATTATGTAAACTTATATAATTGCAAAAAACAGGAAACAGCTTGACGCGCTCCACCTATTTCAGCATCATGCCTGCAAAAAATTGGAACTAGGGGCACAAACTTTAAGGGCATTTCAAGGACGCAAATTTTTAATGAATATGAACACAGAAAAAAATATCGGAGTTCGCCTGAACAAGGCCATTGCGACAACGGGATTCTGCTCGCGCCGCAAGGCGGACGAATTGATTTTCACGGGGCGCGTACGCGTAAACGATACCCCCGAGCAAAATCCTGCTAGTCATGTTTTGCCAAGCGACACGATTTCAGTTGACGGCCGCGTACTCAACGAGCCAGAAAAATTTGTTTATGCGCTTCTGAACAAACCCGTGCATGTCGTCTCCAGCGTACATGACCCGCAAGGACGCCGTACGGTTGTAGATTGCCTTCCGGAAGCGCTGGAGAACTTCAGACTCTATCCTGTCGGGCGCCTGGATTATTTTTCCGAAGGTCTGCTATTGCTTACCAATGACGGCGACCTTACGCACCGCCTCCTGCATCCTTCCTGCTGTCAGGAAAAAAAATACGAAGTTCTTGTCCGCGGGCTGGTGGATACCGCCGTGTTACAGACCATGCGTTCCGGCATGTCCTTGTCTGAAGGGGAAAAACTCTTGCCTATCGTCGCCGACAGAAAGAGCGTCGACAGAGGGAACACAGTTCTCGCCTTGGCGCTCAAACAGGGGGTGAACCGTCAGGTACGTAGAATGTGCCGTGATTTGAACCTGACCATATTGCGGCTGAAGCGCACTTCACACGGTATCCTGACGCTTGGTGAACTAGCCCTTGGTCAAACGCGGCTTCTGTATGTCGATGAAGTGGCAATGCTCAGAAAAAGCACGGGATTACAATAAATCAGAGCGGAGTAACTTTGAGATTATATCCAGATCTCCCTACGATTTTAGCAAGTTTTCCAGAAAATCCAGCGCATCGTGTTGTATGGCGGCAAGATGCTTTTTACCGCTAAAGCTTTCCGTATAAACTTTACAGATAGCCTCGGTGCCCGAGGGACGCACGGCGAACCATCCGTCTTCGCTGGCTACCTTGATACCGCCTATTGAGGCATTGTTGCCAGGCGCTTGCGTGAGAATATCTGTCACAGGTGAACCGCCCAGTGTTTCCATACGCACATTTTCCGGAGAAATCGCGTTCAACAGGCTTCGGGTGCGGTCATCAGCTGGCGAGTCAAGACGCTGATACAGAGGTGCGCCAAGCCGTTCCCCCAATTTTTTGTAGATCAAGCTCGGGGACATCCGCTCCTTGGCCATAATTTCCGCCGCTAGCAGGCAAAGCAGCGGGCCATCCTTGTCCGTGCTCCACGGGGCACCGTCAAAACAGAGGAACGACGCGCCGGCGCTCTCCTCACAGGTAAAACCGCAACGACCGGAATGCAAATAGGGAACAAACCATTTGAAGCCCACCGGCACTTCCACGACAGGACGCGAGAGCTCCTGCCCTACCCTGTCCAGCATGGCGCTTGTAACCAGGGTTTTTCCGATCCCGCAATCCGCAGGCCAGGCAGCGCGCGTACGTAACAGATACCAAGCCGCAACCGTCAGGTAATGATTGGGATTCATAAGTTCCTGCCGGGTGACTATACCGTGACGATCCGCGTCCGGGTCACAGGCGAAGGCAAGGTCAAAGTCATCCCGGATTTCGAACAGGCGTCTCATGGCATACGGCGAGGAGCAATCCATTCGTATTTTGCCGTCTTTGTCGCACGGTACGAAACGAAAGGTGGGGTCCACCAGATTGTTCACTATGGTAAGATTTATTCTGGGAATTTCCGCAATCCGTTCCCAAAACGCAAGGCTTGCGCCGCCCAGTGGGTCTACGCCGAGTTTTAGTCCTGATTCCGTTATGGCTTTGATATTAATGACGTTCGGCAGATCTTCCACATAAGCGCTGACAAAATCATATTCCCGCACATAGGTGGAATGTAGCGCGTCACGTAAATGCTTGATCCTTACGTTGCGGTTATTGTTCTCAAGATATCCGTTGGCGGATTTCTCAATCCATCCCGTCACTTTGGTTTCCGCTGGCCCGCCGTGAGGCGGATTGTATTTGAAACCGCCGTCCCTTGGCGGATTGTGCGACGGGGTTATCACAATGCCGTCGGCTTGGCCCTGCGCATGACTTTTGTTCCACCGCAGGATGGCGTGCGAAACGGCCGGGGTGGAGGTATAGGCGCTGTCTTCGGCAATGAAGGTGCTGACGTCGTTGGCGGCCAGCACTTCCAAGGCGGTCCGGAACGCGGCTTCCGAAAGGGCGTGTGTGTCTCGCCCCAAAAAAAGTGGGCCGGTGATGCCTTTCATGACCCGGTAGTCGCAGACCGCCTGGGTGATGGCATGGATATGCTCTTCGTTGAACGTGTTCAGCAGAGACGCCCCCCTGTGTCCCGAGGTGCCGAAGGCCACCCGTTGCGCCGCCACTGCAGGGTCGGGAAATTCCGTATAATAAGAGCTCATTATTGCCGGAATATTTTCCAGGGTTTCGGGGGCGGGCAAACGACCTGCATTGGCATGGACTACGGGCATGTGGCAACTCGAATGTTGATAATAGTTTTACGTGCCGCGCTCACAGCGGAACGAAAAACCGGGTGAATTACTTTTTCAGGGGTATCGTGCGGAAAAAAGTGTCGCCACGGCGCATCATCTGCAACAAAACAGCCCCGCGCTTGACTCCTTCTTCTTTGACAATGCGTGAAAGTTCCTTGACGTTGTTCACCGACTTCAAATTCACCTTCAAAATGACGTCACCGGGGCGGATATCCACCTGTACTGCGGGCTTTTCCTTTTCAATATCCATAATGAGGAGCCCCTCGTTTTTGTGGATTTTCATCTCGCGCCGCTCTTCGGCTTTCAGCGGACGCACAGACAGACCAAGCAAACTTTCATCTTTCCGGCTTTTGTCCTTGTCGGCAGCGCTGTCAGCCTTGGTGGATTTTCGTTCGCCCAAGGTCACTGTTACGTCTACTGTGCCGCCGTTGCGCCAGAGAGTCAATACCGTGCCGCTGCCGGGATTTTTGTCGGCAATGGCGCGGATCAGGGCCGAGGAGTTTTCAAGATTTTTTTTGTCCACAGCCACGATCACGTCGCCGTCAACGATACCGGCCGCAGCTGCAGGCTCGTTTTCCATGACATATTCAACCAGAGCGCCCTTTGGCGATGTCATGCCCAGAGCTTTCATGATATTGTCGTCCACGTCCTGAATGCCGATGCCAAGCCAGCCGCGGGAAACCTTTTTGCCGGTCTTGATCTGATCAATAATTTTGGAAGCCATGTTGCTGGGAATAGCGAAACCTATACCTTGCCCACCGGCGATGATGGCGGTATTGATGCCGATGACCTGCCCGTTAATATTTAAAAGAGGTCCGCCACTGTTGCCCGGATTGATGGATGCGTCTGTCTGCAAAAAATTGTCAAAAGGACCGGCATGAATATTGCGGCCTTTTGCCGAAAGAATGCCCGCCGTCACGGTGTTTTCGAGACCGAAGGGGTTGCCGATGGCAAGCAGCCACTCTCCGACTTTCAGAGTGTCCGAATCTCCAAAGGAAAGGTAGGGCAAAGACTTTTGGGCCTCTACCTTTAGCAGGGCAAGGTCGGAATCCTCATCCGAGCCGACCAGTTTTGCGGAAAGGTTTTCTCCCTTGCCGGTGTTGGAATTCAAGGTGATGTGGATGCCGTCCGCATTCGCCACCACATGATTGTTTGTCACAATATAGCCGTCAGCGGAAATCAGGAAACCGGACCCCAATGATTTCTGCTTGTGCTGCGGCAGTTTTCCGGAATAGCCCCTGCCCCCGAACTGTTCAAAAAATCTTTCAAAACCCGGAGGCATGTTGTGGAACATTTCACCGAAAAAGTCTTCCGGTCCCACGTGTTGCGATTTGCGTTCCGTTCCTATGTTCACAACAGCTGATCCGCCCTTTGTCGCCATATCGCTGAAATCCGGCAGTTCCACAGCTGCTGCCTGCTGCAGACCGGTCAAAAGAATGATTGTCAGAAAGACGATAAAACATTTTTTTACAGCCATTGAAGTATCCTCCCCACATATAATCATAGTATTACCCTGAACCTTCGTCCTGTTACTCAGACCTGGGATGTGCCTTGTCGTAAGCGCTGATCAAGTGTTCAAGGCTGACCTGCGTGTAGCGCTGGGTGGTTGTCAGACGCTTGTGCCCCAAAAGTTCCTGCACACTGCGCAAATTCGCACCCGCAATCAGTAGGTGCGTGGCAAAAGAATGTCTCAGACTATGCGGAGAGACCGTGAAAGTCAAGCCTGCCTGACGGCACAGTCCGGCCATAATTCTGACGGCCTCCCGCCGGTTCAGTCTCCCCCCGCGCGCGCCCACAAAAATGGCGCGTTCCGCTGGCGCCGCGAAATTGCGGCGCGTTCCAAGCCATGTCGTCAACGCCTCAACGGAAGTATCCGACAGGGGAGCCAAGCGTTCACGTCCCCCTTTCCCCATAACGCGCAGTATCTTTGACCTGTTCTGATAGTCTTCCAGATTCATGGCGAGAGCTTCGGAAATACGCAGCCCCGATCCGTAAAGCAGCTCCGCGAGGGCAAGATTGCGCAGATGCAGGAGTTCGGCGATAATGCCCTTTTCCGCCGCAGGGGGATGTGCCCCCAGCAGCGCAAAGGTTTCGTCCACATTCAGCACGCGCGGATGGCGTTTTTCCTGACGCGGATTACGCACCTGCAAGGCCACATTTTCCTGCACGAAACCGTCGCGTAGCAAAAAGCGGAAAAAAGAACGGACAGCGGCCAGTTTTCGCGCCATGGAACTTTTGGCCTCGTTCCTGTGAAAAAGAGCCGCCAGAAAAGCCTGAATGTCCTTACGCCCGATATCCTGCGGAGATGTAACCGGTTTCCGCCGCTCTTCAAGAAATGCCGCGAATTGTCTCAGGTCGGTGCCGTAGGCCGATTGTGTGGCTTTTGAACAGCCTTTTTGTGCGGCAAGCCATTCAACATGCTTCCGCAGCATAGCCGCACATTCGCTCTCTTTTGTCATAAAGCTTTGTAACACGCGCCGGAAAGGCGTTTGACATGCCCAGTTATTTCCAAGGAAACGAGAAGGGCAGGAGTTCCGAGGCCGAAAGATTGAGCGCGACGGCCAAAAAGTCGGACTGGGCCTCGCCGTTTTTGCGCAGGTACTCCAAAAGCCCTTGCCGGCGGTCCGGCGGTGTAAATACGCTCATCGGCTGGCAGTCGTCCAGAGACGTGGGCGAGGACTTCCGCGCCGTTTTGCTGGCGGATTGCGGTTTTTTCAAAGTGATTTTCGTCCGCCCGAAGCCGGAAAGGGAATCTTCTTCCGACAAGTTTTCCCCATTTATGCCAAAGTGTTGCAGCAGTCCGTCCAGCGCCATCCGCAATTCGCGCAATCGTTCCGGATACCGCCTATCAATCCAAAGCAAGATTTTGTCATCAAGTTTTTTGCTTGATCCCACTCTTTCCGAGCTTAAATCCGCCAAAATTCATCGGAGAGGACAGCTGTCTGACGCCGTGAAAGACCGCACTTCTCCCATGCGCTCCTGTTTTGCAAGGCCTGATAGGCATAGCCGAAAGTTTTCAGCAGAGCGTCCGCATTTTTGTGGTGCGCGGCATACTGTGCAAGCTGGAACTCCGCCATTCGCAACATCGTCCATTCGCAACATCGTCCGCGCTACAACAGTATAGGCGCACTACCCGGCCAAAAAAACACAGGCAAGCGACCCGACAAAAAAAATTCATGCTTTCTCTCCGTCTCATTTTGTTCCATGGCCGGTCAAATTTCAAGAGGCCTTGCAGCTAATGAAATTTTCAGGCACAAAGCAAAAACATGCTGAAAAAAATTGTACAATATTAACTGCGCGCTATGCAAGAAGAGCTTGCTGCGAAAAGACGTGTTCAAGTATGAAAACAATCCAGGACTTTTTTGCTCAGTGGCCCCTGTTGTGGACATTGGTTGAAACAGCCTGTATGCTGATTCCCTTGGGAGCATTGCTGGCATACAGCGGCGTCTGCTTTGTTTCCGCTCTCGCAAAAATTTTGTCTCAAACACGCGGGCGGACTTCGTTTGACAAATGCGCGCGCCAACTCGCCTCGCTGGGTCTTGTGCTAGGGTGGATACTGCTTGTCAGCGCCCGCATCTGGCTTTTTTTGACGCGCGCTGAAACCGGAACGACGATATCCGTCTGGCTAATGGAAATATGCTGGTTTTTACTTGCCGCCAGTGTGCTTGCGGCAAGTCTTTACCATGCGCTGTGGAAGTGGAAGCAGACACATCCCGCCGTATTTATCTTTTTTGGACTGTCCAGCGGTCTTTTGGCGTGCGCCGGGCTTCTCGGGACGCTGATGACGGCGCGTATCGGCGTTCTCGGCTTGCCGCCAGGCGTATCCACTCGCTCGCTGGAGGAAACGCCAGCCCTGTTTTTGAAATTGTTTGCCGTAGCGGAATGGAACAGCCCGTTCTGGAACATGCTGTATTACACGCCCGCGCTGATACTTGTTTTTTCCGCCGGAACAGGCGCGTTGTGGATTTTAGCGCGTCGAAGATACGATGATTTTGGCCGGGATCATTATAATTCCATGATTGCCTGGTGCAGCGGCCTAGCACGCAACGCATGGGGTTTACTTTGGATCTTACTGCTTGTTTTTAACATTTTTCAATTGCAGCTGGCGTTACGGGCCGCAGGTGACGACATCCTGATGGAATTGACCGAATTGGCCACAGTGGCGGCGTATCTGCTGTTCTGGAGCACCCCTGCCCTACTCTGGGCCTTTGTCAAGCGTAACGCCGTGCCCATACGGCACAAATTTGTCCTTCTGGCGGCGCTGTTGCTGGCCGGAACATTTTTGTTGCCGTACTGTCTAGAAATTTGCGCGGTATAAGCACAGAGGAGTAATCACCTAAATTTCATAACAAGTTGCAATCAAACGGGATTTAATATTTACTTCAGATGGTGTTCGTCTTGCGGGCTCACGGCGCCAAAAACACAGACCAGCACCATTAGGCTCCGGCTTCCAGGCCGGAGCGGCCATTTGTTTTTGTTTGTGCTACCCGTTAGGCAAAGCCCTTTTTTTGAAGGCGTCTCCAACCTCCCTGTCTCTTTTGGGAAGACTTGGGCGTGGGATTATTTTCGACGGCCAAGTTTATTCTCCAGAGCATCCCTGATTTCATTGACGACCAGAACAAGACCCTTTTGAACGTCATTCATACAGTTCGCCAAAAATGCCTTTTCTTCTTCAAAAGTCATCAGTTGACGCCGTCGTCCACCCTTTTTTGTTTCAATAAGGGCAATAATCCATTGGTCAATAAACTCTAAACTCTTTTTGGGTGACGTGGACAGTGTTGACGTTCCAATTCAATATTTTTGCGATTTCGGCAGTAGACAATGCTAGTTCCACTCGTAGCCAGACACACAAAAGCCGAAAAATTCAAAACCTGGCCACTT
>JAITNF010000066.1 GCA_031290615.1 Desulfovibrio sp. | reverse complement strand
TCTGCAGGAAATTTCCACGCTTATGCCCCACGACTTGATCAATCCCAAACCCGTGGCCGCCGTATTGAAGGAATTCTTCGGCACTTCCCAACTTTCGCAGTTCATGGATCAGACTAATTCACTTTCTGAAGTGACCCACAAGCGTCGCCTTTCGGCCCTTGGTCCAGGCGGTTTGACCCGTGAACGCGCCGGATTTGAAGTGCGTGATGTTCACACCTCCCACTACGGCAGAATATGCCCCATTGAGACCCCCGAAGGGCCGAATATCGGCCTTATTGTCTCCCTGACGACATTTGCCAAGGTCAATGAATACGGTTTCATCGAAACACCGTACCGGGTTGTCAAGGAAGGCAGACTCACCAATGAAGTCATCCATCTTGATGCTTCCCGCGAGGATGATCAGGTCATTGCCCAAGCCAATGCCCTCCTTGATGACGACGGTTGTCTGCTCGATGAATTTGCCACCGTGCGCGTCAAGGGTGAAGTTGAAATACGCACCCGCGACGAAGTAACCCTTATGGACATTTCGCCAAGTCAAATGGTCTCCATTTCCGCAGCTCTGATTCCATTTCTGGAGCATGACGACGCCAACCGCGCGCTCATGGGTTCCAACATGCAACGTCAGGCCGTGCCCCTGTTGCGCTCTGAAAAACCCCTTGTTGGCACGGGTATGGAAGTGGATGTCGCGCGCGACTCCGGAGCATGTATTGTCGCGCCGGCTGACGGTGTTGTGGAGTATGTCGACGCCAACCGCATTGTGATGGGCTACGCGGGTGACATTTACAAGGAACAGGCCGGCGTGCGCGCTTACGACCTGCTCAAATTCCATAAATCCAACCAGAACTCCTGTTTTGGACAGAGGCCTACCTGCTATCCCGGTCAGATAGTGAAAAAAGGCCAGATACTCGCTGACGGACCCGGTATTGACGATGGTGAACTGGCTCTCGGCAAAAATTTGATCGTGTCTTTCATGCCTTGGTGCGGCTACAACTATGAAGACTCCATCCTCATTTCCGAACGAACAGTGAAAGAGGACGTCTTCACGTCCATTCATATTGAGGAATTTGAGGTTGTCGCCCGCGACACCAAACTAGGACCGGAAGAAATCACGCGTGACATTCCCAATGTCAGTGAAGACATACTGCACAATCTGGATACCAGCGGCATCATCCGCATCGGAGCGACGGTCAAGCCAGACGATATTCTTGTGGGCAAAATTTCGCCCAAGGGTGAAACGCAGCTCACGCCGGAAGAAAAACTGCTACGCGCCATTTTCGGCGAAAAAGCCAAGGATGTGAAAAACACCTCCCTCAAAGTTCCACCGGGAGTTGAAGGCACGGTCATTGACGTCAAGGTGTTCAATCGCCGTTCCGGTGAAAAGGACGAGCGTACCCTCGCCATTGAAGAACACGACATTGCCGTGCTGGACCAAAAAGAGGCTAACCATATTCGCGCCCTGTCCAACCGCACTCGCGACATTCTCGCGGAGCATGTGCTCGGCAAACAGACGGCTGTTTCCATTCCTGGCAAGAAAAAAGGTGAAGTCTTGGTGGAAGCCTGTGCCGCCCTTACCAAAACGCAACTGACGAAAATTCCAGTCAAAAAACTTGTCAGTCTTTTCAAAAGCAAGGCTGTCAACGACACTATAGCTGAAGCGCTCAAATCCTATGACAAAGAAGTGGAGTTTCTCAAATCCATATATGACGACAAGCGTGAAAAAGTAACTGAAGGTGATGATCTGCCTCCGGGCGTGATAAAAATGGTCAAGGTGTGCATCGCCATCAAACGCAAACTTTCTGTGGGCGATAAAATGGCGGGCAGACACGGCAACAAGGGTGTGGTTTCCTGTATTTTGCCGGAAGAAGACATGCCCTTTTTTGCCGACGGCCGTCCTGTCGACATTGTGCTCAATCCCCTCGGTGTGCCTTCGAGAATGAATATCGGCCAGATTATGGAAACTCATCTCGGATGGGGCGCCAAAGAGCTTGGCCGTCAACTGGCGGAATTGGTGGATTCCGGAGCCGCCCTGCAGGTGGTCCGCAAGGAAGTCAAGGATGTTTTCGCCTCCGAGGAAATTTCAGCCCTTGTGGACGAACTGAGTGATGAGGAATTTGTTCTGGCCGCCAGGAAACTTAAAAATGGCATCATAACAAAAACGCCTGTTTTTGACGGCGCCTCAGAAGATGAAATCTGGGCATGGATGGACAAAGCCTGTCTGGAAAACGACGGCAAGGCTGTTCTCTATGACGGCCGCACGGGTGTTCCGTTCAGGAACAGAGTCACAACAGGCGTTATGTATATTCTCAAACTGCATCATCTTGTTGATGAAAAAATCCACGCGCGCTCCACAGGGCCTTATTCTCTGGTTACCCAGCAGCCCTTGGGCGGTAAAGCCCAGTTCGGAGGTCAGCGTCTCGGCGAAATGGAAGTCTGGGCGCTGGAAGCTTACGGCGCGGCCTACCTGTTGCAGGAATTTCTTACTGTCAAATCCGACGATGTGGCCGGCCGCGTGAAAATGTATGAAAAAATTGTCAAGGGCGACAACTTCCTGGAGGCCGGTCTGCCGGAATCCTTCAACGTGCTTGTCAAAGAATTGATGAGTCTGGGGCTAAACGTCACCCTGCACCAAGAAGAAGGTCAGAAAAAATCCAAACGTGTCGGTTACCTGCGAGAAATCATTGAAGAGAGAGCATAGCACTGCTTCCACTGTCGGCATGACACATGATTTCAACAGAATTTTTAACGCGGGATTAATTATATGAGTCTTGACGATCTTTTCACCGCACGCGGCTCATCCGTCTTAGTCACGGATATCCGCAATCTGAAGGCTATCCAGATTTCAATTGCTTCACCGGAATCTATTCGTGAGTGGTCTTACGGCGAGGTCAAAAAGCCGGAAACTATCAACTACCGCACGTTCAAGCCGGAACGCGACGGACTTTTCTGCGCCAAAATTTTCGGCCCGGTCAAGGACTATGAATGTAACTGCGGCAAGTACAAACGCATGAAGCATCGTGGCATTGTCTGCGAAAAATGCGGAGTGGAAGTTATTGCCTCCAAAGTGCGCCGCGAGCGTATGGGACATATTGAACTCGCAACACCGGTTGCCCATATCTGGTTTTTGAAAACGCTGCCTTCCAAAATCGGCACCCTTCTTGATATGACCATGGCCGATCTGGAAAAAGTTCTCTATTTTGATTCCTATATAATAATGGACCCAGGTCAGACGAATCTCCAGAAACGGCAGGTCATTTCTGAAGACCAGTACCTTCATATTCTAGATCGTTACAAAAGGGATGATATTCTTGCCGTGGGCATGGGCGCGGAAGCCATACGCTCCTTGCTGGAAGAACTGGAGCTGGAAAAGCTAAAGATTGAGCTGCGCGAGGAAAGCGAGTCCACAAAAAGCCAGACCAAGAAAAAAAAACTCACCAAACGTCTCAAAATTGTTGAAGCTTTTCTTGAGTCCGAAAACAGATCGGAGTGGATGATCATGGAGGTCATTCCCGTCATTCCGCCCGATCTGCGTCCTCTGGTGCCTCTGGACGGCGGACGTTTTGCCACCTCCGACCTCAATGACCTATACCGTCGCGTCATCAACAGAAACAACCGCCTGAAACGCCTTATGGAACTCGGCGCGCCGGAAATCATCATCCGCAATGAAAAACGCATGCTTCAGGAGGCCGTTGACGCGCTCTTCGACAACGGCCGACGTGGCAGGGCTATAACAGGCACCAACGGCCGCCCTCTAAAATCCCTTTCGGACATGATCAAGGGCAAACAGGGCCGTTTCCGCCAAAATCTGCTGGGCAAACGCGTGGACTATTCCGGCCGCTCTGTCATTACTGTCGGGCCGTACCTCAAGCTGCACCAATGCGGCCTGCCCAAGAAAATGGCTCTAGAACTTTTCAAACCCTTTATTTATTCGGAACTGGAAAAACGTGGCCACGCCTCAACCATTAAAAGCGCCAAGAAAATGGTGGAACGCGAAGAACTTGTGGTTTGGGATATTCTTTCGGAAGTGGTCAGGGAATACCCCATTCTGCTCAACCGCGCTCCCACACTCCACCGGCTCGGCATACAGGCATTTGAGCCACTGCTTGTTGAAGGCAAGGCCATCCGCCTGCACCCCCTCGTCTGTACGGCTTATAACGCGGACTTTGATGGTGACCAGATGGCCGTTCATATCCCCTTGTCCGTGGAAGCGCAAATCGAATGCCGTGTTCTGATGATGAGCACCAACAATATTCTTTCGCCGGCCAACGGCGACCCTGTGATTTTGCCTTCTCAGGATATTGTGCTCGGACTTTACTATATGACAGTTGAGCGCAGTTTTGAATGCGGCGAGGGCATGACATTTTGCGCACCGTGGGAAGTGGAAACGGCCTATGACTCCGGCACCGTTTCCCTGCATGCCCGGATTCAGGTGCGCATGTCGGACGGCAAAATCTGCAGGACCACGCCGGGACGTGTGCTTGTGAGTGAAATTCTTCCGGAGCATCTTCCCTTTGACCTTGTCAACTGTGTGCTGACAAAGAAAAATATTGCCAAACTTGTCGGCGCTGCCTATCGCCATTGCGGCATCAAATCCACAGTCATCCTCTGCGACAGACTTAAAGACATGGGCTATGAATTCGCCACTCGCGCCGGCGTGACCATCGGCGTGAAAGACCTGACAATTCCGGCAAGAAAAAAAGATATTTTGGCCGCCTCCCAAGTCGAAGTGGACGGTATTGAACACCAATACCGCGACGGCATCATCACCCGTACCGAAAAATACAACAAGGTCGTGGACGTGTGGACAAAGGCAACGCAGGATGTTTCCGCGGAGATGACCAAGGAAATTTCCTATGATCTTGTTGACTCAAAATCCGGCAAAATGGAACAAAATCAGAGTTTCAATCCAATTTTCATGATGTCCGATTCCGGAGCACGCGGCAATCAGGACCAGATGCGCCAGCTTGCCGGTATGCGTGGCCTCATGGCAAAGCCCTCAGGTGAAATTATTGAAACGCCCATCACTTCTTCCTTCCGTGAAGGACTCTCGGTGTTGCAGTATTTCACCTCCACGCACGGCGCGCGCAAAGGCCTTGCGGATACCGCCCTTAAAACAGCCAACTCCGGATATCTGACACGCCGTCTGGTGGATGTCGTTCAGGATGTCATAGTTTCACGGCACGATTGCGGCACAGTGGACGGCATTGAACTGAGCGATCTGAAAAATGATGGCGTGGACATCAAAACGCCACTCGCCGAACGTATCGTCGGGCGGGTTCTTCTTTATCCCGTGCATGACCCGGACAATTTAGAATCAATCCTTATTCCCGAGAATACCCTGGTTACAGAAAACGAAGCCAACCTTTTAAGCGAAAAAGGCGTTGCCTCTATCACCGTGCGTTCCCCGCTGACTTGTCAGTCGGAACGCGGTATCTGCGCCCTCTGCTATGGCCGTGATCTGGCGCGCGGACATCTTGTCAACACAGGCGAAACAGTGGGAATTATCGCCGCCCAGTCCATTGGCGAACCCGGCACGCAGTTGACTATGCGCACTTTCCATATCGGCGGTACAGCCTCAAGCACCATTGAAAAGAACAAGTTTGAAGCCCTTAACGCCGGCCGCGTGCTCCTGCATCGCGTACAGGAAGTGGTAAACAGGGACGGCTCTCATCTGGTACTCTGCAAGAACGGACAACTGACAATTGTTGATCCGCAGGGCCGTGAACGGGAAAAATATATCCTGCCCAACGGCGCGCGCCTTCTGGTTTCTGATGGTCAGGAAGTCGTCAAGGGAACTCTGCTGACCGAGTGGGATCCCTTCAACGAGCCCTTTGTTGCGGAAGAAAACGGTCTGGCCCGCTTCTCGGACATTATTGACGGCAAGACCGTGCAGGAAAAGGTGGATGATGTGACGCGTCAGGCGTCCCTGACCATCATGGAATACAGAACCACCAATTTCCGTCCTTCCATCTCCATCTGTGATGAGGCTGGCAATGTAAAACAACGCGGACAGGGTTCCGCCACAGCCATTTATACTCTTCCTGTCGGTTCCATCATCATGGTAAAGGACGGCGACAGCATTGAGGCGGGCGATATTCTGGCCCGCAAGCCGCGCGAGACTTCCAAAACCAAGGATATCGTCGGCGGTCTGCCCCGCGTGGCGGAGCTTTTTGAAGTCCGCAAACCCAAGGATAAGGCCGAACTATCCGAAATTGCCGGCACTGTAACCTATGCCGGGGAATCCAAGGGCAAGCGTAAGCTTATCATCACGCCGGAAATCGGCGACCCCAAGGAATATCTTGTTCCCAAGGGCAAGCATATCACGGCGACCGACGGAGACTTTGTGGAAGCCGGCGATCCCCTGACGGAAGGTTACCCAGAACTACACGATATTCTTCGCACCCGTGGAGAAAAATATCTTGCCCGTTATCTTGTGGACGAAATTCAGGAAGTATACCGCTTCCAGGGTGTCGGCATCAACGATAAGCACATTGAAGTTATTGTGCGCCAGATGCTTAAAAAGGTCACTATTCTTGACGCGGGGGGCACGGCTTTCCTAATGGGCGAACAGGTGGATAAAAATGAATTCAGGACTGAAAACGAGAAGGCCAAGGCGGAAAAACGCCAACCGGCTATCGCGGAACCGCTGGTACTGGGCATCACCCAGGCTTCACTGACGACATCATCCTTTATTTCCGCCGCATCCTTTCAAGAAACAACCAAGGTGCTCACAGAGGCTTCCCTCAAGAGCAAGATGGATTCCCTGCGCGGCCTCAAGGAAAATGTTATCGTCGGCAGGCTTATTCCCGCTGGCACGGGCTACCGCGAATACGTTTACGGCGACATTGATGTGCCGGAGCAAAAGGATCGACCGAACAAATTCCTGGAGGAAATGGAAGAGAATCCGGTTTTGGTGGATCTGTAAACTTTCCGATTAAATGACAACTCCCCTAAGTATCCGCCGCGTGGCTGCCTATAGCTTCACAAGCAAGCCGATCGCGGAGATATTGTAGGGGCAAAGGACAGGGGGAAGTCTAATCTCTGAAGGCCGAAAAACAGGAACCGGCAGAGGGGTAAATCCTTCTTTGTGCAAAATTAAATTTTTCGATTTTAATCTTGTGTGCTGGGAAGAAAAAAGGACTTAAGGCCTGTTACCTAAAAACTATTGATTTTACTGGCGCGCCCGCCGCGATTCGAACGCGGGACCTTTGGCTCCGGAGGCCAACACTCTATCCAGCTGAGCTACGGGCGCATAATAGATAGATGTAAATCTTGCGCTCAGCCATGTCAAGATATTGTTGCGCGCTGAGCAGCCTGTGATGTGTCGTCCTTATTGCTCCGCATGAGACGTCGCAGACGTTCTGAACAGACTTTCTGAAATTCACTCAACCCACGTTAGGTAATGTCGTCTTAAGAGCATAACACACTGAAAATATAACTATTTTCGAGAGCGGCAATTTCAGAAAATAGTAAATGATTTAAATTATTACATTTCTCACGACGATTATGTCTAAAAATTAGCAGCTTCTGTTCCAGTCTGGTTCATAATTGAATCGCAACCGCACATATATATGTCGGCACAAAAAACATCATGTGGAAATCGTTGACGAAACATTCTGGCTCATAATAAATTGCATTGTGTGTAGATAAGTGGTCTCCACCAATATGAAGATATAATCATATTGGAGAGTGCCAAATGTTGATTTCTCCACTGGATACATTTTTGAATGAAGCAAAGTGTTATGATTTTCTCGTAACGCTATTTCATATTGCCAATGTCCAGCCCATCAAACACGCATACACCGAAGAGATGGAACCGGCGCTCTACTATAAATGTGGCCAGCAGCCACGTTTTTTACGTTTGAACAGACAGATGCTACAGGGAAATCTCCTGTAGTCTTTGGTTGTTGACTTTGCGAGGGTTTGCCCAAGGGGTCTCAACGCGACACCTATTTATGGAAGTCATTTGGACGGGCCTTCGAAATTTTCTCCGTCAGTTTCGTGGTGTCAACAAGAAATACCTGAATCAATGTGGTCGGTGATGTATTTTCCATCTGGATGGGGCAGGGTAAATTTCCTTTGCGTGCTGGGTTATGGTGCTGGTAAAGAAAAAACGGCTACAGTGTGCACTCTTGTAACAGCTTGATTATATTGGCGCGCCCAAAGGGATTCGAACCCCTGACCAAGAGCTTAGAAGGCTCCTGCTCTGTCCATCTGAGCTATGGGCGCTTTTTAATTATATTAACAAGTTGTGTTTTTTCTGATTCGCTCCACCACATTTTTCAAGCGTAAACTACCCGTAACCTGCCATAATTCTGCAAGAGTTTTTCTACCTATTTTTTCATAATGTCAAGAAAAACTGAATGTATTTCAGGGCAAATAGCGGAATTACCTGCCCAAGGGCGGCATATGCGCAGGCAGGTGGCCGCCCTGTTTTCGCACCTCTGGGGGGGGGCGCCGCCGGGACATGTTCATTGTGCGCTAGATATAGCACACGGAAGCTGCCAAACTATCATGGAAAGCCCAGGTGCGTTTATTGGGCGTTGGAAAATATTGAAAGTTGGAGTAAGCAGGAAGATAAAAAAACAGCCTGATAAGGGAGACGTCGTCAAATTCCACAAAGGAACACGGCCTGGTGGTTGTGGATGAGCTGCTCGACTACCTGCGCGCACTAGCAAGGATCAGGAACTGATTCTCGACCTCAACTTCCTCCACGAATTCGGCGAAATTTGCAAAGATCTGCGCTTCCTTTTCATGGCTGGCGGCCAAGAAGCCATTTTTGACAGCCAGCGCTTTGCCTTTGTCTCCAATAGCATTCGCCGTGTGACATGCCGGTCGGAATGTTTGTTACAAAAGACGCCACAGCGGATTGTACTCAAGCTCGCAAACTTGTCGCGTGAACAGATACAGATAACCTGATCGCGGACAAGGGATATGATGGCGAGGTGCTCGTAGAACGAGCCAGAATATGCGGGATGAATACTCCACTGCCTAAAGCCGATGGCATCGGATAACCACTAAAGCGGGCGAAGGTTGAGAATATTACCTACTTTGTGCAACGCTCTAAAAATATTATCATTTATGTATAAGACTGGAAAGGATTGAAGGCCCGTTGCCGGGCCCCGCGTGGAGTCCCCGCCAACCGCTTGTTGTTGTGGGTCCGCGTATCGGCAGCACGGCCCGCACAAGGCCGCCAGTACTCCCGGCAAATTGAATGATCCTGTTCTGGTTATGGCACGACCGCGCTCGGCAACCTGTTGAAAAAAATCTGTTGTCGCAAGAACAATTACGACCATTTTTCTGTCGCCAGATCTTGCGGACTCCATAACGCATTTTTTAACGCGCCGGCAAAATCATCTTTGGGACGAGCGTCTGCCTGTTTTGGATTTGAAATCACGCTGCCCCGTTCTCATTCTCCTACCGCGCGCCGAAAAATTCCTACGATCTCACCGTAACCAGACGTTCGTAGGTTCATAGCAGTCGAACATCGCCTCAACATGTTGCCGCGAAGGATTCCGCGTACACAAACTGACTATCAGCGCGATGAGGAGTCCGGCTAGCATCGCGAACGTGCCGAAGTTGGTGAAAATGCCGAATTTCCAACCAAATTGGCCGGCGTACCCGACAAACACCACAGCGGAAATGCAGTCCGAACTTTGTCATAACGACAAAAACACGACGAGCAGCAGCACTTTGACAGACATATGACCATTACCCGCCTTCGGGCGTTGTTGTTTCACTCCGCCGCCGCTTTCCCCAAACAAAGCGGCGGCATACTCCGCGCCGCTAAAGGGGCGTAGATCTTCCGAATTTTCCCCAAGTCCCGCAAAGCTGATGGGCAACCCGTGTTCCAAGGCAACGGCAACGGCAATGCCGCCCTTGGCCGTGCCGTCGATCTTAGTCAATATGAGTTCGTCTACCCCGGCGGCTTCCTTGAAAAATTTTGTCTGTGAAAGGGCATTCTGGCCCGTTGTGGCGTCAATAACAAGTATGGTGCGTTGCGGCGCGCCGGGATGCTTTTTGCCGAGTACCTGGCGTATCTTGGTCAGTTCTTCCATCAGATTGGTCTTAGTTTGCAGTCGCCCTGCCGTATCTACAAAAAGCATATCCACGCCTTCCTTTACGGCCGCTTCCATAGCTCCGTAGGCGACAGCCGCCGGCTCTGTTCCGGCTGGTTTAGCATAAAAAAGCGATCCCGTGCGTTCAGCCCACACCTGCAATTGCTCTATCGCCGCCGCGCGAAACGTGTCCGCCGCCGCGATCATCACTTTTTTGCCCTGCATGCGGGCGCGATGGGCAAGTTTGCCTATGGTCGTGGTTTTGCCCACTCCGTTCACCCCCACCATCAGCAACACCTCAGGCGGATTTACCGCACTGATACGGCACGGCGCGGCGAAAACATCCTCAATTTCCCGGCGTAGCACATCGCGGATGCCCGCAGTTTTGGTCACGCCTTTCCGTCGGGCGCTATTTTTCAAGCGCTCTACCAGAGCCAGGGAAGTTTCATAGCCCATGTCGGCCATGATGAAAAGTTCCCCCATATTTTTCCAGAACTCGTCGTCAAGTTCCCCGTGGCTTGCGAACAGCGTGTCCAGACGGCGGGTCAGATGCTCCCGCGTACGCGCAAGCCCCTCGCTGATTTTCACAAAAAGGCGGTTGCGCTCGTCATCTTCGTCTTCCAGATCAAGTGCCAAGGCTAAGCGGTATTGCAGTTCCGAACAAAATTCCTCCACCAGCCGGTAGTCCATGCGGCGTAGCCAGTCGTCAAAATCAAGCGCAAAGGTCCGCGCCTCATCCTCCGGCACGTCAAGGGCGCGCAGAAGAAAAAGCAGACGCGTATTGAGCAGGGAACCTGCCGTTTCCACACCTTCCAGAACAATGCCGAGCCAGACGGAGAGGCGCGGCGCGGCCTCGCGCAAACGCAGGAGCAGGTCCGCGTCACCGCCGCCGGCAGGGACGTCGTCTGCGGCAAGGGTTTTGTCCGCAACGGCCTCGGGGCCGTGTACCGCATCCCCGGAAGGTGTCCCACCAAAAATACATTTTATCGCTGACAAAAATCCCATAAATTTCTCCTAGATAGTGTCGTCAACTAGATTGTTACCCAAATGGCAACGCATCTTGTGCGAGCTACCGCCAGGAATGATGCGGATTGTAAACAGGGGTTGTCGGGAATTTCTCCCAAACGCCCTTGTCCCGCCGACGACAAAAACAATGGAGGTATTTTCCGGTCTCCACAAATCGTGCCGGGGCGCTCCTGTACGCAAGATTCGGAACACAGCATTGACAAACCGGCGATTATCCCGCGCATTTCCTCCACACGTTCAATTGTTTCAGTTTTTATGCCACAAATTCCAGCCCGTTATACGAACGCGGATTATCCGGCGACCAGTGTTTCATAAACAAATCAGCCAAAACATGCATTACCTGTTCCGCTCTGATCTGATGGCGGGACCAGAAAGTTGCCCTTTACCGCCACGGCAAGTATGGCTTTCTCAAGACTCAAGTCCTTCACGACCCGTTTCAGTCGGATATTTTTCCGTTCCAGATCTTTCAATCACCTGAGTTGGTCAGTGCCCATACCGCCATATTTTTTGCGCTAACGATAGAAGGTCACCGCGAGTCGATAACAAAATGGCATGATCAGTTCTCCGCTTCTTGGAGTCAGTGGATGAATTTCCACGCGCCTTGCACAACGTCGCCGAGGATATCAAAGACCCCTTTGGAGATGCCACCCAAGGTGTTCAGAATAACTTTGCCGACGTTCACGGTAATTTTGCTGTCCTTGAAGTTGCCGTGCAGGCGGACGGGTATGTCCGGCAAGTTCTTCATGTTGATTACAAAACTGCAGTCCAGGATGTTGGTGTTGAAGTCCACATAACCGCCGCCGTTCATGGCAATATCCTTGTCGTGGAGGGTGAAGTCGTTGCCTCGCGCCACACCGGCCCTGATATCGCCGGAAGCCTGCACCATGTCGTAGAACGTCGGGCTGCCCTTGGGCACGCCGTTTTTGTCCAATTTCTGGTAGGAGCCTCTGCTCACGGCAAAGCGCCAGATGCCGTTCACGGCTTTTGACATGGGGTCGACGCCTGTCAACTCCCCTGCCAGGGACAGCTTAAAGCCCATTTTTCCACCCAGAAGTGTGCTCGTGGGGATGTCCCGGCTTATGGAGGCAAGATCAGCCTCTTCGGCGGTGAAAGTGCTCTCAAAACGTAGGCTTTGAGTAAAATGCAAAACGCTTTTGCCAAAAAATGGGCCGCCGTAAATACGGGCTGTCACGGGATCGATCGTCAATCGGCCATTCTCCAGCGTCATAGGGAGTTGAGCGTCTTGCAACAAGAATTGTCGGAACTTGAGCCTGCCGACCCGCAGTGATCCCTTGGCGCGCGTATCGCGCAGAAAGCGCAAGTCCCAAGGTTGGTAGTTTTGGTAGTTTTTGAGTTTTACGCCGCTGTCCTGAAAAAAGCGATCCAGGGAAAGCTCATCGGCAACGAAACGAAACTCAAAGGACGGCTGTTTACCCAGCGCGGCGGAAAAAAAACCGCGCAGGGCAATGTTATCCATGGCGACACGGAGGTTGTCAAGGATGATTTCCTTGGTGTTTCCCTTGACGTTTGCCATGAGAGAGAGCGTACGCACGCTGTTCCAGAAGCGTGAGTTCCTGGAACCAGCGAAGCCAGCCATACGGGCAGGGTTCAGGCTGTGTGTCGAGACAGTGCCCTTGTAGGCCAGACTGTCCCCGTCTTCAAAAAACCGCATGTCGCCTTCAGCATCAATGCCGGGGGCGGAAAGACGTCCGCCGCTGACCGATACCTGCCACTTATCGCTCAGACAGGAAAAATTTCCCTTGATTTCCACCAGCGCGTTTTGCGCGCTGTCGCCCGTGAACTGCAAAGACAAGGAACCCGGACGGTTTTGAAAGTGCAGCGTATCGCCCGCCTCCTGCCCGCCGAAATAGAGCATTCCGGCCAGTTCCGCGCGCAGGCTGTAATCGGTGCGACCGAGAACGGAAGACCAATGGCCGTTGAGGCCCAGACGGCTTTTTTCATGGTCAAAAACGGCGGAATGGAGGTTAAGGTCCAAGGTAAGGCCGGTGAAATCCATTATTTTTGATTGGCTGTGACTTTTGTCCGGAGAAGTTTTATGAGCGTTTTTTTGTGCGGAAATCCTGCGTAACACGCCATGACTGACGCCCACTTCCACCTCGCCTGTCAGTTTTTCAAGAAATTCCTCCAAGGAGCGGCCTTGGCTTTTGATATTCACGTCAGCTCGCATACGACCCGATTGCACGGGCAAAACGCTTAGCGCACTGGCCAGTTCCTCCCCGTTGACGTCGCGAAAATGCGCGCTGATGGCGTAGGGATGCTGTACGTCTCCGCCAAATACAGCCTGAGCCATGATACTTCCGTCGTACAGGTAGGCTGCTGCGGTGAGCAATGTATCCGGCCGGCCGGCTTCGTCCAGCTTTCCTTCTTCTATGATAACCTTGGCATCTGTAAGGAGCAGTGGGCCGTAGTCCAGAATTTGCGCGCCCAGACGTATGTAGTAACTGACACCTGTTTCGTCGGGTTTTAGGATGGTGTCCGGCACGGGAGTCAGAGTCCCGTGAACGAAGGGCGGGGGGTCGGGCAAACGGCCCGTAGCTTCGGGCAGGGCGGTGATGAGATTCAGGCGATCGGTCTTCAAATCCAGCACCACCACGGGCTCAACCCAGCTTTTCACGCCGCCCGTTCCCGTAAAGCGCGCTCCCGATACATGGGCGACAATGGATGAGACAGAAAGCCCTTTTTTATCCAAGGAAAAATCCATGACCGCGTCAGTGACCTCGTTCAACGCCCACTGCAGACCGGGTGTGATTATGCGCCCGAAACCCAGCCATCGGCTCAAGCTGACGCGCTGTATCTGCAAGTTACCGCGAAGCTTGAATGAGTCCCCGGAATCCTCAGCAGGACGGCTCTGCGCGTCTGGTCCGACTTCTCTGCCGGTTTTATCGCCTGCTTCCGGATCGACTTTCGGAGCCGGTAGCGGCGCGTAGGGAGCGATAATGATGCGCGGGTCAGCGTCCGTATCGTCTGCGTGCGGCGTGCGGCGCGGCTCCGGAAGAGTCAGCTCGACGTCAAGCACGACCGCGTCATTGTCGAGCCGTAGGGCCATGTCCTTCACATCCACGCGGTAAATATCGCCCCGCGAACCGCCACGGTCGTAAACAAGGACCTTGCCGCCCAAGAAAAAGGGCAGGGGTACGGCATCCTTGTAAAAAGTTCCGTTAAGTCTGATCGTGCACTGTCCGCGATCCCCGTTGGCTGTTGTCATGTCCGCCGTCAGATGCAGGTCGGTGAGCAGGGGAGATTCCGCGTCGTTTTCCGCAAGAATGGCTTGACCGTTCTTGACGGACAGGTGAATGTTCTGCGGAGGACTGCCCCCATCGTCCGATAAGGAAGGCAAAATTGCAGCGACGTTCCGCAGGACGTCAAGACTTCCGGCCCTCAGAACCGGGCGCTCCAGTTCAAGGCCTCGCATAGTGAAGGCCCCACGCAGCAAAGCCGCCGGGGCCAGATGCAGTTTTACGGTTGTCGCGGAAAAAAGCCAGTCCTTGCTTTCAAGGGAGAAGTCGCCCACAATCAGCACGGGAACCGGCCAAAAATCAATATCCACGCGCTGTACGCTAACAGTAAGACTTGTGTCGCGCGTCAGTTTGTCCAGATGTTCACGTGTGATGGCGGCAACATTGTTCCGCAGATAGAAAAAGGCCAAGGTCAGGAAAAAGGCCGCGACAAAAAGAAAGGCCGCCCCGACATACAACAGGAGACGTAATCCGCGGAATGGCGTGACTTTTGCCATTGTTCACCATGCCCGTGCGGCGCGGGCGTATCTTTGCGCTTGAAGGCGCTTGTAAACGTGTGTATGATTGCCTTACTGTTACTACCCAAATCCGTGACGTGATGCAATAAGTATCCCCGCAGTACACAGGGCAGACGCATGAAGGCTGTACTAGTCTGAATTACCTGTATAAAGTTTTTGAGTGATTAAATAGTGTCGTCGTAAAACATGTAACTATATAAAATTATTAAAATTTTACTACCCCCCCCCCGTACCAACAATAATTAGTATTTTAGGTTCAGCGTTATTGTTTATTGCCGCTTCCGGAGCCAAAATGCAGATCCATGCCGATGTCAAAGCTGTCCGCTTTTCGTGGCGCTTCTGCTCCTATCCCGGCCATAGTAAGAGGACCGTCTATGACATATTCCGACGGCGCATTGCCGCCCGCTTCACAGACGGTTGCCGGCTCAACAGTCACCGGAGCAGGCAGCCGCGCTTCCAGTGCACGCAGCATGTCCTGCGTTTTTGCTAGTTCTTCGCGCAAAACATTGTGCCGTCGTTCCGAGGCGCGCATCATATAGAACAATATCAGAACGATGCCCAAAAACACCAGAAACATGAACATCATAATGGAGAACATGAAAAACCCCGTAATACTTTTTGAATTTTTTACACCCTCACTCTGTTTTCAGCAAGCGACAATGATGTCCGGCCAGCCGTAATTTTTGACCGGACAAC
>JAITNF010000048.1 GCA_031290615.1 Desulfovibrio sp. | reverse complement strand
AAATTTTCATTCATAATTATTAATTCAACTTGGATTTATTACAGGTGACGGAAATCATGGCCACTTTGTTGACAGATGTGTTGATCTTTCAATCCCGACAGCCGATTTCTCATTTCCTCACCACTATAAACGCTTTTCAGGGAGTTTACAACAACGCGCTTGACGTAACACCGGCAGGAGGAGATATGTACTCAACCACGGACTTTCGCAAGGGTCTCAAGATGGAGGTGGAAGGCACCCCCTTTGAAATAGTGGACTTTCAACATTTCAAACCCGGTAAGGGTGGCGCCATGGTCCGTACAAAAGTGCGCAATATTCTGACCCGCCGCATACAGGATATCACTTTCCGTTCCGGCGAAAAGGTTGACAAACCGGATCTTGAAACCCGCGACATGCAATTTCTTTACCATCAGGACGACGATCTTGTTTTTATGGACATGACCACCTACGAGCAGATGCAGATGCCTGCGGCCGTCACGGGCGGCAAGGACGGCTTTCTAAAAGACGGTCAGGAATACCGCGTCCTGCTTTACAAAGGCCGACCGCTGGATATTGATATCCCCCTTATCTTTGTGCTGAAAGTCATTGATACGGAGCCGGGCGTCAAAGGGGACACCGTGAGCAACGTCACCAAACCCGCCACGCTGGAGACAGGCATTGCGGTGCAGGTGCCTATTTTTGTGAATACCGGCGACAGAATCAAGGTTGACACGCGCACCAGGGAATATCTCGGCAGAGAATAGGGGGGTAGCCTTACGGACAGCCAGAAATTCGGCCGTGAACTTTTCGGCCTGTTTCTCATTTTTTTGGCTTTGTTGTTTCTGCTAAGTCTGTTGACTTTTGACGCCAATGACCCGAGCCTCAATCACGTCGTCAGTTCACAGGGTGTGATACGCAACAAAGCCGGCCTTCTCGGCGCGTATCTATCCGGTTTTCTCAACGATGTCTTTGGAGTGGCCTCACTGCTCTGGCCCGTGATCCTTGTCGCGCCGGGGGCGGCCAACATTTCCCGGATCTATACCATACACTGGTGGCGCTGGTGCGGTTTTTTTCTTTTGACGCTCTGCCTTCTGGTAACGGGATCGGCTTGGGATCTTTCCCTCGGCGACATCAGCGGCGGCGGCATGGTTGGCAACACCCTGCACGTCAACGCCGATCGTTATCTGAACCCCATTGGGGCAACCCTGCTCTGGCTTTTCGTTTTTTTGACCGGGCTGCAACTGGCCCTCAATCTTTCCTGGTTCATTCTGGCCGCACAATGCTTTTCACGCCTGAAAAAGCCTTTCGCCGACGGCGACGATCCAAAATCGTCTTTCGCAGCAGGCAAAAAATTTTCCGCCGTTTTTTCCCCCTGCCTGAAATCGTTTTTGGCGCAGTGCCGCGACATGTTGGAAAACAGTCGTCCCAAGCCGAAAAAACTCCCCGACGTATATGGGGACACGGAATTTGATATGGTCTTGCCGTCGCCGGAGGATTTCAATATCGGGCGGGGAGTGTCCGGTGAGCTCGGCAAGACCGACGACGCTTCCGGCGGAGTGGCTGGCGCGAAAACTCCAGCGACTCCGTCCGCCCCCGTAAGTGGGTTGACAGCAAAAAAAGACATGGCCTCTGCCCGTTCTTCCGCCCTGCCGTCGGTCTTGCGAGACCATAAAATTCCTCCCCCGCTTCCGAAGCCGGACTTGCTAAAAGCGTCTGCGCAGTCAGATAGTAACGCCCGCAAGGAAGACCGCGAAGCCAAGGGCAAAGCCCTTATGGCCTGCCTTGACGACTTCGGCGTCCAGGGCGAGCTTGTGCGCATAACGCCAGGCCCCGTGGTTACCATGTTTGAAGTGCGGCCGGCCAAGGGTATACGAGTGAGCCGCATAGCCGCGCTTTCCGACGATCTAGCCCGTACCCTCAAGGCTGTCGCGGTGCGCGTCCAGGCTCCGATCCCCGGCTCCGACACCGTTGGCATTGAAATTCCCAATGTGCATCGCGAAGTCGTCAATTTCCGAGAGCTGGCATCCACTGAATCCTTTGTCAAGGGTTGCGGTCCCCTGACCACAATACTCGGCAGAGACATCGCCGGACGTCCCGTGATGGCGGATCTGGCGCGCATGCCCCACCTTCTGGTGGCCGGCGCCACAGGTGCCGGCAAAAGCGTCTGTCTCAACGGCATTCTTGTGAGTCTGCTCTACAGAACACAACCGACGGAAATGCAGGTGCTGCTCATTGATCCCAAACGCGTTGAAATGGCGGTCTATGCGGATGAGCCTCACTTGGTGCACCCGGTGGTGACGGAAATGCACGAGGCTCAAAATGCCCTGAACTGGGCCGTACACGAAATGGACAGACGCTATGGCGCCATGCAGCGACTGGGCGTCCGCCATGTGACGGATTACAACAAAAAACTCGCACTCTATAAAAACGAGTTACCGCCCGATCTTGCGGATCTGGAGCCTTTCCCCTATCTTGTCATTGTCATAGACGAGCTTGCGGATTTGATGATGACGGCGGGCCGCGAAGCGGAAACATGCATTGTGCGTCTGGCGCAGTTAGCGCGAGCCGCCGGCATTCACCTGATTCTGGCGACACAGCGCCCCAGTGTGAATGTTGTGACAGGCCTCATCAAAGCAAATTTCCCCTGCCGCATTTCCTTTCAGGTGACGTCAAAGTTCGATTCCCGCACCATTCTTGATCAGGTGGGCGCGGAGCACCTGCTAGGCCGCGGCGACATGCTCTACAAACCCAGCAGCGGACGTTTGCAGCGTCTACACGGTCCCTTGTTGAGCGACGAGGAAGTGCAGGCCGTTGTAAACCATTGGAAGTATCATCTTCCGCCCTCCTACAAGATTGATTTCGCCGAATGGAGCCAGGAAACACCGTCACAGAGCGTTTTGAACTCCGGCGGCGACGACGCGGTCGACGACGCGCTCTATCCCCAGATTCGCGCCTTTGTGAACGAACTGGGAAAAGCCTCCATCTCACTGATCCAGCGGCGCTTCAAAATCGGTTTCAACCGCGCCGCGCGGCTTGTTGAACAATTGGAAAAAGACGGTATTATCGGACCGGCCGACGGTAGCAAGCCGCGCCCGGTCGTCAAGTAAAGCTCACTGAATTTTGGAGTATCTATGCATTTCTTCTCAATATTTGTGGTTGCCGTGCTCTGCGCGATTTCTTGCATGACGGTTATGGCCAAGAATGTGGACACGGCGGAAACGATCACGCATTTGCAAAGACAATACACGGAACTTGAAGGTTTTGCGGCCGATTTTGAACAAACACTGAAGCACAAGGAAAGCGGCACTGTGGAAAAACGCAAGGGCACCCTGCTCTTTCAGAAACCTTTTCTTGTTCGCTGGACGACGGGAAAGCCCCATCATGAAACTCTGGTGATCACCGACAGAGAAATATGGGATTATCTGCCGGATGAAGAACTGGCCTACCGTTACCCGCTCTCCATGGTGCAGGATTCGCGCAACATCATTCAGGTTATCACGGGCCAAGCGGCTCTGACGCAGGATTTTGACGTCATGGCTGATGGCGAGGAGGAAAATTTTATCCGCCTCAAGCTCTATCCCAGGGAGCCGGGACCGCAGATAGTGGAAGCCCTCATCTGGACGGACAAAGCAGGTGGTTACATTCGCCGCGCCGAAATAACGGATTTTTACGGCAATAAAAATGAAGTGCGCTTTACTTCCTTCAACTCCCAAAAGAGTTTCAAAGCAAACGATTTTAGTTTTACTCCGCCCAAGGGCATAGAGGTGGAAGATCACACGAAAAAAGAAAAACAGGTTCGGCAATTGTTCAAATAATTCCAGTTTCAAACAGAATCCCTGAATTGGAAGGCGAAACAGCGCTTTCGCCGATACGCCTTTGCCGGAGCGCTTGCTCATTTCATCCGCAACGCGTTCCATAATAACAAGGAGTTTTCATGTCTTCTGTTCGTTCCGCTTACACCGACAGTCTCAATTTCTACGGCAGGCATACGCCGCAGGAACTTGCCGAAATCTACGGCACTCCCCTCTATGTGTATAGCGAAGGGGTCCTACGTGAACGCTGCCGTGATCTCATAACCCTTTCCCCTCATCCCGGTTTCGGCGTAAATTATTCCGTCAAGGCAAACGCCAATCCCACGATACTCGGAATTGTCCGCGAGGAAGGGCTTGTGGTGGACGCCATGAGCCAGGGCGAACTGCATCTGGACACCTTGGCTGGCTTTCCGCCGGAAAAAATTCTGTATATCTCCAACAACAATTCCCCCGAGGAACTGCGTCACGCCGCCGCGCACAGCCTGCTTGTCAGCGTGGACTCCATTTCCCAACTGGATGCGTTCGGCCGCCTCAACCACGGCGGCAAGGTCATGGCACGTTTCAACCCAGGCATCGGGGCCGGGCATCACGCCATGGTTGTCACTGCCGGCAGGGAGACAAAATTCGGCGTCATGCCTGACAATCTGGATGAGGTTTTTGTCCTGCTCAACAGGCACCAGTTGACATTGAGCGGCATAAACCAGCACATCGGTTCCCTTTTCATGACGGCCGACGGCTACCTGGATGCCGCAACGGTGCTGCTGGCCCTGGCCGAACGTCTGCCGGGCGAGGTCTTAAAAAAACTGGAAATCATTGACTTCGGTGGTGGTTTCGGAATCCCCTATCACAAGTATGAAGGTGAAAAACGCCTCAACCTTGCGGACCTCGGCGCGCGTCTGCACGACCTCATTGCGGGTTGGGCGGCAAAAACCGGCTATGCCGGGCGTTTTCTGGTGGAGCCTGGCCGCTATGTTGCCGCCGAGTGCGGCATTTTGCTGGGCAGGGTGCACGCCGTCAAAAATAACGGGGATATCCGTTATGTCGGCACCGACCTAGGCTTCAGTACGCTTGTGAGACCCATGCTGTACGACTCCTTCCACGATGTGGAAATTTACCGCGCGGAAGGGGAAACGGCGGCTCTGGATCCCGTAAAACAGACCATTGTGGGCAATATCTGCGAAAGCGGCGATATTCTGGCGAAAGCTCGCCTTTTGCCGGCCATGCGGGAAGGCGACGTACTGGGGATTCTGGATGCCGGTGCCTACGGTTTTGTGATGGCCTCCAATTACAATCAGCGTTGCCGGCCGGCTGAGGTGCTTATCCGCGCGGACGGCACCGCCAAACTGATACGCAGGCGTGAAACTCTTGATGACCTGACGCGCTGTTTTAAATGAACGATATTGATCTGGACACTTCCCCGCGTGCCGTCTGGCGACTGATTTGGCCGCAGATGCTCATGATGTACCTTGTGGTTCTCACGGGCTTCACCACGGTGTGGTTGGCTGGCCAGATAAGCGCCGACGTTCAGGCCGCCCTCGGCATGGTGACGCAGATCAGTCTTTTTCTGATGGTCATCATCATGGCCGTTTCCAACGGAGCCATTGCATCCATAAGTCAGTCCCTCGGCGCGCGCAAACTTCTCAGGGCGCGGCGCTATGTGGGCGCGACTGCAGTGGGCAGCTTGGGTCTGGGTATTCTGACAGCGCTTGCGGGCTACTGTTTCGGGAATGATATCCTTGTCCTTGTCATGATTCCGGACAGCATTATGCCTATCAGTCGCGAATTATGGCGGGTAGCCATGCTTGCCCTACCCGTCCAGTATCTGTATTCCGCGTCGGGCGTACTGTTTCGCGTCACAAGGCAGGTCGTACCGTCGTTGTTGGTGGCGTCCCTGACCTGCATTGTCAATCTATTTGCCTGTCTGGGTTTCGGACTTGGCTATTTCGGCCTTCCCACTTTTGGTTACACGGGAATTGCCTGGGCCAATTTCGGCGCACAGTTCCTAGGGGCTCTCGGCAACTGCTTTTTACTATGCGGATCCGGTTATCTGTGCCAGAGGAGCATGCCGGATTTACGCTGGCTCAGGGCGGGCCTGCCCTACCTGTTAAAGGTGGCCCTGCCAGCTGGCGCGGATGCCTTCGTATGGCAAAGCGGCTATCTCACGCTTTTCGCGCTAGTGGCGTCTCTGCCGCAGGACAGCGTGAACGCTCTGGCTGGTCTGACTGCCGGCCTGCGGATAGAGGCGCTACTTTTCATGCCGGGCATGGCCTTCAACATGAGCGTGGCTGTGCTGGTGGGTAACTGCCTTGGCGCAGGCAAGGCGGAGGAAGCCAAACGAATTGCCCTGAACATGGTGTGCTTGGGCACAGCGGCCATGACTCTGATTGCCGCCGCGCTCTGGCCGTTCCGGCCGGAACTTGCGCGCATACTCTCTTGCAATCCCGGCACACAGACCCAGACTGTCTCCTATCTGACTCACAATCTGCTTTCCACGCCCTTTTCCGTAGCCAGCTCAATAATGGGCGGCATCATGGTGGGGGCTGGTGCCACTAAGTACAACCTGATGATTTTCGGCGGCGCATCCTGGCTGGTACGCCTGCCTCTCGGCTGGCTTCTAGGACATGTTCTCTGGGGTACGGCGGCCGGCGTTTTTTTGGCTATGCTCCTGTCCCAGTGTCTGCAAGCCTGCATCATGCTGCAAGTGGTTCTGCGCCGAGACTGGACGCGTTTTGCCATGGGACGGCGCGCGCCTGCCGCAAGACGGGCATATCATTCCATTTCCAGATAACCCACTCTGTATTTTACGCTTGGACAATTTTACTTTTTCAAAGTCAAACCGCCCTACTCCACGCCGAGAATTTCAATTTCAAGGGTCAGGTTCTTACCAGCCAATGGGTGATTGGCATCCAGAGTGATATCGTCTTCCCCGACCCCGGTGATGACAACGTCCATCTTTCCTTCCTGTTCATTCTCAAGCCGCAATGTGGTTCCCACTTCCAACGGAATGTGACCCGGCACCTGCATGCGCGCCACCGTGAAAACAAGTTCAGGGTCCGCTTCGCCGTAAGCCTGATCAGAGGGGACTGTCACCGTAACAGTTTCTCCGGGTTCACGCCCTTCAACAGCGGCTTCAAAGCCGGAAATAAATGATCCTTCACCCAAGGTAAATTCCAGGGATTCCCGCTCCCTGGAAGAGTCAAACTCCGTGCCGTCGGACAGGGAGCCTGTATAGTGAACACGAACCTTGTCACCTTTTTTGAGAGCCATGATTCCTCCACTTAAATTGCATTCAAACAAGCATAAATGCGCTCACACGATTTTTTCAGAATGCCGTAGACATCAGACGGCATAAAATTCGGCTTCTGATTCTTCAAAAAACCGCTTTCAGAAAAACACGACGTAGGTATTATGTCAAATCTCTACGCGGCGGTTGTCAACAAGCACATTATTTGTTACGATGTGTGCAGCGCGTCATTTGACCGGATAAAATATTCTCGATTTTTCACAAATCACTTGACTTGCGTTTTCCAAAAATATATTCTTTTAACTTTAAGACAGTTTTACTTTAAAAAAGCATAACTGCCCCGTAAGATTTTTTCCGCCGTTGCGACTCTCGGGCAAGAACGCGGTTTTTATCTGGAAACGAAATAACAAGGAATTGGTATTCATGAAGACGTTCAGTCCCACGCCCAAGGATATCAACCGTCTATGGTTTGTAGTGGATGCACAGGGGCAGGTTCTCGGCCGACTTGCAAGCCAGATTACTCACCGTCTGCGCGGCAAGCACAAACCGGAATTTGCCCCGCACATGGATAACGGCGACTTTATAGTGGTTGTCAACTGCGAAAAAATCAAAACTACAGGCACAAAACTGGCTGACAAAAAATATTACCGCCATTCCGGCTGGGTTGGCGGTCTCAAGACGACGACACTCGGCGATATGCTGACTGCCAAGCCCGCCCGCGTTCTGATGAGCGCCGTGCGCGGCATGTTGCCAAAAAACCGCTTGGGCCGCGCTATGCTGAAAAAACTCAAAATTTACACTGGCCCAGGGCATCCACATACTGCTCAAAATCCGCAGTTGCTGGTACTGCCTTATTAAACCGCTCCAGGAGTTCACACGATGAACAAAAAATTTGAATACGGCACAGGTCGCCGCAAAACCGCCACCGCACGCACGTGCCTTTATGCCGGCACCGGCGTCATTACTGTCAACGGGCGTGCCTGTAAAGAATATTTCCCCCGCAAAACGCTCCAGATGATTATTCGTCAGCCCCTTGTGCTCTCAAAACTTGCCGACAAACTTGACGTCAGGGTCAATGTTGCGGGCGGCGGAGTTACAGGTCAGGCTGAGGCAGTACGCCACGGCATTTCCCGCGCGCTTCTAGTTGTAGAGCCGGAACTGCGCTCCGTGCTCAAAAAGGCCGGACTGCTTACACGCGATGCGCGCAAAAAAGAACGCAAAAAATACGGGTTGCGTGCCGCTCGCGCCAGATACCAATATTCAAAACGTTAATTGGCTTTTAGGTCGGGATCGCTTCTGTGCTGGAACTTTCCGCGCCGTTTTCTGGCAGGCACCAGACCCACTGTCGCAACAATATGGCGGAAGTAGCTCAGTTGGTAGAGCACTTGGTTGTGGCCCAAGTGGCCGTGGGTTCAAGTCCCATCTTTCGCCCCATCATATAATCCATAGAAGCCCATGTGAGTCCGAAAACCACACTGGTTACGTCATCGGCGGAGATCAAATCAAGATCCCGCACGGAAGAACATTTTCTTCCTGACCATGCTCATATCTTGACAAGTATACCACCGAAACTGCGGGTTTCGTCCATGGCTGGTTTTATCAAATTCGAACCGTTTTGAGCGGTTCAGTATTTTCAGGCACTAGGCTTTGCCTGGGGGTATTTGACTGATTCAATCAAGAGTATTCACCAACCGATAGATTTTGTCTGTTTTTCCGGATTTTAAATCGTTTAATGGTGTAAGCGGTTGATAATTCATTGGCCGTAAAAACAGAACCTAATCATTTCGTTTGTGATCAATCTGTAAGCGAACACTCTCAAAAATCGGTCATCATAAAACAACGGTGACATTCAAGCAACACCGTGGGGGGGGGTATGGTGACGCTTGACAAAAATGCGCTGTGCCTGTATAAAGTTTTTTCCTTGCTTGCTGAGACCATCAGGAACCGCAGGCTGCCAATCCACAAGGAGAAATTGTATGCGGAAATTTGAAACTATGTTGCTCCTGTCACCGGAATTTTCCACCGAAAAACGCGAATCCATCATTGCCGTCCTCACCGGTGTCATTGAGCGTGAAGGCGGCGTTGTGACGGAAGTGGACAACTGGGGTATGCGCGATCTAGCCTACCCCGTACGCAAACAGATGCGCGGCTATTACACCCGCCTGAAATATCAGGCCCCGGCCGTTCTTGTCGCCGAGCTGGAACGCAATATCCGTATCAGTGACGGAATTTTCAAATTCATGACAGTCAAATTGGCCGATACGGCGGTCGGGGAGGAAACGTAATATGCTTTTCAAAAAAAAATTTGCTCCACGCCGCAAATTCTGCCGTTTTTGCGCCGACAAAAAATTACCCCTCAATTACAACCGCCCGGATATCCTGCGTGATTTCATTACCGACCGCGGGCAGATTCTCGCCAGTCGCATCACTGGCGCGTGCGCGCACCATCAGCGTCTTCTGACGCGGGAAATCAAACGCGCCCGCCAGATGGCCTTGCTCATCTACACCGCCACGCACGACAATGTCGTCAAGAAAAAGAGCATGATTTAAGGAGGCGGAGATGAAAATGATATTGCGCGCCGACGTTGAAAATCTCGGTAATTTGGGCGATGTTGTCAATGTGAAGGCTGGCTACGGCCGTAATTGGCTTTTGCCGCAGGGACTTGCCATGACGGCTAGCCCCGCCAATCTTAAAGTTTTTGAACTGGAGCGCAAAAAGCTGGAGGCGCGTATAGACGCCCAACGTGCCTGGGCCAGAGATATCCAGACCCGCCTAGAAGCTCTTGATGTGGCCATTCCCGTGCATGTTGGTGAAAACGGCAAACTGTACGGCTCCGTCACCACCACCATAATCGGCGACGCGCTGACCGCTCTCGGAATGAAAATTGACCGCCGTCGCATTCTGCTGGACGCGCCCATACGCCAGATCGGCGAGTATTCTGTGCGAGTACGCCTGCACGCAAGCGTCATTGCCATGGTGCAGGTGAAGGTGGTTTCAGAAAACAAGATTGCGGAAGAAGTCCCGGCCGCGCAAAGTGCCCCGGTCGAAAACGACGCAACCCGAAAGGCTGGAGAAGATGCCGTGATCTAGCGGCTTCTTTTCACTCAGCCATGTCCCAACAACAACAAAATAGCGCCGCTTCCGGCCGCAAAGCAGGTGACGGCGCTTTGGACATATTGCGCCGTGTGCCGCCGCACAGCGTGGATGCGGAACAGGCGGTGATCGGCGGCGTGTTCTGCCGCAAAGATCTCATACACAGCCTTGTGGACGTTCTGGTTCCCGATGATTTTTACCTGCCTTCCCATGTCGTTCTTTTCCGTTCCTTTCTGGAATTGTTCCGCAAAAATGCCCCCATTGACCTTGTCACCGTGGCGGAACACCTCAAGGACAGGAATGAGCTGGAGAGCGCCGGTGGGGCCGTCTATCTAGCGGAACTCGCTCAGGCCGTGGTTTCCGGTGCCAATGCGGAATATTACGCCGTCATTGTACGCGACAAGGCCCTCCAGCGAAAGCTCATAGACGTCTGCTCCGGCATTATCAGCAACTGTTTTGATGCCTCTCAGGAAGTATCCGTCCTGCTGGACGAATCCGAGCAGGCGATTTTTTCCGTGGCGCAACGCACCGCCTGCCGGGATTTTGTCTCGGCCGGAGCTTTGATTGTTCCGATTTTTGAAAAACTTACCGCGCTAGCTGCCTCGCGGGATGTGGTCACGGGCGTGACTACCGGTTATTCCCGTCTGGACAGGCTGACGGCCGGGCTTCAGCCATCTGACCTCATCATTGTGGCCGCGCGTCCCAGCATGGGTAAAACAGCTTTTGCCCTCAACATGGCTCTGGCCGCCGTTGCAAGCCAACATACCCCCACCGCCATCTTTTCGCTGGAAATGAGCAAGGAGCAACTCATGCAGCGCATGCTGGCCATCTGCGGCAGGGTGGACATGAGTCGTCTGCGTCGCCCTTCCCTGCTAACGGACGATGATTGGCAACGTCTGTACACTGCGGCGGACGTCCTGCGCGGAGCACCGCTGTTTATTGACGACACGCCCGCTCTCTCCACCATGGAACTGCGCGCCCGCGCCCGCCGGCTTAAGGCGGATAAGGGACTCGAACTCGTGGTTGTGGATTATTTGCAGCTCATGCGCGCGGGTCGCCGTAATATTGATTCCCGCGAACTGGAAATTTCCGAGATTTCCCGCTCCCTGAAAGGGCTTGCCAAGGAATTGAATGTGCCTGTGGTGGCGCTTTCCCAGTTGAACCGCAAGGTGGAGGAACGGAGCGATAAACGCCCAATTCTTTCGGATTTGCGTGAGTCAGGCGCCATTGAGCAGGACGCGGATGTGATCATGTTCATCTACCGCGATGACGTGTACAAATACCACAAGGCCTCGGAGCGCCCCCCACAGGGGCCGTCTGAAATCATCATCGGCAAACAGCGCAACGGCCCCGTTGGTGCTGTGGATTTGATGTATATCTCTCCGTATACGTCCTTTGAAGACACGGCCCCGGAACGGAACGCGACGCCGTCAGAGAGCTTGTAATTCCATAATTTCCGGAGAGTATTTATTTTTTAGACAGATTTATAGTATACTTCCAAAAATACCTCATCTACAAGTCTGAACTGATGTTGAAAGGGCCTCCCGCACAAATTCTATATGCCGACCGTATTCGCCGTTATCGCAAGGCGTTCGGTCTGTTCCAGCAGAGGCTGACCGAACGCCTTTGTGGCGAGGCGGAAGAAGCGGAGCCGAGGCCGTGAAGTTTTCCCTGCTTGTCGCAACGGTGAATCGCACGGCTGAATTGGGCTGCCTGTTCGCAAGTCTGGAGGAACAAACCCGCGGCAATTTTGAAGTGCTTGTGGCGGATCAAAATCCTCCGGATCTTCTTCGACCACTTTTCCGGAAATTTGAAGTAGCCTTTCCCCTGCGTATTTTCCCCGTCCCCAACTGGGGAGTGTCGCGGGGACGCAATATTTTGCTGCCGCATATCACGGGCGAATATGTCGCTTTCCCCGATGACGACTGCTGGTACATGCCGGGAACTTTGCGGTCCGCCGTCGAGATTTTCGA
>JAITNF010000009.1 GCA_031290615.1 Desulfovibrio sp. | reverse complement strand
CGATGACAGCACTGGCAACAGGCTTGTAATATCGCGGGAAGAGGAGTTTAGAGACTATGTCAAAGAAAAAGGATTTCTTGGGTTTGACGAAGTCTCCTTTTTTAAAGTCCGCCATCTTTAAGGATAAAGATTTTACCGTGCATCGTCTTGATTAGGAAGACTGAAAACAGCGGGATAAACAGCGGCAAGAAGAGCGACTAAAAAAGATTTTACAAAATGGAGTAGCCCCCCCCCTTGATGCAAATATCTCCTGTAATACCAACCGTCAAGACGACCAACTTGCCACCGCCACCGCACGCATTACAGAACTTAAGGCCAAACTTGCCGCTCAAGTAAAAGATACCAAAACAAGCTCCACCACAATCGGAAAGTTGCGGATAAATCTTAAGAGTTGGCAAAAAGCCTTGCCTATAGCAGTAAAAGCGACTTTAGCTTGTATAGCTTTGCCGGAGAAGAAAAGGACAAGGGCAGAGTTGAGGGCTATTTCTGATAAGTGTGGGGATATGTCTAAAGGGCAAACAGGGTTCATCTTTCAGCTCGCGCTACCGTCTGGCGTCGTACTGACCTGGAACAGTTTTTTGAACAGGCCGCCGCAGGCACAAAATAGAGGTGTGCCATGAAAATTAAAAACCCCGCCGAGCGGGGGCGGGGCATAACCAAGGAGGCGAAAACATTTTCCGATCCTCGGAAAATGTTTTCGCCTAATTCTTGTCACACTTGCGCCCCCCCTGTCAAGCAACCTCCCGTTTTATTCCTACGGCGAATGTCGCTATTTCCGTCAGCCCCTGAAGCATCGCCCTGTTTGCTTGGTAAGTGGTGAGCTTGTCCAGGCGGACGCCACGGCTTGTCGGTTTTGGAGGGTTTGCTCCTTTTGTCCCTGTGAAGTATTCTTGTCTAGATCCCCCGACGGGGACATTCCGCTCTTCCCTACCTTTCATTTTTCAGCTTCTTTCTTTTGGAAAATACGCCCTAACAGGGTGACAATGTCTGTCGCTCTCCATGCCGTAGTGCGCTGGCCGAGCTTGACGGGTTTGGGAAATCGTGTAGTGTGCTAGTTTGAAATTGACGAACCTTGACCATACGCTCTCTTGAGGCTATAATCACCAGCATCATGCCGAATAACATAACTATTTAATCAGTTAGCTGGGATCAGGACTCATTAATTGAGATAAAAATGACACAAGCAGCTAAAACATATTGCTGAAAAGAACTATGAGCGCACTAGTCATATCGCATGTCAATTCTGCGCCAAGTCTTGAGGCTTCTAATACATAAGCTTGATTTTATGCCGCCGCTTATAGAGGTTTTTATCATACACAACGGGCTTTTTCCAACTCGACTGCGGCCTTTTTCCCCCGGATGGAATACAAATGGAATACAAGCTGTTATGCCCTTATTGGGCAGAGCATTGCTAAACCATGCAGCATCGTACCACCTATCCGCCAATAATTCTCCGGCTCCGGGCAGAGACTCCAGGAGTAAATATGCTACTTATATAATCACTCACCAGACCTCCTACAGGCTTCCCGTTGCTCGCGCAAAGCACGTGACGTGAAGTGCTGCCGATAACCTGATCGCGGACAAGGGATATGATAGCTATGATGGCGAGGTGCTCGTGGAACGAGCCGGATATGCGAGTGGTGATTCCGCCCAGGGAAAACCGCAAGAACCAACGCTGATATGACAAATATCTCCACCGTCTCGGGTAGTTGGCTGAAAATGCCTTTCTCCAACGGTAGCGCGGCAGTACACACAAGATGCGTTGCCGTTTGAGAAATATCTGTTGACGACACTATCTAAAGCTGAGGGGGGGGGGTAACCCTCCCAGGCGGTGGGACAATAAACAAGAGGTTATAGAGATAACGCGTAGTTTTTTGCGCAGGCGTCAGCGCCATCCGGAAAAGGTCAAACGCTACTTTATAGCGACCAAAGTGGGCCACGCAGCTTGATTCAAATGATTATTGCTCCCGGTAATCAAAAAAGACTATTGCAAATTATTATCTGTAATATATTGATTTTTCAAAAGATACACGCTAACTGCCTATAAAAACAACCTCGATTTTATTGAATAAATTAAACATGTTTTATTAATTTGCAACGGTCTTAAAAATATCCGGCGCGTCGTTGCGCGCAACCGGGCAAAAGCAAGCGAGAAAAAATGAAAGTCATCATCATGTGCGGCGGCAAGGGCACACGCCTGCGCGAGGAAACCTCCGTCAAACCCAAACCCATGGTGGAGATAGGCGGGCGTCCCGTACTGTGGCACATCATGTCCATTTACGCTCGATACGGCTTTAGAGATTTCATCCTGCCGCTGGGCTACAAAGGCGAGGTCGTAAAGCAGTATTTTCACGACTACAATATACGTCATACGGACTTCACAGTGGAGCTCAAAAGCGGAAACATCATCGCGCACCCCACCGGTATTGAAGACTGGCGCGTGACGCTGTGCGACACAGGGCAGAAAACTCTCAAGGGCGGACGACTCAAGCGCGTTGCCGGGCACATTGACGGGGAGCGTTTCATGGTGACCTACGGCGACGGCCTTGCGGACATCGACTTAGACAATATTTTGAAATTTCATGAGGAGTCTGGAACTATCGGCACATTTACCGGGGTGCGTATGCCCTCACGTTTCGGCACGGTGCGCACGGACGAGGCCGGCAAAATTCTTGCCTGGGAAGAAAAGCCCCTACTCAATGAATATATCAACTGTGGCTTTTTTGTTTTCAAACACGCCTTTTTGGACTATCTGAGCGAAGACGAATCCTGCGATCTGGAAAAGGAGCCCATGCAGCGCCTCGCTGCGGAAGGCCAACTTTCCATGTACCAGCATCCCGGACAATGGCAGTGCATGGACACGCTACGGGATTCCTTCCGTTTGAATGAACTCTGGGATGCCGGCCGCGCCTTCTGGGTATAGAACAAGGCAATCACGACTCTCCGCAACGGAACATTTACACATTATTCAGAAAAAATATATGTTTGCCAACGCTTACAGGGGACGCAGGGTATTTGTCACCGGGCACACGGGCTTCAAGGGATCCTGGCTCGCGGCCTGGCTCCTCCGCCTGGGGGCGGAGGTGGGCGGCTATGCCGACGGCATCCCCACAACGCCTTCGCATTTTTCGGCCATAAACCTCGGCGGACATCTGATGGACATACGCGGCGACATCCGTGACCGGCAAGCTCTTGACGACGCCATAGACCGTTTCAGGCCCGAAGTGATTTTCCATCTGGCGGCGCAGGCCCTTGTGCGAAAATCCTACGCGGCTCCGGCGGAAACTTTTGAAACAAATATGACGGGCACCCTCAATGTTCTTGAAGCCGCGCGGAGATCCTCAGCCCTGCTGGCGCTAGTGCTGATCACCTCCGACAAATGCTACCGCAACGACGAATGGATATGGGGCTATCGGGAAACCGACCATCTCGGAGGAGCCGACCCCTATTCCGCCTCCAAAGGCTGCGCCGAAATCATTGCCCACTCCTATTTTCAGAGCTTCTTTCAAAGCGGCCCGGCATGCGCCACAACCCGCGCTGGCAACGTGATAGGCGGCGGTGACTGGGCGGAGGACCGCATAGTGCCTGACTGCGCGCGCGCCTGGAGCCAAGCCTGCCCAGCAGTTATAAGAAGCCCCCTAGCAACCCGACCCTGGCAGCTTGTTCTTGAACCCCTTTCGGGATACCTGTGGCTTGGAGCACGTCTGCTCGACAATCAGGGGCACCCCTTTGATCCGCGCGGCCAGGCGTACAACTTCGGCCCGGCCGACGGCGTCAACAACACGGTGGCCGAAATCACCGAATCTCTGGCAAAATACTGGCCAGATTTTCATGTGGCAATGGACAAGGCCGGTCAGGCCGGCATGAAGGAATCCACACTGCTCAAACTCTGCTGTGACAAGGCACTTACCCACCTGAACTGGAAGGCAACCCTCCAGTTTGATGAAACCATACGCTATACGGCGGACTGGTACCGTTGTTTCTACAATGGCGAAGGCGGTAAAAAGCCCCAAAACATCATGAATTTTACTTTAGGCCAGATAGCGGCTTACGAGAACGCGGCAGCGCAGCGCAAGCTGATATGGACGCGTTGACGGACATGGACACGCCGAAAAAAATTCCGCAAGGATTTCAGGCGGAGAATCCGGATATAGACGGGGCGATCTTTCAGCCGTTGCGGATGATCTCCGCAACCGGCGGCCCGGTATTGCATTTTTTAAAGGCTGATTCTCCCCTACTGCCAGATTTTAACGGGAACTTCGGTGAAATTTATTTTTCGGAAGTTGAGCCTGGCGCGGTCAAAGCCTGGAAACGCCACCGCCGTCAGACGCAACTTTTTGCCGTGCCCGTCGGCAGGGCAAAAATTGTGCTCTTTGACGGCAGAGCAGTCTCACCAACGGCTGGCTGGCTGCGGGAATACCTGCTGGGGCGCCCGGATCACTACGGCCTGCTACGCATTCCCTGCGGGGTCTGGTACGGCATTGCGACGCTGGGACAAAACACAGCGCTCATATGTAATTGCGTCGACATTCCCCATGACCCAGACGAAGGAGAACACCTTCCCCCTGATGCCCTGACCATCCCCTACACATGGCAGACAACATGGCGAAGTGACGGGGGTGCTTGCCAGTGGAGAGAATGTGATTATATTTCTGGTGTAAACATTGTAAAGGATCATCCATGCCAATAAAAATTCCCGCAGACCTCCCGGCTAGATCAGCCCTGGAGGTTGAAAACATCTTTGTCATGACGGAAGACCGAGCCATCACGCAGGACATACGTCCGCTGGAAATCGCCCTAGTCAACTTGATGCCCACCAAAATAGCCACGGAAACGCAACTATTGCGTCTGCTCGGCAACACCCCCCTGCAGATCAACATAACCTTGCTGCGCACGGCGAATCACGTTTCCAAGCACACGCCGCAGAAACATTTGGAGCGTTTTTACAAAACTTTTGCCGAAATACGCCATTGCAGCTTTGACGGCATGGTCGTCACCGGTGCGCCTGTTGAACATCTGCCCTTTGAGACTGTGGACTACTGGAGCGAACTGCTTGAAATCATGAATTACGCCTCGCAGCATGTGTACTCCACACTCTACCTCTGCTGGGCGGCACAGGCTGCTCTCTACCATTTCTACAAACTGCCTAAACGTGACCTGCCCGCAAAAATTTCCGGTGTTTTCGAACATTCTGTACTCTGCCCGGAATGCCGTCTTTTCAGAGGCTTTGACGACGAATTTACGATCCCCCACTCCAGACATGCGGAAATACGGGCGGAGGCCGCTCGCCGGACACCGGGACTGCATATTCTCGCGCAGTCCGACAAGGCCGGGCTTGCCGTGCTTGAGAGTGAGGACCATACCAGGGTGTTCATGATAGGGCACTTGGAATACGACAGAGGTACCTTGGATGCTGAGTACCGGCGCGATCTAGAAAAAGGGATCAACCCCGCCATCCCGAAAAACTATTACCCAGACGACAATCCTGCGGCCATGCCGCAGATGACTTGGCGGGCGCACGCCCACCTGTTTTACAGCAACTGGCTTAACTATTACGTCTATCAGGAAGCGCCGTTCAGCTTCACAGGTCGGACGTAATGTTCTTCTGTATTTTCAGAGTATTTTTAAAATGAAGATACTCTGGCGACGAAACGCGGAACATCTCCGCCCGTCAGCGAAACGCAGGCGCAATGCGCCGGGGTTACACAGAGTGGAGTGTTTCAACGCTAATATGCTCCAGGAGAAACAACTATGTGGAACTATACGCACGCTGTGTATGACCATTTTCTGCAGCCGCATAACGCCGGCGCCCTGCCGGACGCCAACGCCATAGGCGAGGTGGGCAGCCTTGCCTGCGGCGACGCCCTCAAGCTCTATCTGAAAATCAACAACAAAGGCGTTATTGAAAACGTCGGTTTTGAAACTTTCGGTTGCGCCAGCGCCATTGCCTCAAGCTCTGTACTGACGGACATGATCAAGGGCAGGGAGGTGGACGACGCCCTCAAACTGACAAACAGGGACATCGCTGAAGCCTTAGGCGGTCTGCCAAAGGAAAAAATGCACTGCTCCGTCATGGGGCAGGAAGCCTTGGAGGCCGCCATACGTCAGTGGAAAGGAGAGCCGCCGGTGCCCCACACCCATGAGGAAGGCAAACTTGTCTGCAAATGTTTTGGCGTGACTGACGCACAGATTATCCGTGCCATTCGGGAGAACGGCCTCAAGACATTGGAAGAAGCCACCAACTATACCAAAGCCGGCGGCGCGTGCGGCGACTGCCGGAACGAAATCGTGCAAATCCTTACGGCGGAGCTGAAGCAAAAGCCATTCACAGAACTTAGGCCAAGGCCGAGCCTGACAAATGTGCAGCGCATGCAGCAGATACTCAAAATCATAGACGATGAAATACGCCCGCAACTTGCGGCGGACGGGGGCGACATTGAACTGGTGGATGTGGACGGACGCCGTGTGGTAGTTTCCCTGCACGGGCGGTGCTCGCAGTGCCGTTCCAGCGATGTGACCATTCGTAATCTGGTAGAACGACTTTTGCGCGAACATGTGGAACTGGACTTGATTGTGGAGGAAGCTTGATATATGAACACCGCCTATTTTGACAACAACGCCACCTCGGCCGTGGCGCCGGAAGTGCTGGAGGCCATGCTGCCCTATCTGCGCGACCTCTACGGCAATCCTTCCAGCATGCACACTTTCGGTGGTCAGGTAGCTTCCGCTGTGTTTCAGGCACGCTCGCGCATCGCCGCGCTGCTGGGGGCGGACCCGGAAGAAATCATCTTCACTTCCTGCGGTTCCGAAAGCGACAGTACCGCCGTCTGGTCAGCCCTGCAAACACAGCCGGAAAAACGGCATCTGCTCACCACCCGCGTGGAGCATCCGGCCATACTCAATGTAGCCCAATACTGGGAGCGCCAAGGCTATCGCGTTACCTACCTAGATGTGGACGACAAGGGTCGGATCAACCAGGATGAATACCTGCGGACCCTCACAAGCGATACCGCCCTGATTTCCGTCATGTTCGCCAACAACGAAGTGGGTAACATCTACCCCATACAGCGCATGGCCGAAGCCGCCAAGAAAAACGGCGTGCTCTTTCACACCGACGCCGTACAGGCCGTTGGCAAAACGCCCATTGACCTCTCCCATATGCCGGTGGACATGCTCTCCTTCTCGGGACATAAAATCCACGCGCCCAAGGGCATCGGTGTGTTGTATGCACGCAAGGGCGTCCGCTTCCGCCCATTTTTGCGGGGAGGCCATCAAGAACGTGGGCGTAGGGCCGGCACGGAAAACGTGCCTTATATTGTCGGTCTCGGCATGGCCGCGAAACTTGCCGGAGAGCACATACAGGAAGATCGTATTGATATGGCACGACTGCGCGACAAGCTTGAACAGGGTATTGTGGCGCGCGTGCCGGATTGTCTGATCAACGGCGACACGGAAAACCGCCTGCCGAATACCACCAATATCGCTTTCAAAAACGTGGAGGGCGAGGCCATTCTGCTCATGCTCGACCGCCTCGGTATCTGCGCCAGTTCCGGATCGGCATGCACTTCCGGCTCCATGGAGCCGTCACATGTCCTCAGGGCCATTGGCGTGCCGTTCAACTACGCTCACGGCTCTGTGCGTCTTTCCCTTTCCCGCTATACCACTGAGGAAGAGGTGGATTACGTCATTGAACATTTGCCCGGCATAGTAGAAAATCTGCGGGCCATTTCGCCGTACAAGAATTGATTCAATTCTGATCCCGTTTAAAAAGCATCTTCTGACTGCGTGCAACACCATTTTTGAAACACAGCCAGCGCGTCCATGTTTGTGGGGACGCTGGGCGTGTTTTTGTTTGGCCGTTCGACAGATGTTGTCTTATACTCCGCCGGATTCTATAAAAGTCTCAGACTGTACCTCGACGCCCAGCTGGGAGCCGTCGTTTTTAGAGTATTTAATGATTGAGATGCTTGATTTACGGCAGACAAAGCCCATCTGCAAGCATCTCGCGGCAAGGATTTGCCTGCAAATCCTTGTAGAGCAGAGCAACTTTTTTCGAGAATCTCCACTTAAAGATGGGCAGAAAACATGCCTTGTATCGGACAAAAACAGATGGCGTTGTGAACGCCACCCAAAGTTTGGCAGACTTTTGCATACAGTTTTCTGAAGGTTGCGGTATCACGATTGCCGGGAAGCCTGTAGGGCATTCACTGTGTTATATTTTAAGGCATTTTTTCGCAATCCCATGGAAACTTCTTGTGACCGTTTTGATCATGTTACGCCCGATATTACGGACGATGTGGATCAGGCTCCGCCTTCCAGGCCCGCACGGCATCACGAAGCTGACCATCACGCTCCGGCGGCAGGCTTTTGAAGCCTTCGGCAAAAACATGGATGCGCGTGCCGCCGCGCGAGGCAAACAGGCCCTTGACACGGCACCAGCAAGGATCAATTGCAACGCGCAGATCATCCAGAATCGTATTGGTAATGGTTTCCATAAAAGACCGGTGATTGCGAAAGGCAAACATGTAGAGTTTGAAACTTTTGGATTCCACACACAGATCTTCCGGTATATATTCCAAGCTGATGATTCCCGTGTCCGGCTGCCCGGTGACCGGGCAGAGAGAGGTGAACTCCGGAAAAACAATGCTGATGACATACGGCCGCGCCGGATAACAGTTGGGAAAAAATTCCAGCAGACGCACGTCAGGGCCGTTCTCCGGGGAGGGCAATCTCCCAGTGCCTAGAATCCGCAGACTCCGCGTATCGTCCTGACTGCGGCTGGTCATCGTTTCGCCTCCATTTTTTGGATATGCCGACTCGCTTCAACTCCGCTTTTTGCGAACAGCGATAATTCCTTCGGGCAATAATACTTGTAACGCATAGCGCTTGCGGCTACAATAATATATCCACAAGGATTTACCGCGATACAAAACATACGGAGATTTCATGTTGCTCACACTGCATCCCGCACCCCGCGTCCAAGGCCATTTTTTGCCGAGCCTTTCCCTCATATATTCCTGTCAAGCGGGTTTTCCCGCGCACCGGCACCTGTATCAGTCGAGCACTGCCATTTGCCTGCCGACCGGCAACATTGCTGCACACAAACGACAGACCGCTTTTTACCGCCACAGGGTCGAATGCTCCCCGCAACGAGCCTCCAGGTCACTGTCGCCATCTACTCACGGCTCTGGCCCTAACGGAAAAATCTTCGACATTATCTGCACAACCGGCGGCACAGGCCTTGGGACATCCTCCCCAGACCACTGCCAAGATAATAGAATGCCCCTGCACGACGATGCTAGGGATTGCGGCAGCTAATCCAGCGGTGAGGAGGTTAACCATGCCTTTCGGCCAGTTTGGTGACATCTGCAGAATGATCAAAATTGAGCATTCTGTTTTTGCCATGCCCTATGCCTACACGGGCGCGATTTTGGCGGCCAGAAGCCTTCCCCCGGCGCGCAGTTTACTGTTTTTGACTGTGGCCATGGTGGCGGTACGCTCCTTTGCCATGGCTTTCAACCGCATTACGGATATTGACTTTGATCGCGCAAATCCGCGCACACAAAACCGCCTGCTTGTCACGGGAAAAATCAGCCCAAATCAAACCTGGGCCTTCTGCGCCTTCACGGCACTTCTTTTTATCGCGGCGTGCGCATGCCTGAACGCAGTTTGTATGTGGCTTTCCGTTCCCGCTCTGCTCTTTGCCGCCGCGTACAGTCTGCTCAAAAGGTTTACGGTCTTCTGCCATTTCTGGCTTGGAGCCACGCTTGGCCTTGCTCCGCTCGCCGGATGGCTCAGCGTGACGCCGCAGAATATGGGAATAGCCCCTGTGCTACTCTTTTTCGGCGTAACTTTTTGGGTGGCGGCCTTTGATATATATTATGCCTTTCAGGATCTAGATTTTGATTCAGCCTTCGGGCTTTCTTCCATGCCTTCCGTTGCAGGACCGCAAACAGCCTTGGCCATCGCGGCTTTTTCCCATGTCATGACAGCCATTTTTTTGCCTCTGGCCGGCTTTGCCGCCGGGCTTTCTTGGCCCTGGTTCGCCGCCTGCGCGGTCGTGGCGCTACTGCTTTTTGTGGAGCACAGGATCATGCGTAAGAAAGATTTGCGCCATATCAACACGGACTTTTTCACCCTCAACGGCATTATCTCGTCAGTTGTACTTCTCGGGGTGATATTGGGCATGGCTCTTTAGAAAGGAAGTTACCCGGGAATCCGGACACCCATGTCGCGAAAAAATCATTGCCGATGCCGGGACGGCAATATTGAGCAGCTTTCGGCAAAACCGAGTCGCTCCGCTCTTAAACGTCGCAGTCTGGCCCTGCAAGATATGGGCGAACAACTGACGCGCCTCAGCCCGGAAGTTCTGGCAGACATTGGATTACCGCACGCGCTGGAAGACGCCGTGCGACGATACGTCCACACTCACGGCCATGAAGCCAAGCGTAGGCAGATGCAGTATATTGGCCGCCTCATGCGCGAAGTGGACGAAATAACGCTGGAGAAGCTTATATGGTCTGGAATACCAAGACAGTGTCATCAACAGGATTGAAAATTGAGTGATAATCATGTAATCTTCCTGAAACACAATGGATTTTGCATGGTATCAGCATATATACCTCATGACATATCCGTCCCGAAAAAACAGCAAAAACCAACGTGGGTATGACAAATATCTCCGCCGTCTCAGGCAGTTGGCTGAAAATGCCTTTCTCCGTTTGAAGCAGTGGCCAGGCATTGCCCCGTGATATGCCAAAACTGCATAGTTCCTGGCAGCAGAGCACACAAGAGATGCGTTGCCATTTGGGCAAACATATGTTGACGACACTATCTAGAAGTTCTGAAGGTAAGGTGCGGAACTGCTCGCCGCCGTAAAAATCTGCAAGAGACTTGACGGAGAGACGGAGTATGTGTAGAGATCACCACTGCGATGCAAAAGGCCTTTGTAGCTCAGTCGGCAGAGCACATCCTTGGTAAGGATGAGGTCAGCAGTTCAATTCTGCTCAAAGGCTCCAAAAATCAACTGGTTATCGTCAGTTCGATAATCATTTATAAACCCCGAATCTGCCCCACGTTATCACTTGTTAGTGACTCCGCGATGACCGTCATCTCCGTAGCTTCCTCCACCCGATTTTTCAGGTTCGGTTTGCGTCGGCTGACCTCAAACAGCGCTTCGACGCTCCCAACATCTCTGGCCATTTGACACCTATAAAAAATGTCACGAGAAAAGCCCATGATCCTACAGGCTTTTGAGATTTTGCCGGGTTCAGCGGCAAGATTGAGAAGTTCGGTCTTGTGTTTGATGACGTTTTGATTAAAACTTTCCATAAGGGGATCGTGCCCTGTTGATGGTGTGTTTGTATTTCCATAAAAACGGAGTTCTCCTCTTTTATCAAGGAGTGACTGTCAGATTATGTTGAAACTACTTTAGTTAAGATGACTCTGGCGCTGTTTGCTCGCTTTCGTGCCAATGACAGTATCACTGAGCTTCTATCATTATTAAGATGGGACTCTCCCATAGAGTCCTGAAGCATTCTCCGTCCGCTGGAGGATTATATGGAAATAAACTGGCTCGACGAAATGGTGATCATTTGTTTGCTTTCCATTGGAGTCACCATTGTCTGCAACAAACTCAAGCTGCCCTCAACTGTGGGATTTTTGCTCACCGGCATCCTATGCGGGCCGTCAGTGCTCGGCATTGTGCAGGATGTCCAGGACATCAGCCATGTGGCGGAACTCGGCATCGTCATGCTGCTATTCACCATCGGCATAGAGCTTTCCGGCGAGGCTCTCAACAGACTGAAACGCCCTGTTTTTCTGGGAGGCGGACTTCAACTCGCTCTCACGGTGCTTGCTCTCATGGGCCTTGTGACATTGTACGGAGAAAGCTGGAAGATTGGAGTTTTCTGGGGCTGCCTTGTGGCGCTTTCCTCCTCGGCCATCGTTTTGCGCATCCTGCAGGAGCACGGCCTCACCAGCACGCCCGCAGGCAGCCTTTCCCTCGCCATCCTTGTTTTTCAGGATATCATGGTGGCTCCCATGCTGCTAATCGTGCCCTTGCTGGCCGGCAAGATACACTTTTCCCTCCAGAATGCCCTGATGACATTAGCCCAAATAGGGGTAGTGCTGGGCGGCGTGCTGCTTTTCGCCAAATTCGGGATCAACAGATTCATGGAAATAGTGGTACGCACCCGCACGCGGGAGCTTCTACTGCTGACAACCTTGGGGCTGTGCATGGGCATGGCCCTCCTCACCAACGCCATAGGCCTTTCCCTCTCCTTGGGGGCCTTCCTAGCCGGTCTCATGCTTGCCCGTTCACAGTACAGCATGAGCGTCATTTCCGGTATTTTGCCCTACCGGGATGTTTTTATGAGCCTTTTTTTTATTTCCGTGGGAATGATGCTGGACCTCACATTTTGCATCAGACATTTTTTACCGATCATCGGCCTGACCGCCCTGTTTGTCCTCGTCAAGGCGGTCCTGACCCTACCCCCGATACTCTTGCAGGGCTATCCCCTGCGTGCCAGCATCATCACTTCCCTTTCTCTTGCCCAAGTGGGGGAATTCGCTTTTGTGCTGGCCGCTGCGGGCATGGAGACAGGGCTGCTGAAGATATTTGACTACCAGGCTTTTCTGAGCGTCAGCATTTTTACCATGATGATTACCCCGGCCCTTATTTCCGTAGCTCCCCGTTTGGGGGACATGGCCGCCGTGTACGCAGGGGAGCCGGTGACACGTGGATGGAAAGAAGCGGAGCCCAACAACGTCCACGTCCCGGAAGATCACCTCATCATTGTAGGCTTCGGCATAAGCGGCAAGCACTTGGCCCGTGCGGCGCGGGAATCGAGCATCCCCTATATCATCCTAGAAATGAATCCGGAAACTGTCAGCCGGTACAAGAACAAGGAGCCCATTACCTGCGGCGACGCCTCCCAGTCCGTGGTGCTGGAGCATCTCGGCGCGAAAAAGGCGCGTGTGCTGGCCATCGTCATTTCCGATCCGGCGGCCGTGCGCGCTATAACAATGAAAGCCCGCCATATGAACCTCAATTTGCACATCGTGGCGCGCACGCGTTTTGTGACGGAACTCAACCCACTACGTCAACTGGGCGCGGACGAGGTGATAGCCGAGGAATTTGAAAGCTCCATTGAGGTCTTCAGCCGCGTGCTCACGCAATATATGGTACCCATTCAGGACATAGATAATTTCTCCGCGCGCTTCCGGCAGGAGAACTACCGTACCCTGCGCCGCCTGAGCGCCGTCAGGCCCCTGGATACGGTGGCGGGCCGCCTGCATGATATGGGTGTGCAGACCATACGCTTGGCGTCGAATTCCCCCATGTGCAAGCTGAGTCTCGGCAAGAGTGAACTGCGCAGAAAATACAGTGTCACTGTGGTTGCCATACAACGCGACGGGGATATCACAGCCTCTCCGGGGCCGGAAATCTGCTTCGCCGCCGACGATGTGGTCTACCTTTTCGGCAAGACGGACAAACTTTTAGCCGTGCGACCCCTATTCAGCTGCTCTACGGCGGCGTGAACCAGCGCGGTCATATCATGTGCTCGCGAGACGGAACGCCGAGAGATTCACTTTTGCAGAGATTGCGATCAGTAAATACAATCTGTATACGCTGTCCGTGACCTGCCGGTAATCATACATTGTGACAACTGGACTGAGTTCAATTCCAGAGCGGTAATTCAATTTCAAACGCGAAAGGATGGTTTGAAAGCTATAGATATTCTCAATAACAAAATATTCTAAAATTATTGACAAGTTACTAAAAATAATCAATATTTTCAGTATGTTATGTTCTTAAGTCAGCTTTTCACTTGGTTCAACATTCCAAGGAGGCAGTTTTGGACAGTGGTTCAGAATCTCACAGTACCATCTGGTCGCGCCTGAGCAGGCTTTTCGGGCACGACGAAGAAACTCTGAAAAAAGCCATTGTTGAAGCCCGCGCCCTCGGTTGCGTGGACACTGACGAAGAATCCATGCTGCTGGGCGTTTTGCGCTTTGACGACCTTCAGGTGCAGGACACAATGATCCCACGCACCGATATCGACTGCGTGCCTGTTAACATGCCACTCCCCGAAGTGGCGCGTATTGTGGTGGGATCTGGTCATTCCCGCATCCCAGTCTACAGGGAAACCCGCGACAATATTGTGGGTATTCTGCACGCCAAGGACCTGCTGCTTAGTCTCATAGAGCCGCAAGATGCTGAAACGCCAGTTTCAGACGTCATGAGCGAACCCTTTTTCGTACCGGAAACAAAATCCGTCCGCACTCTTTTGCAAGAATTTCGCGCGCGCAAACAGCATATCGCCATCGCGTTGGACGAATACGGCGGAACATCCGGCCTCATTACTATTGAGGACGTGCTGGAAGAAATTGTGGGCAACATAGAAGACGAGCACGACGCCCCTCGCGAGGAAGACATCTGTTCCGTGGGCGAGAGCGTCTATGAAATGACCGGACGTGCCCTGCTGGAAGAAGTTGGAGAACTCGGTATTGCTCTGAGCTCTGACGCGGTGGACACCATTGGCGGCTATCTGAGCATGGAAGCCGGGCATGTTCCAGCTCCAGGAGAATCATTTGCCGTCAACGGCTGGCTTTTCACCGTTTTGGATGCGGACAAAAAACTCATCCACCGCCTTCGCGCTGAACTCGCCGAAAATCCCCGGCGGTAACACCGTGACGCCATTGACTGGAATGCACGACAAGAATGCCTTGCCTCTTTAGACGATAAATCAAAAGAGATGGAACCGGCGCTCTACTATAAATGTGGCCCGCAGCCACGTTTTTTACGTTTGAACAGACAGATGCTACAGGGAAATCCCCTGTAGTCTTTGGCTGTTGACTTTGCGAGGGTTTGCCCAAGGGGTCTCAACGCGACACCTATTTATGGAGTTAGGGATGGAACATATGCATTTGTTACGTATTTCGTCAGTGGGTACCGAGAGAATTTGATTTTTTCCCCTCGGGGGCCTGGAGTCGGACTCTGTAATCAAGACGGACGAAATGTATCGTAATGCTGGTGAGAAAGGCGATAGATTTCCAGCCCAGACGTGGGAATAAAGCGCGTGGGCATGGCGCATGGGAAATGGATACCAGTATTTGGTGGCGAGAGTCAGGAAAAATAAGACTTGAAGCACTTCCAAACAGTCGTCGAATTGATTTGCAACCATGCATTTTATCAAATACATCACAGATGTGCAACGGTTCATACTGACGGATGGCGTCAACGAAGTCCATGTCAACACAATGGAACTCATTAATATATTTGGCTATTTGTGTCATTTTTATCTCAATTAATGAGTCCTGAGCCCAGAACACCAAGTATAATTTTCTCCAAAATTATGAAAACTAAAAATGAAAATTTACCGGCAGTTGTGGTTAACAGACAGATTGACCTCAATGCGAAAGAAATGGCGAACGCGCTTGACATTGTGACGGAAAAACTGGTTAACAAATTTAACGATTGTGTATCGCTCTTGAGCGAAGAACAAATTCCCAAAACAGACGGATTTACGCTGGAAGTCGGCTACACACTGCTTCCAACGTTGAAAACTGCACGTTCATAGCAAATAGGACTTTGGGTCAAGGTTTTTTAAGCTGACGGTAGAATACAATCCATCTATCAGGCATCTTTAGGATATTTCCCTTGTGCCATGATGTTGTCCGTGCTATGGTTCTCAATTGGTCAATTAATCTGCTACCTAAATCGGTCATATCCTGTGCTCGCGACAATTTTTTTGCCAGCATTGACTATCTCCCATAAATTGGGTAGTAAATATTTTCTTTAGGATTTTAGCGCTGGAGGCGTTTTTCATGGCGGTCAACGCGCTTGTCATTACCGGTTACGGCACAAACTCGCATCTTGAAACTGCTCACGCCGCCCGTCTGGCGGGTGCGGACAGGGCCGATGTAGTATATTTCGCAGATATTGTCACCGGCAAAACGCGTCTTGCTGACTACCATTTTTTGATTTTTCCCGGCGGCTTTCTGGACGGCGACAATTTGGGCGCAGCGCAGACCGCCGCCATGCGCTGGCGCTACCTGTGCCTTGACGACGGAACGCCCCTTCTGGACAGCCTGAATGATTTCCTGGCGCAGGGCAAACTTGTCCTCGGCATCTGTAACGGCTTTCAGCTCCTTGTCAAGCTTGGTGTGCTGCCTGCCCTCGGGGGGGAGCGGTTCAACCGCCAGGTTTCCTTGGGACATAATAATTCCGCCCGTTTTGAAGACCGGTGGACGCGTCTTTTGCCCAATCCGCAATGCCCTTGTATTTTTACAAAAAATCTCCCCCTTCTGACCATGCCCGTACGCCACGGGGAAGGAAAAATCGTCGCCCTTGATGACGAATGTCTTGAACGTCTCGCCGTCGAAGGGCTTATCGCCCTGCAGTACGCTGATCCTAAAAGTGGTGAAGCCACGCAGGCTTATCCACACAACCCCAACGGTTCCCCTTTTGCCATTGCGGGCCTTACAGAGCCTACGGGGCGTGTGCTGGGGCTTATGCCCCATCCCGAAGCCTTCCATCACGTAACCAATCATCCCGGCTGGACACGCGGCGAATTGGACCCACCGGGAACCATACTTTTTGTCAACGCCGTGCGTCATTTGCGCGAACATGTTTGCTGAGGCATTCCCCATGCGGTTGAACGAGATATTTGCCGTCATCGAAAAAACAGCCCCACCGGCCATCGCCGCAAGCTGGGACGCTTCCGGCCTGCAGGTGGCTTCCAGCAGGGACACGGCGGCAACCCTCGCCCTGTGCCTGGATCCGACGCCAGAATCTGTCCGCTTGGCGTTGAAAAAAAAGGCGGACGTCATTGTAAGCCATCATCCTCTCGCTTTCAAACCGGGGCTGCCCAACCGCCTCAACGCCTACCGCGAGATTCTGCGGCTCCTCTTTGCCGCAGATGTTCCCCTTTATGCCGCGCACACTTCGTTGGACGCCAATCTTGACGGCCCCGCCGGCTGGCTCGCAAAAGAATTCAATCTCACAAATCCGGCGGTTATTGAGCCCATGGGCGCACCGCTGCACGAAGGCGGCCTGCCCGCTGGTTTCGGCCTCGTCGGGGATCTGACCGGCGCGTACAGCCTTGAAGAAATCACGCGTACACTAGCCCGCCATATCGACCTTTCCACAGCGGCAATCTGCGGCCACGAGCCAGAGTCCGTAACTCGCCTTGCCTATTGCCTCGGCTCCGGCTCTTCTCTGCTGAAAAACGCTGCGGGATTGGGCGCACAACTGTTTATCACCGGAGATGTCAAATATCACACAGCCCTCGCAACGGAAATCTGCCTTCTGGATGTGGGGCACCACAGCCTAGAGGAAGAAATGATGCGCCGCCTGTGTCTGTTGCTTCAAGAACAGCTCACGCCGCTGTCAGTATTCTTTGTGCCGTCCTCATCCCCCCGGCGTCCGCTCGTTCCTGCATGAATTTAACGGGAGGAATTACATGGAAGATGCTATTTATTTTGAACAGATAAAACAATTGGTCGAACTGCAAAAAGTGGATAACGCCATTTTTACCGTCCGACAGAAAGTGGAAAAAACTCCCCGCGAGATTTGGGAACTGGAACAGCTCTTTGAAAAAAGTGACGTCCAGCGCCGGCATATCCTGAAAAAAATTTCCCACCTTGAAGAACAACAGAAACGCATAGCTCTGGAAATTGAAGAAGACACGGCCAAAATCAGGAAAAGCAAAAACAAGCTCATGCAGGTCAGCAACACGCGGGAATACCAGGCCATGACGCGTGAAGTGGACAATATGGAAAAAGTAAACCATTCCCGCGAAGAAGAAAAAACCGCTCTGTTCGAAGAACTGACAAATCAGCAGTGTGCTCTAGCGGACACAGACCTCGGTCATTCCTCCCTGCAGGCCGAACTGGAAGTTAAAAAAAGCGGAATGGAAGACAAACTGGAAAAATCCAGGGGCGAGATGGCAGTGCTGGAACAAACACGGCGGCAGGTCAGCAAGGGCATCCCGTCGGCCGTCTTCATGCGATATGAATTTATCCGTTCGCGACTGGAACATCCCGTCATTGTGGCGGTGAAGGACGGCGTGTGCTCCGGCTGCAACATAGCCGTGCCGCCCCAGACCTTTATTGAACTTCAGCGGGGTCAGCAGATTTTAAGCTGCCCCAACTGCCAGCGAATGATTTTCTGGTGCGAACATTTCACTATGCCTGCGGAACCGGAAAAACCGACAACTCCGGCAACAATTGTGGAATAACGAAATTGAAACTGTTGCGGGAGTCGGACAGACTGTCGTTGCGTGTCACACCTGAGGGGGTATGCACACGGAGAGGAAAGTCCGGGCTCCACAGGGCAGGACGCTGGGTAACGCCCAGGAGGGGTGACCCTCGGAAAGCGCCACAGAAAACAAACCGCCGCGCTGTGCGCGGTAAGGGTGCAACGGTGGGGCAAAAGCCCACCAGAGGCTGCGGTGACGCGGTCTGCTAGGCATGCCCCGTCTGGAGCAAAACCAAATAGGGAAGGCGGCTGGCCCGGCCCGTATGCCTTCCGGGTAGGTTGCTTGAGGGCGCGGGCAACCGCGCTCCTAGAGGAATGACGGTCAGATGCGCCGCGCGCATGACAGAACCCGGCTTACAGTCCGGCTCCCGCAAAAAAATGTCGGCATGTTCCTATTTGAATTCTGGTGAGAAGCCCTGGGCGCTGATCATGGCCGCAGGGCGGGGCAACCGTCTTGCCGCCGCTACTGGCGGCGAGTACAAACAATTGCTCCTCTGGCGCGGCATGCCCCTTTATCGCCACGCGGCGCTGGCTATGAGTCGTAGCGCGTCTGTAGCGGGAGCAATTTTTGTTTTTCCGGAGAATTGCCTGCATGCGGAAGAACAACGTCTACGCGAGCTGGACAAAATAGACAGTCTCGGTCTGCTCTGGCGCACAACGGCGGGAGGCGATCGACGTCAGGATTCCGTGCGCAACGGGCTGGCGGCACTGCCGCCGCATACGCGATATGTGCTCGTTCACGATGCAGCACGCCCCTTTGTTAGCCCCGCTCTCATACGGCGAGTCTGCGAGACGCTCGCTCTAGGGGCTGAAGCTGTCATTCCGGCCCTGCCGCTGACAGACACTATAAAAAGAGTTGAAAATAACCACGTTTGCGCTACCTTATTTCGTGAACAACTGGTCGCGGCGCAGACACCTCAGGGATTTGACGCCGTACTTTTGTCAAAAGCCCATACGCGCTCCTGCGAACGCCGCCTCGCCGTTACCGACGATGCGGCCCTGATGGAAGAAGCCGGGCATAGCGTGCGCGTTATTGACGGGGAACGCAAAAACGTGAAAATCACCAACCCCGAAGATATTGCCCTGATTACGGAAGCCCCGACACCCCGGCCTTGCGTCGGTATGGGACAGGATGTACACCGTTACGACCGCTACGGCGGGGAAAGGTCCCTTACCCTAGGCGGCGTGCGCCTGCACGGCGGGCCGGAAGTGGTGGCTCACTCCGACGGGGATGTACTCCTGCACGCCCTTATGGACGCCCTTTTGGGCTGCGCTGGCCTCGGTGACATAGGCCTGCATTTTCCGGACAGCGAAGCGCGCTTTGAAAACATTTCCTCGGCCCTTCTGCTTGACGAAGTGCTCGCCATGACGCGCGACTCTGGAATCCGTCCTACCCACGCGGACATGACCATTGTAGCCCAAACGCCACGCATCAGTCCTTGGCGCGAGGAAATCCGCAACAATGTAGCGAGGCTTATGAATTTGTCCGCATCATGCGTCAATCTGAAGGCCGGTACGGAAGAGGGCATGGGATTTACCGGCAGAGGCGAAGGTATTAAAGCCTATGCCGTCGTCACCGCGCTATGTATCCCGCAATCAAACGACCGGCCAGGCATCAAACGCCATTGGCAAAACCTCACATAGACGGTCTGACTGCGGCTCATCTAATACCCTGTCATAATGCATAGTCTTAGCCGTAGCGCGTTGGAAACAACGCTTACTGACTTGTGTGCGAGCCGTTCGGCTCGCATTCCTTATTGTCTTTTCCTTTCGTTCCTTCTCCTGTGCGCTTGCCTTGACCATAAAGGCTTTTGTGGGATCAAACAGCACTCCTTCGGCAAACACGGCCCAGGCTATTCGCGTCATTTTGTTTGCAATGCCACTGTCACCCCGAATATCCCGATTCTTTTCTTCAACTTTTGCGGCGTTCAATCCCTTGTATCGCAGTGCTGGCTGCCGGGTAAGCAAAGTCCGTAGTCGCACACCGCTTTGTAATCCTGGGCAGGCACCGCTTGCCGGCGGATGCTCTGTATCTTGTTGCTCAAGTGAATATCGGCATACCTTGGACAAATCATTTTGCGTGGCCTCGTCAAAGTGGTCGAAATGGTGCATATGGTTCATAATGAGTCACGATAACCGCATCCACATCAATGATCTCGCCTATCGGCATGGGGGAGAGCCACAAACGGATTGGAGTTTTCATTATAGGGTGATGGTACCGGCTGGAAGGTGCCTTTGTCGGCCAGCCAAGGATAAATCAAGAATTTCTTCCCGCCATATGTAATAATGGTCACGCTTCTAACTTGCTGAAACTTCATAGTGATGTTTCCTTTTGGATGCCGACGACTGTAAAGCCAGTATCGGTCACTGCGATTTTTAAGGCATCATCCGAAACGCTGGTCTTCACTTCCACGATAGCCGTTTTGGAAGCCAGATCAACATTTACGTCCGCAAGTCCGGGGATGGAGCGCAGAGCTTTTTCGACAGAACCCGTGCAATGCCCGCAGTTCATGCCTTCAATGCGTATACTCTTTTTCATGATGGAACTCCTTTTGATGGAATGCTTTTCGGTGAGAACAGTCGCAGCCGTAGCGCGTTGGAAACAACGCTTACTGAACTGAAACTCATGGCTGCCGCCGCGATAATGGGACTTAGGGTCAGTCCCCAAATGCCGTAAAATACGCCCGCAGCAACCGGGATGCCGATGGCGTTATAAGAAAAAGCCCAAAATAAATTTTGGCGGATAGCGCGCATCGTCGCCTTGCTCAGTTGAATGGCTATCACCGCATCCAGAAGATCGCTCTTCATAAGCACTATGTCTGCAGATTCAATGGCAATGTCCGTGCCCGCGCCGATGGCAATGCCCACATCCGCCCGCGCCAAAGCAGGAGCGTCGTTGATCCCGTCGCCAACCATGGCGACCTTTTTACCTTGTTCTTGAAGAACACGGATTTCACGCTCCTTATCCTGCGGGAGGACTTCGGCGAGCACGTGCCGGATGCCGGTCTGCCGCTGTACTGCTACGGCAGTCTTGGCGTTGTCGCCGGTGAACATGATCACATCAATCCCCATAGCCTCGAACTCATCAACGGCTTGACGGCTCGTCTTCCTGATATTGTCGGCGACAGCGATGATGCCGAGCAAGTTTGTGTCACAAAGAAAATAAAGCACGGTTTTGCCATCAACGGCAAAGGCTTCCGCCTTGAGCCGTATGACGTAGTCAAGGGCAATGCCTTGATCGGCGAGCAGCCTGTTGTTCCCGGCATAATAGTGTTTGCCTTCTATTGTGCCGCTGATCCCCTGGCCGGGCATCTGTGTGAAGTCGGACACTTTTTCAAGGGTAAGTCCATGTTGGACGGCTCTTTGAACAATGGCCTCGCCGAAAGGATGTTCGGAAAGTTTTTCCAATGAAGCGGCCACGGCCAAAAGTTCCGCCTCACAGCTTCCCTCGGCGCAGGCAATGTCAGTCACCACAGGTTTTCCTTCAGTGACTGTGCCGGTCTTGTCCAGAACCACGGTGTCGATGGCATGGGCGCTTTCAAGGGCTTCCGCCGATTTTATCAGGATGCCGTTGGCCGCGCCCCGGCCCGTTCCGACCATGACGGCAGCGGGTGTAGCCAACCCCAAGGCACAAGGACAGGAAATAACTAGGACTGATATGCCGATAGAAAGGGCGAACTCCAAACCATGCCCGAGCAGCAGCCATGTTGCCGTCGCGCAAACAGCCACGACAATGACCACCGGCACAAATATGCCGCTGATTTTATCCGCCAGTTTGGCGATCGGCGCTTTGGATGAAGTCGTTTCGTCCACTAGCTTAACTATTTTGGCTAGAGTGGTGTCGTCCCCAACCCGTGTGGCCAGCATCAAAAAATGCCCGACTTTGTTGATAGTTGCGCCAGTAACTCTGTCCCCGGACTGTATTTCCGTAGGGAGGCTCTCACCGGTAAGGACGGAGTCATCCACAAAGGCTTTACCTTCGGAAACCACACCGTCCACAGGGATGATTTCTCCAGCCTTGACGATCAGCGTATCGCCAACCCGTACTTCTTCCCTAAGGATGACTTCTTCACTGCCGTTTCGTAGCACAGTGGCCGTTCCTGGAGCCAGATTCACCAATTTGGCAATAGCATCGGAAGTTTTGCCATTGGTCCTAATTTCAAAAAATTTGCCCAAGGTAATTAGGGTTAGGATCATGGCCGTGGAATCAAAGTACAGGTTTACGGCGAAACTGTTCACGCCCGTCATATCTCCGCGCCCGAGGGCGGAATTAATTTTGTATATGACATAGATGCTAAAAACAGTCGCTGCTCCAGAACCAACGGCAATCAGGGAGTCCATATTCGGAGCGCCTGAAAACAGTGTTTTGAAGCCGACCCGGAAATACTTAAAATTGATGAAAACAACTGGAATAACCAGTAGGAATTGGGTAAAGACGCAGTTCAGGGCGTTTTCCATTCCCAAAAAAAAGCCGGGGAGGGGCCAGTGCAGCATGGCGCCCATGGAAAGATAGAAAAGTGGCAACGTAAACAGAAAAGAAACGGCTAGACGTTGTTGTATCTCTCGTAGTTCCAGAGCGACGGTATCGGGCTGCTTGTCGTTGTGATTTTTTACACCGCGAAAGGATGCGCTATAGCCCGCCCGTTCCACAGCGGCGACGATTGCCGCCGCCGATGCCGTCCCGTCAAAAGTGACGCTCATGCTGTTTTTCAACAGGGTTACGCTCACTTCAGTCACGCCGTCGAGCCGTGACACGGCTTTTTGCACACGACTGGAACAGGCTGAGCAGGTCATGCCGCTTATGTCGAACAGTTCTTTTTGTATCACTGGCCTCTTTCCCCGATGATTAACTTGGCAGATGATCTCTGTGGTCGAATTTGACTTTATTAGCATTCTTTCAAATGGAAATAAAAAGTGTTTTTTGCAGGCCTCTGAAACGTACAATCCGGGTTTTGGCAAAGATCCAAAAATTTTCGATACCGTTGAGATGAGAGAGCTTGTCGGCAAACTCATTGTTGCCGTGTTCCACTCTAAAATGCTTTTGACAGCCAAGGCCTACCAATCTGCCACAGCCACGCCGGGCGTCAGAGTTGATAATGCTTTCAAGCTTGACTCGCCCTCGGATTATCTCCTGGAGAGCGGATTTTGAGCAGTCCGGTACAACTTCAGTATAAATGCGGCCATTGCGC
>JAITNF010000008.1 GCA_031290615.1 Desulfovibrio sp. | reverse complement strand
CGATGACAGCACTGGCAACAGGCTTGTAATATCGCGGGAAGAGGAGTTTAGAGACTATGTCAAAGAAAAAGGATTTCTTGGGTTTGACGAAGTCTCCTTTTTTAAAGTCCGCCATCTTTGCGGAACTAAATATGCTGCCTGCAAGGAATGTACGGAACATCCTTATTTGGCGGCAAAAGGCGTAAAGTCTGTTCCAGGGCTTAGAGTAAGCGACGATAACAAGATCGTCGTGCCAGTGAGGGATGAAAACGGGAAGCTGGCCATGTTGCAAACCATAGGGACGGACGGCACAAAACGTTTTCGAGGTGAACTCCAGAACTCAGGAGAGAACAGTTATGGGCATATTCCACACTCGCGCCTTTTGGCATCCGATAGCGCGAATGCTCACCTTGCTGACCAGAACGGTCAGGCCAAGCACACGTATTTCTACCATAATTCACCCGCCAGTTGTGCCGCGAGTGTGTTTTTTTTGGCTCGTGTGACAGTCACTGAGGCCATTTTGCCCGTATAATCCGCGCAGTCCGGCAGGGCAATGTGCACAAGCACCCCATAGGAATCGCGCCCCTGCCAGCTTGTCTGTCCGGCTTCCTGCCGGCGGCTGCGTCCTTCAATCAGAATATCCGTTTTTCGCCCGACGCAATTTTCCAGCCAGCGCCCCGTCAGGGTTTCCTGCAGTGCCTGCAGACGCGCCAGACGCTCGCGGCTGACGGACGGGTCTACCTTGTCCGGAAAAAGGACGGCCCGCGTGCCGGGGCGGTCCGAATAGCAGAACGAAAAACTCGACATAAATCCACAGGTTTCCATCATGTCGAGCGTGTCTTCAAAGTCTCTTTCGCTCTCGCCAGGAAACCCGACAATAACGTCTGTGGCGAGGGCCATGTCCGGCCGAACTTTGCGCAGGCGCTCTACCAGATCGAGAAAACCCCGCCTGTCGTATTTGCGCCCCATACGATTGAGAACAGCATCCGAGCCGGATTGCAGTGGCAGGTGCAGACGCGGGCAAAGAGGGGCAAGAGCGGCGAAGGCCGCCACGTCTTCGGCCCCCATATCCTTGGGATGCGGCGTCACATAACGCAGACGCTCAAGACCGGGCAGGGCCGCCACACGGGCCAGCAAAACGGCAAAGACGGTTCCGTCCCCTTGCTTGTCCTGCCCGTAGGCATTGACGTTTTGTCCGAGGAGACAGATTTCCCGCGCTCCTTCCTCCAACCGTGCGCGGCATTCCTCCAGCACAGTCCCCGCCGCACGCGATTTCTGACGGCCCCGCGTAAAGGGCACAATGCAGTACGCGCAAAAATTATCACACCCCTGCATGATGTTCACTTGGGCGATGGGGCCGGAAGCTCCGCGCGTGTTTTCACGCTCTTCATAGCCGACAGTGCAATCCAGCAGAGAGATGCGTAGACCGGGATCGGCAAGCAGGCGCACGATGGCGTCCGGGGCATTGGCAAGGCCGTCGCTGCCGATCACCAGACGCACCCGGCTCGCGTCGGAAAATAGGGATTCTCCCAATTGCTGAGCCACACAGCCGGCCACCGCTATCAGCACTTCAGGGTTTGCGTCCGTGACGCGCCGCACGTGGTCCAACGCGGCGGTAAACTTTTGTTCCGGCTTTTCGCGCACAGAGCAGGTATTGATCACAATCACCTGCGCGTCCGCAACTTCCGCTTTCACAAAACCCCGCGTCGCAAGAATGCGCGCCAGCCAGCGGGAATCGCTAGCGTTCATCTGGCAGCCGAAGGTGATGATGTGGAAACTCTTTTCAGTCATTACTGTGTGACCTCTGAATCCGTCCCCCGTACATAACCGAATCCTCTTCTTTCAAGGCGTCAAGCTGCTCTTCCAGCCATTCCAGCACGCCGTATTGTAATTGAGCAGCACACGCGTGTGAATATGGCGTACAATTTCCCTCCTGTCCGATTCCTCGGGCATGAATTCGTGTCCCAGCGAGCCATCCGGCGCTACAAGTTGATCAACAAAAGATGGCAGCGCGTCGCTTTCGTGATAAAAATTCATTTCGATTTCATCCTGGGCGTTGATGCCGCCCCAGACACCATGCACTGTTTGCAGACGCGCTTTAGGATCCATGTTGAAGCTGTACCGTATTTTGAGGGAATTTTCATGGAAGGCGTCCTCGTATCATTAACAACAAATTAAACCTGAGACGATCCACTTCGGTGTGGCTCCGGCGGCTATGCTCCGCATTCCGCCGCCGGAGTATTTTACGCCGGAGACAGCGCTATGTGTTCCAAAAATACCAAAAAAAAACCGGACTCAAGTAAAGATCGTCTTTTGTCGGCTTGACGGAAAGCGCTCACCGGCTACAATGCCAAGGTCAGTTGTTCGGAACACAACATAGTCTGTCCGGAAATCGGAATCGTACGACCATTAATTCAAGGATATCCTGTTGAGTACAGAAACAAGCATAACAAGACATCAGATACAACCCTGTTTTGATATGGAAGCCTATCTGGCCCTGAGCCAAGAATTGCGTCTTGGCGGCGCTGTGGCGGAACACCTGATCAACCTCTGGGAGCAGTGGCTGCCGATCTTGCAGGTCTGCGAAGTGCGAGGGGAAAAAATCTCCTGGCTGGTCGTCTGGCTACCGGAATCTGTGGAAAATCAGGTGGACGAAAGCTGGAAGTCATCACCATCCGAGGGCTGGCTCGTCAATAGCTTAGCCCGGTTCATGTGCGCCAGCGCCGTGCAGGAACTGCTGCCGGAAGTGGAAGAAGTCCACTGCGCGCCGTCACCGCGTCCCACCCAGACACTACGCGAAGCTCTGGACAAACTGGGCGTGCCGTACAAGGAAGGTGCCGCGATCCTCTCTCGTCGCTACGCCATGGTGACGCTGTATCCCTACCTGGGTGGCTGCGAAATCTGCCATTTGCAGAACCAGTGTCCCAAAGGACAGGGTAAGGGTGAAAGCCTATCGGTGGTGTTGCCGGGGTATGAAAAGACTAATGCCCTTCCATGACGAGCATCCTGGCCCCTCCGTTGGTAGAGCGCACCACAACTTCCACGGTTCTGGCGTTTTGCGTCACATTTTCCACAAGGTAGGTCTGTGTTGTGTCGTCGTCATAGCTCCGTACGTCCACAGTATCACCGCGTGAGGGCAGATTGCCGGGGATGATTTCCACAAGACCCGTAGTGGACGCATCAAAACCATCCCAAGCTGGCACTGTCAGCGGAAGGCATACGAGACCGACAATAATCGTCACAACAAACGGGAGACTTTTCATGGCTCCATGTGTAAATTCATTTTTCGTTCTTGGCAACATTTTTCCCGAGATACGTTCGCGTTTGCCGAACGCAGGATATCAATGATGATTTTCAGCCTGACCGTGAAAATCCGGTGGTTTTTCTCAGATATTTTATTCAGTTATTTTATTCAGTCACGCAAAAAGTTATGTACCCTCCGGCCACTGGCTTGTAATATTTGGTTATCCGGACCACATGCGGATGAATGGCAAAAAACCGCCGACAGTGTCGTCAGCCTTGGGATTTGACAAAACGAAATTTCTACGTAACTGAATCCAGAGCGATTTGTGAATGAAACAGGCAACTCCGCCATCAGCCACACACCGGGCGGAATGTCTCAAAATTAATCCTCTCACAGTCCGCTCCATCCGTCGACTGACTCCACTCCCTGCAGAGAGGAGCTGTGTGGATTGCCACTCCCTGAGGGAAGGGGTCAACAAATAACGTTTTCATCAGCCTTGACATTTGTCAAATCATTTTTCCCCCTGAATGGGGGATGTTTCAGATCATAAAGGAATTTCTGATGAAAAAAATAACAGTCTGCCCCCATTGCGGTCTGGGATACGGGCAATACGCTAATCCAGTCCCCACCACGGATGTGGTGATTTATACGCACGGTCACAGCGTAGTAGTTATTGAACATCAACCCCACGGCTTTGCCCTGCCCGGTGGTTTTATTGATAAAGACGAACAGGCGGAAGATACCGTCGTGCGGGAAATGCGCGAGGAAACGGGCCTGGATGTGGAATTGATAGGTCTTTTGGGAGTTTATTCCCACCCGCTCCGTGACCCCAGGCAGCATACCTTGAGCGTTGTATTTATCGGCCGTCCCCGGAATCTGGGGCAACTGCGCGCCGGGGACGATGCAAAATCAGCCGCCTTCTACCTGTTGGACAGGCTGCCTGCCCCCCTGGTTTTTGACCACGCGCAGATTTTGCGTGATTTTCAGGATGTGTTGACGGGCAAACGCTATCCGGCTTCTGTGGAGCGCAAACACCCTGCGGAATCACAGCTCTGATGGGCTATGTCTCTCTTGCAGACTGTCTTGCCGACCTTGAGAGCCATGGGTATCTCAAATATGTGGACGCCCCCGTTGACCCGCACTTGGAATTGGCCGCCGTACAACGGCGGCTTTTCCGGGCAAAAGCGCCGGCGGTTCTGTTCACCGGCGTCAAGGGAACCATTTTCCCCATGCTAGCCAACCTGTTCGGCACACGCGAGAGGCTACGCTTTCTTTTTCGGGATGCCCTGGATGCCACGGATTTTTTGCTCAAAACGGTAGCCGAACCCGAAGAATTTTTCAAGCGACCTTGGCGCACCGCCAGACTTGCGCCAGCTCTCGCACACATATCGCCGCGTCGCGTTTCCCATGCATCCGTGCTGGAGCGGCGCTGCACCCCGGCGGAGTTGCCACGTCTGACATGCTGGCCCCAAGACGGTGGACCCTTTATAACCCTCCCGCTGGTATACACAGAAAATCCTGGGAAATCCGGCTTTGCCGGGGCAAACTTGGGAATGTACCGGGTGCAGCTCGCAGGCAACAACTATGCCGGGGATGAGGTTGGCCTGCACTATCAAATCCACCGCGGGATCGGCGTGCACCACGCTGCGGCACTGGAAAAGGGACAGGCCCTGCCCGTGCATATTTTTGTCGGAGGACCGCCCTGTCTGAGCGTGGCCGCAGTGATGCCCCTGCCCGAAGGGCTTTCCGAGCTGTATTTTGCCGGTCTTCTGGGAGGCAGGCGCACAGCCTGCGCCAGCTCTGCGGATTTTCCGCTCCCGGTACTGGCCGAAGCGGATTTTTTCCTGAGCGGCCATATTTTGCCCGATCCGAAACCGGAAGGCCCATTTGGCGACCATCTGGGCTATTATAGTCTGCGGCACGACTTCCCCGTTGTCCGGGTGACGGCCGTCCACCACCGCGCGAACGCCGTCTGGCCCTTTACCGTTGTAGGGCGTCCTCCCCAGGAAGACACGGTTTTCGGCGATTTTATCCACGAACTCACGGCCCCTCTGGCACCGAAAATTTTTCACGGCATACGGGAAGTTCACGCCGTGGACGCCGCCGGCGTGCATCCCCTGCTGCTCGCCGTCGGCAATGAGCGCTATACCCCCTATGAGGCCCGACGCAGACCCCGCGAACTTTTGACGGCGGCCCTGCACCTTTTGGGAACAACGCAGACGGCCCTCGCCAAATATGTTCTGCTGGCGGTGGGGGAAGATGCGCCGGGCCTACGCGCGCGCGACGCCGACGCCTTTTTGCGCCATATTCTGGAACGAACCGATTTCAGCCGGGATCTGCACTTTTTAACGCGCAGCACCACGGATACCTTAGATTACACGGGATTTGCCCTGCACGAGGGTTCAAAACTTATCTGGGCCTCGGCCGGCGAAAAAAAACGCGAACTTGGCAACGAGATTGGGGAAATTCCTCCACTGCCAGCGGGGTTTACGCGGATGCGGGTTGTCATGCCGGGAGTAGCGGTTTTGCGCGGCCCCAAGCACAGCCTGTCGCGTGACACGCAGGACTCCGCCGTGGAAGCCCTGGCCAGCACCTTGGCGTCATGGGCGGGACGGGAGGCTTTTCCCCTTCTAGCCGTTGTGGACGACCCAGATTTCTGCACAGAAAATTTAAATAATTTTTTTTGGGTCGCCTTTACCCGTTCAGACCCGGCCACAGACAGCTATGGCGTACATTCACGCACGCGCGCAAAGCACTGGTTTTGCGAGGCCCCCCTGATTCTGGACGCGCGCCTGAAGCCCTTTCACGCCCCACCGCTGGAAGAAGACCCGGCCGTGACGTCGGCTGTGAAAAAACTGGCGGCACCCGGCGGCCCATTGCACGGATTTTATTGAAAATCTGTCACAAATACCGCGTCAAAAGGACAATTTCTATCTTTGAAATAAGATTCAGTCCAGCCTTATCCCGACCTTGTATTTCCGCAAAAAATCCGTCGGCAGATAGGACAGTTTGGCCTGACGTAAGCCTTCTTCATTCATGTCCTGGGCACGGTTGACCAAAACGCATTCCGCACCGGCGTGTTGGGCAAAAAGGCCGTTTATGGCTTGGTAGACACCCATAAAACAGTTCAGACCCTTTTCGTAGTGCACTCCCAAGGTCTGCTCTCCCAACCGTTCCCCCACGCTAAAAGCCACCATTTTACCATCGGCGTGAAGAGAGCCGCCGCAAAGTCCCTTGAAAAAATTCCAGTGGGAAAGCACGCGATTTATGGACTTGTTTTCCGCCACAAGAGAGGGAGAATCATGACACTCGTGCAGCTGACACCAGTTGTCCTGCAGTATGAGCACTTCCTCTATCATGTCGTTGTCCAAGTTGTGGTAGTCTTCGCCGTATTTTTTTTTGTACCTGTTGTAATGATTCTTCTTTTTGTGAAAGCGGTTTCCGGGCAAAAGCGCCAGTTCCTCCTGCTTGTACAGGTATTCCCACTGACCGCGGTCTTCGACGACATCCAGACCCAGGGGTAGGACACGCTGCCACAGTTTCGCCAGTTCTTCCGGAACGCGTAGAAAAATCAGTTTGTTGCCCGCGTCAATGCCCGTGCCCGCCAGCATGGCTCGCCAAGCCGTGCGATCCAGCGCCCCCCAGTCAACTGCCTGCCAGTCCCCCAATGGTGCCCAGAACACGGGCAGGGGACGCGTCTGCCTGAGCCAGCACAGATCGGTGTCAAAACACCATTCCAGACCGTAATATTCCTGCCAGCCCCAAAGGTTCGCTAGGGTGTAGTCAAGGGAATGCACGGGCGTAAGCGCCCAACGGGTGTAGTAGTCATCCCGCCGTTCCAGACTGACGGGAGTAAAAGCTGTTGTCATGGATATATCTTGTTTACGGCTACGTTTTGAAAGCAGTTATTGCCCGCGAAAATACAAGTATTGCCGCGAGCAGCAACAAGGCTGAGTTTTGTTGTGGGCTATACTTTTACCAAGGTGTATTGCCGGCTGCCGAGACCGATTTCCTCCCCGTAACTCAACTGAATTTCTCCACGAGTTTTGGGCCAGCGTTCGACAAATTTGTCAAAATTCGTCTTGATGCGCATTTCTGGATTTGTGGGATTGAGGCCAGGCGCCGCTTTGACAAGGTCAAAACAGGCCTGATCCAACGCGACAGGATCACGGGAGGCCAGAATGCCGATGTCCGGCGTCAGGTATACGTCGCTCCAAGCCGCACAGTCGCAGTCTGGCGTAATGCTGAGCACAAAATTGATGTAACAGATACGCTTCTCCCACCCCTTGACAGTGCCGTAGGCGTATTCTGTCATGCGCTCCATAAAGGGAGCAATCTCAATATCCCAGTTAATGTCCACAGCCTTGGTGGGGCAGACGGTGATACACTCAAAACAGCCGATACAGCAGCTGACGTCCACGGCGCTCTTGCCGTCGGACATGGAAAGGGCCTTTTGCGGACACACGGCAACGCATTTGCCGCAACCTGCGCATACATTTTTATCCACACTGACGTTGGTGGCGTGCTGGGCGCGTTTGCCACGCGGGGAGGCCCCGCCCATGGCGAGATTTTTGATGGCCCCGCCAAAACCCGCCATCTCGTGTCCCTTGAAGTGAGAAACAACTATCATTGAGGGAGCGCGGCTAATTTCACCGGCGATGTAGACTTCCTTGAAGCGCTTGCAGTTGATGCGCACAGGCACGTCGTTTTCCCCGTAAATTCCGTCGGCGATGATCACCGGCGCGTCCACCACTGAGGGGACGAAACCATGCAGATAGGCCGTGTGCAGATGGTCAACGGCATTCTTGCGCGAGCCGGAATACAGTGTCGCGGAATCCGTCAGAAAAGGCTTGCCGCCGACTGCCTTTACCTTCTCCACCACCTGCCGCACAAAGGCTGGGTTCACATGTGTGTCGTTGCCCAGTTCCCCGAAATGTAACTTGATGGCCGTAAGATCATTTTTTTTGACGCTCTTTTTCAAATCCAGCGCATCGCAGAGACGGGCCACCTTGGAAATTTTGTTGTCCGCGCGTGCGCGGGTGTGCAGCTCGGCATAGTAGACGGTTGACGCCATGATTTCCACCCTTGGTTATGTTTTATTTTTCACAATAACGCGCAAAAAACGTTTCTTGCCCAATTTGACCACATACTCTCCCGCAGGCAGAGGGGCAGCTTCATCTTCCCAGCGTTCACCGTCCACTGACAGCGCGCCCTCACGTATGAGCCGTCTGGCTTCACCCCGACTTTTTGTCAACCCCGCCGCAGTCAAAAAGACAGACGGCAGAGCTTCATACTCACTGTTACAGGCAAGTTTCGGTATGTCCGCAGGCGCAGCTCCACCAACAAAAACGGCGTTAAATCCCTGCCGCGCTTCGTCCGCAGCCTTGTGCCCGTGGTAGCGGGAAGTTATTTCGTGGGCCAGATTTTCCTTGGCGAGCTTGGGGTGGAGACGGTTTTCCGCCACATCACGTTTGAGTCCAGCTATCTCCTCAAAACTTTTGGCGGAAAGCAGCTCGTAGTATCGCCACATGAGTTCGTCTGAAACGGCCATGATCTTGCCGAATATTTCCGGGGCCGGCTCGTCGATGCCGATATAATTTCCGTAAGATTTTGACATCTTGCGCACACCATCCGTGCCTTCTAGAAGGGGCACGGTCAGCACGCACTGGCTTTCCTGCCCGTAGTGGGCCTGAAGATTGCGACCCATGAGGAAGTTGAATTTCTGATCAGTGCCACCCAATTCCACATCTGCCTGAAGCGCCACAGAGTCGTAGCCCTGGCAGAGCGGATAGAAAAATTCGTGGATGGATATAGGGCGCTGTTCGCGATAACGTTTTTCAAAATCATCGCGTTCCAGCATGCGGGCAACGGTACAAGAAGATCCTAGGCGGATGAAATCGGCCGCGGCCAGTGCGCCCAGCCAGCGGGAATTAAACTTCACCACCGTTTTTTCCGGATCAAGTATTTTGAACACCTGTTCCCGATAGGTTGCGGCGTTAGCGCGCACATTCTCTTCCGTCAGCGGCGCGCGCGTTTCAGATCGGCCGGTGGGGTCGCCGATGCGACCGGTGAAATCCCCTATGAGAAAAATGACGGTATGCCCGAGTTCCTGAAAATGGCGCATCTTGTGCATAACGATTGTGTGGCCGAGATGTAGGTCCGGCACAGTGGGATCAAAGCCGACTTTCACCCGTAGCGGCTTGCCGCGCTCCAGTTTTTTGCGCAGCAAGTTTTCGTCTATCAGTTCCACCATACCGCGTGTTACAAGGGCCAATTGCGCGTTAGTATCCGTCATTGTATTCTCCTCGGGCAAGAATATCAATTAGCCGTTCCGCTGACAAGACCACGGCTTTTGAGGTAGTGTGTTAGACGGACACGAATGCTTCCATGTGTTGAGCAAGCTCTGTCGTGCTTGAAAAACTCTTTTTTTTGTAAGGAGTTACGAGTTATCATTACAAACCGGAGTGTAATGAAAAAACACGTTGGGATGTTGTGCCGGCCAGACGCCATGCCGTTTATGGATGCTGTGATTATCAACAATAA
>JAITNF010000001.1 GCA_031290615.1 Desulfovibrio sp. | reverse complement strand
CCCCCGCCTCCAACAGCGCGCCACCCTCCCCTCCACCGTGGCGCGGGCCCCCGCCCCCCCCCCGCGCCCGCCCCCCCCCCCCCCCCCCCCACCAGGCACTACGCATGAAAAACTATTTTATAGTATACTTCCAAAAATACCCTACAAATACCCCACAGAGGGGAAGTGATATGCCAAACCTGCAAGTCGGAACTGGTAGTGCAAAACGTCTTTGTCCGGGGGAAGCAACATTTCCGTCGCGTAGATTACGGGCTTGGCTTTGTTGTGTGCGTTATTCTCACTTTCGGAAAGCTATGTGTCTGGTGAGACAGGACAAATGGAATTTGATGAAACACGGAATGTTATCGGCACAAAAAAGAAACCTTTGGCTAATCAGGGCAGTTGACAGTGATACACGGAGAACTGTGGCCCGGGTTCCCGGAAATGGAAGTGGAGTTTTCCTACCCAGAAATCCTTAGAAGACATTTAGACTGGCCTTCGAAATTTTCTCCGTCAGTTTCGTGGTGTTAGCAAGAAATACCTGGATCAATACTGCGCGATATTTCAATTAGACCGTAACCTCAAAGATGTCGCCATCGAATTTTTGTGAATATTTATTGGCTGTCACACAATCCAACTCATGAACCAATCGTTTTATCCGCTGGAGCCATATAAGAATTTTCAATAAAATTTTTTTAGAGTGTTCATTTATAGACAGATAATGGTGCGGTTAAAGCCTGCCAAAGACGCAACGTAAATTTAACTGTCCGGCGCGTAAGGAGATCGCTAATCTCCAGGTAAACTAATGACGGCCAACTGTCGAAAATATGGACGAGCATACGGAATCAGGGGCAGGGTGCAACATTTCAAAGCCGGCGATGTCGTTTCTGAATTTCACAAAAATGTCCACGAAAATCAGTAGCACGCGCGTACATTCGTATGGCCTTGAGCCACAAGGCGTATTCCGGGGAGTTCTCCGGCCAGAAGCAGTGCCTGATCACCGTGATTTCCCTGCCGAACTTTTTCCGCGTGTAGTTGGCGTAGCGCGTGCTCTCCTGACGATGCCAGACGGTGAGCACACCGCAGTCGCAGACAATGCGTACGGTGGTGTTTGAGTGTTCAATGACGCTGAGATGACCAAAATTCAAAATTTTGTACACAAATTATAGGACGGAGGCGTCCGTAATTTTGTCTTCGGATTTGTAGCAGACGCATCCGGTTGTCTCAATACTGGCTTAGAGACGATCAGTGTGAGCGAATGAATATCTTCGCGGAGGGAACCTGCACATCATTTGCCACCTACCGTATTGACGCCAGCCTGCAAGTGGTTCTGGACTTTTTTGGATTGCCAGACTATTTTAATCCAGTGGTAACGACAAGCAATTCCGTCCCCAAACCTTCGCCGGAAGACGTGCAGTTTTTTGCTGGTCGTGGGGAACCGCGCCCGCAGTTGTACTTTTTGTGAGCGACATAGGGCACGACAGAGATGCAGCCCTTAGGGCGGGCACAGTGTTTGCCGCGTTCAACAACAATGTTATTAAATGTTAATGTTATTGAAGGGCATTTGCAGATTCAGGATTATGCAGCCCTTCGGCAGGGCCCTAAAACAGATTGCTCCGGCGGCTCAACAGCGCAACAATAAGAAGTAGCTGTCATCGCCTTGCGGATTCAAGAAAATCACCGGGAAAAAGCATGATTGTACTCTCCAACGCCTTGAGCGCAGTTGCCGCAGTCTTGGGCGCACTACTCAACCTTTATTTTTGGATTATCATTATTTCTGCTGTGTTGAGCTGGATCAAGCCCGACCCGTACAATCCTGTTGTGCGTGCGTTGCGCGTTATGACTGAATCTGTCTTCTATAGGGTACGCAAATGGCTGCCTTTTACCTATGTGGGCGGTATTGATTTTTCGCCGTTGGTTGTCTTGATTGTCATTGAGCTTGTCAATAATATCGTGATCGCTTCCATGTACCAATATGCCCTGACCATGCGTTAGGAAGACAGCGGAAGCCCATGTCACTGAACATATAACACGGGAGATTTCTTATGGATCAGCGTGATTTTGGCCTTTTGGAAAAGCACATGTCCTATGATCCGGAGCTGAAATCCCTTTGGGAAGATCATGTACTTTACAAAAACCAGGTGGAAAAGCTGGAAAACAAGACATTTCGGACCCCCATTGAGGAGCGGACACTGAAGCAGTTGAAAAAGCAAAAACTGGAAGCCAAAACCAGATTGATGGAAATTCTGGACAGCCTCAGGGTATCTTCAGAATGAAAATTCTTCGGTGGCGGCCGGACGCCACGCAGGCGAAATTGTGCGTTCGTCATTGAACGCCGACGCGAGTGTTCAAAGCCAAAATGCCGTGAGGAACAGAAAGCCTAATTTATTTTTGTTCCGACGTTACACGGCGGCGTAAAAAAGTACGATCTGAAATGTCGGTTGCCCTTGCTGGCGCAGACAAGGGAAATACAGTCATGGAATATACGGGAGCACAAATTCTTCTGGAATCCCTGAAACGTGAAGGTGTGGACTTGCTGTTCGGCTATCCCGGCGCCGCAGTCCTGAATATTTACGATGAGTTGCCGAACTATCCGGAAATACGCCATATCCTTGTGCGTCATGAACAGTGCGCCGTGCATGCGGCGGACGGCTATGCCAGGGCTTCTGGCAAGGCGGGAGTCTGTCTTGTCACTTCTGGCCCCGGTGCTACAAATACGGTTACGGGTATTGCCACGGCCTATTGCGATTCCATCCCGCTGGTAGTGGTGACCGGCCAAGTGCCGACGCATCTCATCGGTAACGATGCCTTTCAGGAAGTGGATATTGTGGGTATAACCCGCCCTTGCACCAAACACAATTTTTTTGTCGAGGATGTGAACAAGCTCTCCATGATCATACGGCGGGCTTTTTATCTGGCTCGCTCCGGGCGTCCCGGACCGGTGCTTGTGGACCTGCCCAAAGACATTGTTCAGACGAAAACAAAATTTGTCTGGCCGGAAGAAATAGGGATGCGCAGTTACAACCCAACTTACAAACCTCACGGCAATCAGCTCAGGCGCACGGTTGCGGAACTTTTCCGCGCCAGACGGCCTGTGCTCCTGGCTGGCGGCGGCGTCATCATGTCCGGTGCCGCAACGGATCTGGCAAATCTCGCCCGCAAACTGCAACTTCCGGTCGTTGCCACCCTCATGGGGTTGGGATCTTTTCCCGCCACAGATCCCCTCTGGTTAGGCATGGTCGGCATACACGGCACATATGCGGCCAACATGTCCATCAACCACGCCGATCTTCTGCTGTGTGTGGGCACGCGTTTCGCCGACAGGGTCACCGCCAAAATATCCGCCTTCGCGCCGAGGGCGCGTATTGTGCATATTGACATTGACCCCACATCCATACGCAAGAACGTGCAGGTTGATGTGCCCGTGGTGGGGGACTGCCGGCTTTCGCTCCAGGGCATACAGGAAATCTGCGACCTCACGCTTGCCGGAAAGGACTGGGTAGCGAAACATGCAGACTGGCTTGTCTCCGCTCAGAACTGGAAAAAGAGCACTCCCCCCACCTGTCAGAAAAACGGCGAAGTCAAGCCCCAGCAAGTTGTGGAAGCGCTGTTCGGGATCACCGGGGGGGATGCCGTCATTGCCACCGAAGTGGGCCAGCACCAGATGTGGACAGCCCAGTTTTATGCTTTCACCCGGCCGCGTACCCTGCTCACAAGCGGCGGTCTCGGCGCCATGGGCTACGGTTTTCCCGCCGCCATCGGCGCGCAACTGGCCTTTCCCAACAAAAAGGTTATTGTCGTTGCCGGGGACGGCTCCATTCAGATGAACATTCAGGAACTAGCCACGGCTGTTGCCAACAGGCTGCCGGTGAAGGTGATTATTTTGAACAACCGTCACCTCGGCTTGGTGCGCCAGTTGCAGGAACTGTTTCACCACGGCAAATACATTGCCTCCAACATGGAGGCTCAGCCTGATTTTGTGAAACTGGCGGAAGCCTACGGAGCGGAAGGCTACCGGATTACAAAACCGGAAGAACTTCAACCGGTCTTGCAAAAAGCCATTGCTTCGCCCGCCACGGCATTGGTTGATGTTGTGGTAGAGCGGACGGAGAATGTCTATCCCATCGTGCCTACCGGCGCGGCGCTAGACGAAATGTTGCTGATGTAAATTTAGAGCCGCCTGTTAATGAGGAACTGACAATGAAACGACATGTGCTCTCCGTTTTGGTGGAAAATGAGTCCGGCGTGCTCTCGCGCGTAGTGGGACTTTTCAGCGGACGCGGCTTCAATATTCACTCCCTCAACGTCGCACCTGCCTTGGAGGACGGAGTTTCGCACATGACCATCACGACATATGGTGACAGTCTTGCCCTCGAGCAGATTGTAAAACAGCTTCACAAAATTGTTTCCGTGATCAAGGTAGTTGATTTTGAGGATATCCCTACGGTGGAGCGGGAAATGATGTTTGTGAAAGTGCAGGCCGAAGGGTCGGCACGCGGAGAAATTCTGCGCACGGTGGAGATATTCCGCTGCAAGGTTGTGGATGTGAGTCACTCGGAAATGATTATTGAAGCCACGGGTGACCACTGCAAGCTGGAAGCTATAATCAGCCTGCTGCAGCACTTCGGCATCAAGGAACTGGCGCGGACAGGCTCCGTAGCCGTGCGCCGCTCCAGAAAAGCTGATTAACCCTCTGTTTTCAGCTCCGTGACAAGTGTCCTGTATTCCGAGCGAAGACGAGAATAACAACCATACAACACAATGGAGGATATTGGAATGAAAGTGTATTATGAGCAAGATGCGGACATTACAAAGCTGAAAAACAAAACAGTGGCCATCATTGGCTACGGCAGCCAAGGGCACGCCCATGCACAGAATCTGCGCGATTCCGGCGTAAAAGTTGTCATTGGCCAGCGTTCCGGCGGCACCAGTTACGACCTTGCCAGAGAACATGGCTTCACGCCTGTTTCCGCTGATGAAGCAGCCGCGCAGGCTGACATGATCATGATTCTCCTGCCGGACGAAGTGCAGGCCAGCGTGTACGAAAAAGACGTCAGGCCGAATCTTGGCAAGGGCAAGGCCCTTCTGTTCGCCCACGGCTTCAATATCCATTTCGGCCAGATACGCCAGCCCGAGGATGTGGATGTTTTTCTCGTCGCGCCCAAAGGACCAGGGCATCTGGTGCGCCGTACCTTTATTGAGGGGGGCGGAGTACCCTGCCTTGTGGCCATAGAGCAGGACGCCTCGAGCCAAGCTCTTGATCTGGCTCTTGCCTATGCCAAGGGCATAGGCGGCACGCGTTCCGGCGTCATCGCCACCACTTTCCGCGAAGAGACGGAAACCGACCTCTTTGGCGAACAGGCCGTGTTGTGCGGTGGTATTTCCGCGCTAATCAAGGCGGGCTTTGAAACTCTGGTGGAGGCAGGATACCAGCCGGAGATGGCTTATTTTGAATGCATGCACGAAATGAAGCTGATTGTGGACCTGATGTACGAGGGCGGGCTTTCGCGCATGCGCTATTCCGTCAGCAATACAGCTGAATTCGGAGATTATGCCTCCGGCCCGCGTCTGATCAACGAAGACGTGAAAAAGGAGATGAAGCGCGTACTCAAAGACATCCAGAGCGGTGTTTTTGCTCATAATTTTATTGTGGAAGCCATGGCCGGCTATCCCATGTTCCTGACCACGCGCCGCAACGAGGGCAACCATCAGATTGAGCAGGTAGGCAAAGAACTGCGCGGCATGATGGGCTGGCTCAAGAAGGACCGGAAAAAAGACTGATTTTGTATTGTTTCAGTTCTGACCAGTCTGACTGGATTGAGATCAGAATTACCCGGAGCGAAAAGCACAAAACTACTTTTCGCTAATGTTCGTGAAATACCTCGAGTGTCGCCCGTTTTTTACGGCGCATTGACAATTGACCAGAGCTTAACGCTTGAGATGCTTTACGGCAGGTAAAACCAGCCCACAAGCATCTCAAGCGTTTGAATGCCTAGAACTCCAGATTCATATGCAGTGCAGTATGCTGGTCACTATTTTGGGGTAAAAATCGGAGTAAGAAATCCTTACACAGAAATACCCATGCCCTTGACCGATACACCATACACGCCGTCAAGCCGCCAAAGAAGCAACAAAAACTCTTTGACAGCGGCTTGTTCTTCTTGATTTTTCCTACTGGATCAAAAATCTGGCGTTTCAAATACCGCTTTCAGGGGAAGGAAAAACTCATTTCCCTTGGACATTATCCCACCGTCGCCGTGTCGAAGGACGCACGAAAAAAAGCCGTCGAAACCCGCAAGACCTTGGGAAGCGATAAAGATCCCTAGCAGTAGTAGTAGTATCTATAAATAAACAATCTTAGTAGGTTAAGCGAACAAGGCCGTTCCTGCCGTAGTCTGAAAGCTTCGCTCATAGTGCCCTACGCGCGTACTGGCCCGTTGAGCGTTACATTCATCGTGTCCGGCACAATTTCAGCCAAATCGTTGGGCGTGTTTCCGCGCTCGAGCCTCATCCAGCCCGAAAACATGCGCCTTAAGCTATTTTTCGTCCACAGTGACGACTGGGATTTTTTTTGTCTCGCTCCCTAGTGCTTTCCAGGAGTTTCTGCCAAACAAAAATCTAACTAAATTGCCGGGCTATCTTCATTATTTTCGGAAGAAATATAACTTGAGTCAGGTACCATGTATATCTTTTTGAGCCTCTGTATGCAATACCTCAAAATTACTCATGGCAATGGCTATCGTTATAGCGGCTTCGGCTGTTCTATAAGGTAAATTTGCGCGGAGGTCCGGCCGGAATGTCTGTGCCTGAAATCCACGCTGATGGATTTTGACTGACGGAAAAGACGAGGAACTTTACGGACGGAATACGCGCTGAAATATCCTAGAGTGGAGCAACTTTGAAAAAGTTGCTCCACTCGGTAATCATCTCAAGCATTGAATGTCTATTGTGCATCTCGTCCGTAATGATCTTCGTAACGCATGATATCGTCCTCCCCAAGGTAGGTACCGCTCTGCACCTCAATAATTTCCAACGGCAGTTTGCCGGGATTGCTCAAACGGTGCCGCACACCGAGGGGAATATAGGTGGACTGGTCCTCGTGCAGAATCACGCTTTTTTCCCCAACGGTGATCTGTCCTGTGCCGCGGACGACAACCCAATGCTCTGCCCGGTGATAGTGCATCTGCAGGGAAAGTGTCGCGCCGGGATTGACCATGATGCGCTTTACCTGAAAACGGTCGCCCAGAGCCAGAGTTTCATACCAGCCCCAAGGCTTGGGCACGCGCAGATGTGTGTCCTTTTCCGCGCGTCCGGCTTCCGCCAGACGTGCGACGATAGTTTTGATTTCTTCCGCGTGGCTCTTGTCCGCCACCAGAACGGCGTCGCCGGTTTCCACCACCACAGTGTTGCTCACGCCCAGCGCCGCCACCAGACGGCCGCTGGAGTGCAGGTAATTTCCCCGCGCGACCTCGGCGATAACGTCACCCACAAGCACATTGCCATTTTCATCCTTCTGACCATCGGCATAGATGGACGCCCAAGATCCCAGGTCGTTCCAACCGGCGTCAAGAGGCGCCACAGCCGATCGGGACGTTTTTTCCATCACGGCAAAATCAATGGAACCAGACGGGCAGGCGGCGAAAGCGCGGGGTTCCAGACGTATGAAATCCACATCAGTGCGACGGCCTTCAAAGGCTTTTCGGGCGTATTCACAAATCTGCGGCGCGCAATGTTCCAGCTCGTCCAGATAGACTTGCGGAGCAAAGAGAAACATGCCGCTGTTCCAGTAATATCCTCCCTGCGACAGCATGGCGCGGGCAACATCAAGTCGGGGTTTTTCCAAAAAACGGCGTACGGTGTAGCCGTCGGACAGCGGCTCGCCGCGCTCAATTCAGCCATAGCCTGTTTCTGGCTTGTCCGGCGTGACGCCGAAGGTCACAAGTCTGCCGCTCCTGGCCAGACTCATGGCGACGGCCACAGCTCCGGCAAAGGAGGGTATGTCACGCAAGGTGTGGTCTGACGGCAACACCAGCAGCAAGGGCACAGCATCCGGACAAGATGCGTTAGCGGACGCGCCGTTCAGAGCAGCCAACGCGGCTACGGCAATAGCGGGCGCGGTGTTGCGGCCGACAGGCTCCAGAATGATGTTTGTCGCCGCAAAACCAGCGGCCTGCAACTGAGCGGCGGCGAGGAAACGCTGTTCTTCATTGCAGATGATGAGGGGCGAAAGCGCGTTCGGTAGGGCACGCACGCGACGCAGAGTATTACCGAAAAGGCTGTAGCCGCCCAAATCCATAAACTGCTTGGGATACAGCGAACGGGAGAGGGGCCAGAGGCGGGAGCCAGACCCGCCGCACAAAATTATAGGACACAGTTTCATGCACGGTTCTCCAGGAATTTACAAATAATACCCTCTCGGGAGAACTCTGCCCTACGGCGCGACAGCCTTTTTGCTGTGCAGTAGGGGCTTGCCTAGACGCATTTCTTCTGTGATGTGAGGTACCTCCGCCTCGTGCTGCTCATTGCCGCGCAGGAGCACAAACACCACAAAATTTTTGCCGTCGCGCCGCATTCTGGTACGCAAACCCCTACCTTCCAGGCACTGACGCAAGACGTCCACAGTATCTTCGTCCCGCAGGACCGCCACCTGAAAGACATAATCATACAGGCCGCCTTGCGGCGAGATGTCAGAAGGCTTCTCTTCCGGCGTTTTCTTCGCGCTGGCCAGCGCATTTACCGAAGGCGACGTCACGGGTTTCATCGGCGGAATCAGCGGGCTGGCCGTAGGCCGGTCTCTCAATACTGCGGCAAAACGCAATTCTTCCGGAGCCAAAATTTTTTCGTCGTGTTGGGACGAAGTTTTGTCGCCTGCCCTGGCCTTTTTACGGGCAGACGCGACGGCCGAGCTTTCGGCCCGCGCCGCTAGTTGTGCCATTTGTATAAGAGAATCCCTGCCGCGCATTACTCCTGCCAAATAGGCGATCATAATGGTCACAAGAATGAGGACGCACATTCCCAGTAAGATCGAGGAGGTCGAGCGTAGACATTTACGCGCCCCGCTATCCGGATCGTCCATGTTTTTTTCCCGCGCGCGTCTTTTCAAGCCAATGGTACCAAGCGTCAAGTCCTTCACCACTACGGCAGGAGAGTTCAAGAATGTCGAGCTCCCTGTTGAGTTTTGCGGCAAAAGCGCGAGCCTTGGCAACGTCAAAATCCACATGGGGCAACAGGTCAATTTTGTTCAGCACCATCGCCTTGCCCAAGCTGAAAAGCAGGGGATATTTTTCCGGTTTGTCATCGCCTTCGGTGACACTCAAAAGAGCTATCTTGGCGTCTTCACCGCAGTCAAATTCTACAGGACAGACAAGATTGCCCACGTTCTCAATAAAGAGAATGTCCACTCCGTCCAGATCAAGCTTGTCCAGAGCGCGGGAAACCATGTCGCTGTTCAGATGGCAGCCTCCCTCGGTGTTGATCTGTACGGCCCTGGCACCGGTAGCGGCCACGCGTTCGGCATCGTTGCTGGTTTGCAGGTCTCCTTCAATGACGGCCATGCGGAATTTACCGGAAAGATCGCGCAAGGTGCGCTCCAGTAGGGAAGTTTTGCCCGCGCCGGGAGAACTGATGAGGTTCAGGGTCAGAATGTCGCGCTGTTGCAGGCGTTCGCGTACCTTGTCCGCCATTTTTTCGTTGGCTTCCAGTATATTGCGGATCACCGGAATTTGCATAGTTTCAATTTTTCTTTTTCCGGAGTGTTGTCGTTTTTCAGGAAGCCTCAAGACGGCTCAAAATCATCTCCTTACCCTGCTCTACAATATGGCCGAAAAATTCCCCGCAGACGGGACAGGGGATATTAAGGACATCCTGCACCTCCTCGCCGAAGCTCACGCCGCAAAATGGACAACGTAGGCGCAACGGCAGGCGGACAAGTTCAAGACGCGCATTCTCGTGCACCGTACCCCTAGTGAGAATTTCAAAACAGCAGTGCAGCGCCTCGGGCATGACACCGACAAGAGCGCCGTATTCCACCCGCGCCAAAAGCAGACGCTTGCAGTCCCGGCGGACGAGTTCTTCTTCCGCCATGTCAAGCAGACTTTGGACAAGGGTCATTTCATGCATGACAGTTGTCTACCTGGAAGTTGCCTGCTTGTCAAAGACGAACAGTAGGTCAAACGTATGAAGGCTATAATAATTTTAAATACATACAAAAATCTTTAAAAAAATATTTACGAAAAGATAGACATGGTATCTGGGTTGCAGTCAACAGAGAGTTAGGTCTTATCCATTTATCCACAGCGGTGCCTGTAAGTAATAAGCTTGTTACCCACCAGTCAAAATAAACTTCATCGGATTTCCAAAAGCATCGGACTACATATGGATTTTAGCGCTGAATCCGCCGCGAAAACGGCTTAGAATGTTTCAACTTTAATTATTCATATCCACTCAAGATACGGCGTCGCTGTCGTCCACGACGCCATCGTCATTGTTGGGATGGCCGCCTTCGTCCACTCGGTCAAAGCCCACAACGCGCGCTTTGCCATCCAAACGCACCAGCATCACTCCCTGAGTGACCCGTCCCGTACTGCGCACGTCTTCCACGCCGATACGCACCACCTTGTTGGCCGAAGTCAGCAGCACAAGACCGTCGTTGGCCCGCACCGGCATGGCTCCCACAACATTGCCGGTTCTGGCCGTCACCTTGAAATTGAGGATGCCCTTGCCGCCGCGCGACTGCGGACGGTACAAATCCACACTGGTGCGCTTGCCGAAGCCGTTTTCGGAAATGGACATGATTTCCGTGCTCTGATCCACCTCTTTCAACACAACAACAGCCACAACGCAATCATTGCGGCGCAGAACCACGCCCTTGACGCCCGTAGCCATACGACCCAAGGGACGCATGGTGTTGCTGGAAAAACGTATGGCAAGGCCACCGGCAGTGACAAGGACAATGTGATTGTCCATGCGTACGGGGCGAACTGCTACAAGCTCGTCTCCTTCGCGCAAGCCCACGGACATGATTCCAATTTTGCGGCAGCGAGCGAATAGGGAGGCGGCGGAAATCTTGACCATACCGCGTCTGGTGACAAAAAGAAAAAATTTATCTTCGGCAAATTCCCGCAAGGCAAGCACGGTGGTGACCCATTCCCCTTCTTCTTGGGGGATGAGGTTGTTGATATGCGCGCCCTTGGCCGTGCGACTGCCCTCCGGCACTTGGTGAACCTTTAGCTGGAGCATGCGGCCCTTATTGGTGAAAAGGCAAAGGTACTGATGATTTGTTGTTGTTAAAAATTCCTGCACATAATCGTCGTCAGAAATGTGCAGGGCCGCGATACCTTTACCTCCGCGCCTCTGCTGCTGGTAGTTCTCTAGGTTGGTGCGTTTCATGTAGCCGCGCCGCGAGATGGTGATCACCACCTCGTCGTCCGGTATTAGGTCTTCAATGTCAATACCGGTCATGGCCTCGCTCAGCACTTCGGTACGGCGCGGAGTGGCGAAGGTGTCTCGCAGCTCTAGGATTTCGCGCTTTATCTCTGAACGCAACACTTCAGAATTGTTTAGGATAGATTGAAAAAAGGTGATTTTTTGCTGAAGATCGACGTATTCGGCCTGCAATTCTTCCCGCTGCAGGCCGGTGAGTCGTTGCAGGCGCATATCAAGTATGGACTTAGCCTGAACTTCCGAAAAGCCGAACTCCCGCATCAGGCCCACACGGGCTTCGTCCGGGTTAGCTGAAGCGCGGATAAGTACCACAACGGCGTCAATATTATCTATTGCCTTGAGCAGACCTTCAATTGTATGCACCCTAGCCTGCGCTTTTTCCAAGTCAAAACGAGTACGGCGTATGACCACCTCCCGCCTGTGATCCACAAAATAACGCAATGCTGTTTTGAGGTTCAGCAACTGTGGACGGTTGTCCACAACAGCCAGCATGTTGATGCCGAAGCTAGTCTCCAACGGCGTGAATTTGTACAGAAAATTTATGACTATATCGGGCATGGTGCCGCGCTTGAGGTCGAGAACAATGCGAATACCGTTGCGGTCAGATTCGTCGCGTAAGTCAGTAACACCATCAATCTTGCGGTCGTTCACCAAAGCCGCAATTTTTTCCACCAGAATGGATTTGTTCAATCCATAGGGAATTTCTGTAATGACAATGGATTCCGCTCCTTTTTTGCGCTCTTCCATCACAAGGCGACCGCGCATTTTCACGGTGCCGCGCCCGGTGTGATAGGCGTCGTAGAGGCCCTTACCAGCGTACACAGCGCCAGCCGTCGGAAAATCCGGACCCTTCACGTATTCCATGAAGTCGTCCACGCTACTGTCGGGATTATCAAGCATGCACTGCAGCGCGTCGCACAGTTCGCCCAGATTGTGCGGCGGGATATTGGTGGCCATGCCCACGGCAATACCCGAAGATCCGTTGAGCAGTAGGTTCGGGGCCTTGGCTGGCAGAATAACTGGCTCCTGAAGAGTATTGTCGTAGTTGGGGGTAAAATCCACCGTTCCCTTGTCGAGATCGTTCAGAAACTCGTGGGCAAAGCGCGACATGCGCACCTCGGTATAGCGCATAGCCGCTGGCGGATCGCCGTCCAGAGAGCCGAAGTTTCCCTGACCGTCCACCAGCGGATCCCGCATAACAAATTCCTGCGCCATGCGCACCAATGCGTCATAGACTGCGGAATCGCCGTGAGGATGGTATTTGCCTATGACGTCGCCGACGATGCGGGCTGATTTTTTGTGCGGACGGTTCCAGGCGTTGCCGAGTTCGTGCTGGGCGAAGAGTATGCGCCGGTGTACGGGCTTCAGGCCGTCGCGCGCATCAGGAATGGCGCGGCCGATGATGACCGACAGCGAATACTCAAGATAGGACTGGCGCAGCTCTTTTTCGATGCTGACTTGCGGAAATTCTTCTGCCACGGCTTCCTCAAAACTTTTTTATATATCCAGATCCCGTACTGCAAGAGCGTTGCGCTCAATGAAATCCCGACGCGGTTCCACGCGTTCGCCCATAAGCTCAACAAAGGCGTCGGAAGCCTCGTTGGCGTCTTCCACGTAAACCCGCATCATTATACGGTTGTCCGGATTCATAGTTGTTTCCCACAACTGAACCGGGTTCATTTCGCCAAGGCCCTTGTAACGCTGGATATTGATGCCCTTGCGGGCCTCGTCCAGCACCTTGCGCAGAAGGTCAAAGACATCCTCCGCCCTACTTTCCACCTCGTTACGTATGATGGTAAAGACAAGGCCACCGAATTCCTCCCGTATGTCGGCAAAAGTCTGCCATGTCTGCTGGAACAGTCGCGAAGTGAAAAATTCCATGCTGCGCCGCGTCTTGTGGGATCCAGCGCTCTCAAAAACGGCGAACAGTCGCTCCTCGTCGTCTTCCTCGCTGTGTTTGCGCTCCAAGGTCAAGCTGTAGCCGCGCTCGGTCAACCAAGCGTCAAAATCCGTGTGATAGCCAGCCAGTATGTCAGCATCCGTCCGTCCCGGCCAAGTCGTCAAAGCAAGAAAGAGAGCCCGCGACACGCCCGACACCTCGGCGTCATACACACGAGCCTCCAGTTTTTCAATACGGTGCATTAGAGTCGTCAAATTTTTTCCGACCAAGGTTTTGCCGTTAGAGGCGGCAATGCTGACGTCTTCACTGACACGGCCTAGCAGAAAGGAGTTGAGGGACTCATCGTCCTTGATGAATTTTTCCATACGCGCGTTGTGCACACGGTAGAGGGGAGGTTGGGCGATGTACACAAAGCCGCGCTCCACCATTTCTTGGTACTGTCGGAAAAAAAAGGTGAGGAGCAGGGTGCGTATGTGAGCACCGTCCACATCCGCATCCGTCATGATGATAATTTTGTGATAACGAAGCTTATCAATATCCGTGTCGTCTTGGCCGATACCAGCGCCCATGGCCGTGATGAGGGCCTTTACTTCTCTGTTGGCTAGCATCTTGTCAAAACGGGTGCGTTCTGTGTTGAGAATTTTGCCGCGTAGGGGCAAGATGGCCTGAATTTTCGGATTACGGCCCTGCTTTGCAGATCCACCGGCCGAATCTCCTTCCACAATGAAGAGTTCAGACTCTTCCGGATTTTTACTCTGGCAATCAGCCAGTTTTCCTGGCAGGGAGTTGTCCGACAGGGCTCCCTTGCGCCGGACGAGTTCCTTGGCGCGACGTGCGGCCTCGCGGGCGCGCGACGCGTCCACGGCCTTGTCTATAATAAGGCGTATATCCTTTGGATTTTCCTCAAAATAAACGTTGAGGCGCTCATATATCACGTTGGCCACAAAACCGGCTACTTCACTGTTGCCGAGCTTAGTTTTTGTCTGCCCTTCAAACTGCGGCTGCTGCAGTTTGACACTGATAATGGCTGTCAGGCCCTCCCGCACGTCCTCGCCGGAAAGAATAGTGCCCTTAAACCTCCTAGTCAGGTCCGCTTGATTTTTCACATACCCGTTGATGACCCTAGTAAGAGCAGTACGGAAGCCCACCAAATGCGTGCCACCTTCCTTAGTACGAATATTATTGGCAAAGGTGAGCACGTTTTCCTTATAGCCGACATTGTATTGCAGGGCGAATTCCACCGTCACGTTTTCCACAAGGCCTTCGCCCACAATGACGGGATGAATGATATGCTCGCCCGAATTGATGTCAGCCACAAACTGTTGTAAACCTCCTTCGGCACGAAAAATATGGGTTTCGCCGATACGTTCGTCAATACATTCAATGGTGAGGCCACTGTTTAGGTAGGCCAATTCCTCAAAACGTTTTTTGATGGTTTCATAGGAGAATTCCAATGTCTCAAAAATTTCCTCGTCAGGCTTGAAAAGCACAGTGGTACCGTGGCCGTCCACATCGCCGATGACTGTCAGCTGATCCTGCGGCACACCACGCGAATAATGCTGGCGGTAGCGCTTTCCGTCCCGACGCACAGTGACGATGAGAGATTCGGAAAGGGCGTTAACGCAGGAAACTCCAACGCCGTGCAGACCACCTGAAACCTTGTAGCTAGCATTATCGAATTTGCCGCCAGCGTGAAGTTTGGTCATTACCACCTGTACGGCTGGCACTCCTTCCTTGGGATGAATATCCACTGGAATACCGCGTCCGTCGTCGCGCACGGTGACACTGTTGTCAGCATGAAGGATGACCGTAATGTGCGTACAATAGCTGGCCATGGCCTCGTCAATGGAATTATCCACCACTTCGTAGACAAGATGGTGCAGACCACGCGCGTCAGTGGACCCGATATACATAGCCGGTCGTTTCCGCACGGCTGAAAGACCTTCCAAGACAGTGATGGAGGAGGCATTATAATTATCTTCAGTCTGTTTTCCGACTTCTTCAAAGAGGCTTTGACTCATTGATCTTTATCCTCGCTATAGTACGCGTCTTCCACAATCTTCATGGGCATTATCAATACCACATAATCTTGGTCTATCTTACCACGAACGCCGCAGGGGCCTTCCTGCTCAGTCATGGTCAGTTCGACGGTGGAAGAAATAAAATGACTTATCACATTGAGAAGATGGCGTGTGTGAAAGGCTATGCGACTCACATCTCCCTTGAAGGTGACTTCCATATTTTCCTGGGCGGAGCCAGTATCATGTCCCTGCGCTTTCATCTGCATTTCCGTGTTCGTGAATTCCATATAAACGGCTTGGTCATTGTTTGAAAGGAATATCTGAATGCGTCCGAGTGCCTCCATATTTTCCTTACGGTCCATAACGGCGATACTTGTGTTCTGCTGGGCAAGTTTAGCAAGAAAAACAGTATAATCAGGGTAATCGTACATGGAGCGTGGTAGGGTTAAACTTTCCTTACCGTCCATGGTGCGCAAACAAATATGCTTGTCGGTGATGTTCAGTTCAATATCGTCCGGACCGAGCCATTTTTTCATATCCTGAGTGTATTTTTTCTGAATGAGGATGCCTTTTTCCGGCAGGCGCGCCGCAAGTTCGTCGTGCACAAAAGAAAAATGAGCCAGATGGTGCCCGTCAAGGCCGCAGGCGTCCACTCGGCCGTTTTCAGCGGCCTTGATACACAGGCAAGAAAGACCGTCATCGTTGATATCATCGCTAATGCAGAAATCCACCTTATAGAGAAGTTCCTGCAAAAAATCTCCAGACCATACAATGGAGTTTTCTTCCGGAAAATCATGGAAAGGCTGAAACCATTCCGCGTTGCTCACGGGTAATTTGTAGCTACGTCTTCCATGTTTGAGGAGCATAGTTCCGGCGTTCTCATCTTGGCTGATGTCTAGTTTTCCAGAAGGCAACTGGCGTACAAGATCGACAAAAGCGCGTCCCTGCACGCCAACCAGTCCAGGCTCCATAATTTCGGCGGGGTAGCGTCCGGTAAATTCAATGTCGCCGTTGGTGGACATAATATGCAGGTTTCCCTGCTCGGCTTTAAGCCACAGGGAACGTAAATAAGCTTGGCCACTTTTGGTAGGAATAACTAAGCCAGCCTTTTGCACTCCGTCGATAATGTCTTCTTTATTAACAGATAGCGTCATATTATTATTCCTTAAATTTATAGAGGTGTGCACTTTGTTTCTAGTGAGCGTACCCTAGGGGTATTACAGTATTTTTTACGAATATTACAGTGCCAGCGGAAGAAACAGAGAGAACATCCGGCACGCCTTTTCCGGATGCCAGCCGCCTCATGGCAGTTTTTTTTCCACTTCCGTCACCTTCGTGTTCACATCTTTGTTCGTAACCAGTAAATTTTTAATTTTATTGACGGCATAGATAACTGTGGTATGGTCTTTTCCGTCAAATTCCCTACCTATTTTTGTGTAAGGCAGGCATAATTTATGCCGACAGAGATACATGGCGGTCTGTCTGGCCAGCACAAGGTCAGGGCGGCGTTTTTCACCAAGTATGTCTTCAGTGCGCACATTGAAGGTCTGGGCTACCGTGTTGATGATTTTTCTGCAGTTGGCCGGTTTTTTCAGCCCTCCTGTGGAAATAATACTTTCCAGATCCGCCGTGGAAGGAATTTTGTTATGCACGGTGACAAAGGCTTTTATTTTCAGCAGAAGGCCGTGCAAAAGGCGTATATGCGGGCATCTCTGGGCTAGGGATAGGCACTGTTCGTGCTCTAGGGAAATTTTTTCCTTTTTGCATATATCACGCGCGTAGCGCAGGCGAACGTCTATGTCCGGCGCAGCTAGTTCCATCACGAGGCCGCCTTCCAGACGCGAGCGCAGGCGTTCTTCCAGTATTTTCAGGGCTCCGGAGTTTCCCGCGCAGGTGAATACAGCCTGACAGTTTCCATCCGTTTGGGCAGTTGGGCAGGCGTCAAGAAGCTGCTCCAAGATATGCTGTTCGACTTTTTGATTTGCCAGTTCCTGCATGTCGTCAAGAAGCAGTGCGCTGTAGCGTTGCCAGAAGAACTCCGGCCGCAGGGCCCACTGGGTGCTTTCAGCGCAGAAGCGTAGGGCCTTAGTGTGGAGTATTTGTTCAGGGGAGTATTTTTGCCGCAAAACTCCGGCGAGAGTTTGTAGAAGATGGCTTTTACCCGCGCCCACAGAACCGCACATAGTGAAAGGGCTATAGGCCTCACCGGGTTTTTTGCGGGCTATTTCAGTGAGGGTCGCCAGAGGAAAGGAATTTTTGGCATTGTGCAAAAATGCCTTGAAGGGTTTTTCCTCTTGCGGTTCGGATAAATATGAAAGCATGGCGCTGTGATTATAATTTTTTTAGATGGCGGTTTTCGCGACGATTTTAACGATGGAAAATAATATCTTTTTTTTAAATTTGAAACAAGCCCACTTTTCGGCGTCTTGAAATGTGACGGAAAATACGGAAAATTGGGTAATATTTTATCCTACTGGAAAGAAAAATCGTTGTCTTTTGTGTACTGGATTTTTTCGGTTTTGTGAAGTGCTCTCTCGGCTCAACATATTTTTTTTTGAAGACAGACGTGAAATCCATAGGGAATATTTCAAAAAAACGGTGGACAATTATATATTGTGGATAACCTTGTGCTGGAATATTTTGTACTGGAAAAGATGCGGACTGACAGGGTAGAAAAAGAAGCACAGCCGAAGAAAAAAACGCGTGGGAAGCGTTCACGCCGTAACGGCGGAGGATCTTCGTCAACATAATTGTGTAAGATCCTGTTTCTCAGACAACGCGGTCTTCAGTATACTTCCCAGGTGGCATGTAGCAGAATGTGACCTACGGGAAATGGCCGTCTGCGTTGGGTTTGCCGGAACCATCCTCTGTAACTGATTCCGTCAAACCCGATAGTACTCCGCAAGTTTCTGGACGTGACAAAACTGAATGCTTTGAGTTTGACGGCGAAATGCTTGCGCCTGACCTGTGCGTGGTATGAAGAGCTAATTTCAGCAAAAGGAAGAGCTATTTACATCGGGACGACCGGTTCGCTATCTCCTCACAGAATTACGCCACTCCTATCTGCCCGGAATCAAAAAATTATTGGCTGACATTGGCTACGACGCTACCCGGTTTCGGAACGCTTTGCCTTAAAATAGTTAAAGCGAAATTCGCATTCTTGTAAGTTTGGAAGTAAATGTTGGAAGTAAATGGAGGTACCCCCCTGAAGCGTACCAACCTGGTGTTGGCGAAGGCCCGGAAATTTTCCGTGCAGTTGATGATTGTTTATTGGCAGACCAGTTTATTCCATGCTCAACCCGGAGGTATTTTTGA
>JAITNF010000070.1 GCA_031290615.1 Desulfovibrio sp. | reverse complement strand
GCGCATATTCGTTTCGGCTGAAGACTAATCAATAAAAACAAGTGATGCCGCCTGGCGGGAAGCACTCCACCGACTCCACTGTTCACGGGCTACGCGATTCTCTCTGTCTTGTCCGGATGATAGAGTTCTTTACTTGCTATTGTCATGAGCAGAATTGCAGACATTTTCCAGATATTTTCAATAGAAAAATGCTCTAGCTGAAAATATAAAGATTAGCAGTGCCCTCATCAGCTGAAAACATTCTTTATGCAAAACTCTCGAAAATTGAAGATACGGTGGAGTTGTTTGGAACAATTCAGTTTCAAGACAAATCCGGCAAAATCAGCTGCACTCCTCCCCGAACGTATGCTCACGCGCCAGACTGAGAGCGCTTGCCGCGTCTTCCGGCATGATGAAGTGCGCTTCCTCCCGGGCGCGGAACCACGTCAATTGGCGTTTGGCATAGGCACGGGTACGCTTAAGCCAAAACTCCACACATTCCATGCGGCTGATTCTGCCCTGGAGGCAGGCCAGAACTTCCGCCGCTCCAATGCCGGACCAAACGGGGGCCGAGGCATCCGGGCAGCGCGCCAGAGCGTTACCGGCCTCTTCAAAGGCACCGTCGGCAATCATCCGGTCAATGCGTTGCGCCAAACGCGGCGTCAAAGCGTCTAACTCCGCCTTCAGTACAATAAGAGGGCCACTGCACAGTGGAGCGCTCATGGCGTTGGCATGCCACCAAGTGAACGGATGTTTTGTGGCGTAAAAGACTTCCAGAGCGCGTAGAATACGCTGTTTGTCGTTGTGGTGTATACGCGCGGCATATGCCGCGTCCACATCGGCAAGTTCGCGGTATAGGACGGTCAACCCCACATCTTCAAGCCTCGCCTCAAGCTTCGCGCCGACGGCGGGATCAACCGGCGGCACAGCGGCTATTCCCCGCAGCAAAGTTTGAAAATACAGACCGGTGCCGCCCACCAGCAGTGGCGTTTTGCCGCGTTTCAGTACTGCGTGTACGATTTCACAGGACGTCTCTGCCCAGTGGCCAGCACTGATTTTTCGGTCCGAGGGCAAAAAACCGTAACCGTGGTGCGGGCAACAGGCACGTTCTTCGGCAGGGGGCTGGGCCGTGATGATGGGAAAATCCGCGTAGACCTGACGGGAATCGGCATTGATGATCTCGCCCCCCAATTCCTCGGCTAAGACAAGAGCCAGAGCGGTTTTGCCGCTTCCCGTCGGCCCGGCGAGGCAGATAACCGGCAGTGGCTTGCCGTCCTGTGCGCTATGGCATATTAACACTATTTATATTATTCTACGGTTATGCAAATCACAAGCGAATAATACTAGTGAAAAAAGTGCTGACTGCTTTCCGCTCCGGAGAGGGAATGTGCATTTTGATAACCTCCAGGTGTTGAATGCGATCCTTTATGCGGCTGAACATAATGGTACCGACGCCTTAAACAACAGGCCCACAATCCATCGAAAATCCAGCGGCTGCTGGACAACAAAGCTTCATATAGTTGCCACGAATGCTGACCACGCGAACATTCATCCTTTCTCCGGGCAATGCCGGGGATGCTCCAGAGGGACGCAAGGTGCTTGCTTTGTTGGGACTGACTCTAAACTATGTGCTTTGCTCATGGACAGAGTATACGAAGGCAATGAGACAGGGAGTTTTACCAGTGATTTGGAGTTTACCCCTGTGATTCCGCCCAATTCCGGACGGCTTAATCCCTGGAAAAAGGAACTGTACAAACAACGCAATGAAGCAAAACGATTATTCCGGAGACTGAAAAGGTTTCGTCGTGTTTGCACTCGCTTTGACAACCTGAATGTCATATTTCTTGCCTTTGTAGTTTTCGCTTTGATTGTGGATGCTCTGAAAAATAGTGTTAACATACCCTAGTTAGTCAGGAGAGCTACTGAATCCGTCGTAAGTGGGGGTCAGACACGGTGTGCCCTGTCTGACCTTGCCTCTAGCGTATTTGTCCATCAATCTTACGCGCACATTTTCCGGCACAAGGCCTGTTATATCCGCGCCGTGGCTGGCGGCGGCCTTGACCATGGTGGAGCTAATGAATAGCCACTGATAGTCCGTCATTAGAAAAATCGTCTGTATGCGGCGGGCCAAACGGCGGTTCATCAGGGCAAGCTGAAATTCGTACTCAAAATCCGATGCGGCGCGCAAACCCCTAAGCAGGACGCATGCGCCGCGTCGGACCGCGTATTCCACCGTCAGGCCGGAAAAGGGAGCCACCGTTACCTGACTTTGACTCTTCAGGGCTTCGCGGGCCATATCCACCCGATCCTCATGGGTGAAAAGGGGGGCTTTGGGTGTGTTGTCCGCCACCGCCACGATAATATGGTCAAAAACATCGCATGCCCGGCGTATGAGACTCATGTGCCCGTTGGTCAGGGGATCAAATGTGCCGGGATAGAGAGCGGTTTTCATCTTCACCTCCATAATGCGAATTCCAAATCAAAATTTCGTCCTGCAATTCTGATTTATCAGATGTGACGAGAACACTGGCTCGCCGTGCCGCGCATTCACAGCCGCCAGATGCAGATGCGGGTTCGTCCGAAATGCCGGTCGGCCACAAGTTCCAGACAATTCGGCACAGTAACGTCGACTTCCTTTTCGAGTTCCGCCGTCACAAAAGCTCCCGGCGCAAGATGGGGGGGAAGCAAAGCAAGGGACGGAGCGACAAGATTTTTCCCGTAAGGCGGGTCCAAAAACACCAAGGTAACGGCCTCGGTGACTTGGCGTCGCAAAAAGTGCAGGGCATCCTCGTGGGCTACGAACGCCCTGTCCTGAAGGCTCAGGGCGGTGATATTGGCGCGCAGGCACCGCACGGAGTTGTCCGCGTTTTCAACCAGGACGGCAGAGGTAGCTCCCCGGCTCAGAGCCTCAAAGGCAAGGCTGCCGCTTCCGGCAAATATATCCAGCACGCGAGAGCCTGTCCATTCAATACTTCTCGCCGCGAGCATGGAAAAGAGCGCTTCGCGCGTTCTGCCCATGGCTGGACGCAGCCCCTCGCTGCGCAGGGTTTTCAGCAGGCGCCCACCAAGTTCTCCGGCGATAATGCGCATGACCTACAGGTGGGAGAGCAGCCGCATCAAGACGTATTCATCCTGCCGAGCCGCATCTTCCATGTCTGTTTTTCCATCCAAAGCTTCTCGCGCACAGTTACGAGCTTGCCCTTGAAAATTGTCCATTTGCGCTCCTCTTCGCAGATTAGAAAATCCCAGTTGACGACGGGATGGGCCGCATCTTCGTGTAGAACGGTCTGGGCAACACGGCCCTTTGCCAGATCAATCTCTTCCAGGTAATCCGGTATGAAGGGAGTGATGCCGAACTGCTGTTCAATCAGCCCGGCAAGGGTGTGCTGTACCCACTCTTCCTCGTGTACACACAAAGCGCGTGCCCTTGACAGCAGGAGGCCTGAGCCAGTCGAGCAACTGCGATTGCCAGGCGTACCCGAAAAAGACGTTGATGGTGAAAATTCGGGCAGCCACTTCCACATCTTCCCAAAACAGAATGATTTTTTGACGTTTTCCACCAGCTTGCGGCCGGGCGTGCCTACGGCCTGATAGCCCACGAACACAATGCTCGCGCCGTACCGCCAAATATTGTGTGCCTGAGGTGATGGCGTGCACATGCCAGAGGCTGAAATCACCAAGGCGGAGCCTTCCATTGTGTTGAGGGCGCTGGATTTTCGTCGCTGCTTAGAGTAAAACGCAGATTTGGAAAAGTGAAGTGGTTTTCGTTGTCGGCCAGCAATTTTTTGGTATCGTCGTCAAAAAATTCGTAGTTCCGTTGAAAAATCTCCGTGGAGCGGATGAGCAGGGGTCTGTCCACAATGACGGGCACAGGGCAAGCGGCCGTCTTCGTTCAGCATGTGCAGGCAATACAGTATCTCCTGAGTGCGCTCTACGGCGAAGGCGAGGAGATAACCTTTTCCCCGCTCGCATGGCTGTGGGCAATATCCTCGGCAAGTTCACCGGCACTGGAGTTTTCGTTTTTATGGTTACGGTCGCTGTAATCCGTATTTTTCGAGTTGACGCCTAGCCTCCATTTCTTGGATGTTGGCGCTGTTCTTCAGTATGATTTGCAGCAGTTTCGCTGTGGCGCGGATGCAATAGGCTTGCGGACCTGTTGCCCTGGTGCATGCCGCAAATCCACACAAAAGCGTCTGCCCTTCGCTTCAATGATATGTCAGGAACCGGTCGCGGTTTTGATCACGCCCAAAAATTGCACCTTCATTCACTCGTCCTCCGTGATTTGCTCAAAATCGCACCCGCGCGGTTTTGATTTGCCGGTCCCGCTCATGCCGCTGCACTTACGTACTTATCCGGCGAGTTTCGCCAATGACTCGCTCACACGGAGCAGCGCCGCTTCAAGCACATCGTCGGCAACGGCGTAGGAAAGACGGATGCAGTTGTCGTCGCCGAAGGCCACGCCTGGCGTCATGGACACAAGCGCCTTGTCCAGCAGATAGGCGCATATCTCGGTAGAATTTTTTATAGAGCCGGTATAGTGGCGATGCACGTCCACAAAAAGATAAAAAGCCCCGTCGGGTTGGGGACAAACGGCAAAGGGCCAGGAATTGATGATTTTCATGACCGAGTCGCGTCTACGCTGAAAGGCGTTGCGCATGTCCGCCACGCAGTCCATAGGCCCGGTGAGGGCGGCCAGAACCGCCTTTTGGGTAATGGAACAGATGCCCGAAGTGCTTTGCCCTTGCAACGCCGAGAGCTTCTTGATGAAATCCGGGTGAGCCACAAGCCAGCCCGCGCGCCATCCGGTCATGGCAAAAGTTTTGGACGCGCCGTTGAGCACGGCCACCAGTTCCGGGTATTTAGCAAACCAGGCGATAGCGCCAGCCGGTTTGGCCGGATCAAAGACGAGCTGATCATATATTTCGTCGCTCAACACAAAAATTTTGCGGGATATGGCCCATTCCATTAAGGCATCCAATTCCGCTTGGGTGTACACCGCGCCCGTGGGATTTGAGGGAGAATTGAGGACAAGCAGCTTTGTTTTGGGTGTGCGCCGCGTTTCCAGCATGCCCGGCGTCACCTTGAAGCCTTTGTCCGTTCCGGCAAGGACAGTGACGGCCTCGCCACCAGCTAGCTCCACGATGGGCGGATAACTCAGCCAGTAAGGCGCGGGGATCAGTACCTCGTCCCCAGGGTTGAGGATGCCTTGCGCAAAGTTGTACAGGGCGTGCTTGCCGCCCGCAGAAACTATAACGGACTCCGGCGGCACGGGTACGCCGTAGTACCGCTCAAAATACCCGCCGATGGCCTTGCGCAATTCGGGGATGCCCGGCGCTGCCGTATAGCGGGTGAAATTGACATCAATGGCGTCTTTGGCCGCTTGGCGGATATGGGCGGGAGTGGAAAAATCCGGCTCGCCGATGGCGAGGCTGGTGACGGCAATGCCCTGCTCCCTGAGTTCCTGGGTGCGGGCATTCAAGCTGATGGTCAGGGATGGCTGGAGAGAGCGGAGACGGTCGGAAATCTGCATAATATCCTCCTTTTATAACAACACCCTGTAGCACACGGCAGGCTCCGTAAGCAAGCCGGAGTCCGCTATGCGTTTCAGGGAATCGTTCATGGCGCGGGTTGTGGTTTCGTGGGTCATGAATACCAGCGGTACACTGCTGCCTTCCCCAGACTTTTGGATCATCTGGGCCACACTGACCCCCTCGACAGCCATGCTCCCGGCCATATCCCGCAGGACGCCCGGCCTGTCCTTCACCGAGAGACGCGCGTAGAATGAGGAACTCCCTTTCTCCTGCGGCAGTATGGTGGCTCCTGGCAAATCCTGCCGGGCAAAACCCGTACTGTCGGCCCGCTCATCGCGAGCCACACCCACAAGATCGGAAAGCACGGCCCCGGCGGTGGGCAGGTCGCCCGCACCACGCCCGTGAAAGAAGAGGGAACCTGCCGCGCTGCCTTCTATCTGGACGGCGTTGTAAACGCCGCTCACCCTGCCGAGTAGAAACTCCTTGCACACAAGGACGGGAAATACCCCAGCCTCCAAGCTCATACGGCCGTTGGCACCGGGAACCTCCCTGACCTGACCTATAAGTTTAATGCGGTAGCCGAATTCCCCGGCAAGGCGGATGTCCAGCGTGGAAAGGCCGCGTATGCCGCGCACGGGCAAGGCCGTGTAAGGATAGTTGACGCCGTAGGCCAACCGTATGAGCAGAATGAGCTTGTGGGCGGCGTCGTGGCCGTCAATATCCAGCGTGGGGTCTGCTTCGGCGTACCCCAGTTTCTGCGCCTGTCTGAGGGCCACATTGAAGTCAAGGCCGTTGCTTGTCATTTCGGAAAGAATATAATTACTGGTGCCGTTGAGAATACCGAGCAGCGAAATGACACGGTTGCCCGTGAGGCTTTCCTTCAGAGTCTGGACAATGGGTATGGCGCCGGCCACAGCGGCCTCGTAACGCAAAACGCGCTTTTTGCGGTCCGCCTTTTTGAAAAGGGCAAGGCCCTCCTCGGCAAGCAGAGCCTTGTTGGCGGTGACAATGTGCTTGCCTTGGTCCAGTGCCCTGTCAATGAGGGAACGGGCGTGGTCAACGCCACCGATAAGTTCCGCAAGCACGTCAATCTGTGGGTCGTCCGTAAGGACCGCTGGATCTGTGGTCAGTTCCGCATTTTCGGGCAGGGGCGTCTGACGGACCTTGCGCGCGTCGCGCACGAGAACGCGCTTGATGACGATGTCGCGTCCAGCGCGCAGGCTGGTTAATTCTGCATTCTCCTCAATCAGTCGGGCAAGACCGCCGCCCACAGTGCCGAAACCGGCCAAACCGACAATAAGCGGCTTGGTTCCGGAAGATTTTTTCATCAGAAATTCCTTTGTGGGTGGAATCAAACTCTACTGCGTTCCCGAGAGCAGCCGCCTGATGCTGGCAATGGCCTGACGCGTGCGGTGCTCGTTTTCTATGAGAGCGAAGCGCACATATTCGTCGCCGTAGGAGCCGAAGCCCAGCCCCGGTGAAACTGCCACATGAGATTCCGTGAGAAGAAGCTTGGAAAATTCTACGGAACCAATTTTGCGAAAGGGTTCGGGTATTCGTGCCCAGACAAACATGGTGGCTTTGGGCGAAGGGATTTCCCAGCCGATGCGGCTGAGCCCGTCAATGAGACTGTCACGCCGTTCACGGTAGACATCGCGGATTTCGTCCACGCAGGCGTTGGAGCCGTTCAGGGCCACCGTGGCCGCAATCTGCACCGGCTGAAAAATACCGTAATCCAAGTAGCTCTTGATGCGGGAGAGAGAGTGGACAAGATGGGCGTTGCCCATACAAAAGCCCACACGCCAGCCGGGCATGGAATAACTTTTGGATATGGTATAAAATTCCACCCCCACATCCACAGCGCCCTTGGCCTGCAAAAAGCTAGGGGCTGTGTAGCCGTCAAAACCCAAGTCTGCGTAGGCGAAGTCGTGGATGACCCAGAGTTTGTTCTCCTTGGCGAAGTCCACCACCTTCTGAAAAAATTCCAGAGTGGTCACTTCCGTGGTGGGATTGTGCGGGTAGCAGAGAAAGAGCACCTTGGGCTTCGGCCAAGCCTGACGCGTTGCCGTGGTGAGGTCTTCAAAAAAGTCGCGCCCTGGGCCTATTGGCACGCTCCGCACGTCCGCACCAGCAATGATGGGAGCGTACTTGTGTATGGGATAGGTGGGGTCAGGCGCCAGCACCACGTCACCCGGATCAAGCATGGCGAGGGAAAGGTGGGTAAGTCCCTCCTTGGAGCCTATGGTGACGATGGCCTCGGATTCCTGGTCTAGGTAGACGTTGTAGAGGCTGGAGTATCTGTCGCATATGGCCTTGCGTAGATTGGGGATGCCGCGCGAGAGTGAATAGCGGTGATTGACTGGCTTGCGGGCCGCTTCCGTAAGTTTGTTCACAATATGGGCCGGCGTGGGGATATCCGGGTTGCCCATACTGAAATCGACAATGTCAATATTCTGATGGCGCAACTGTATTTTGAGCGCCCTCACCACAGCAAAAACATAGGGCGGCAGGCGCTGGATGCGTGAAAATTCTTCCATTATTGTCCCCAGTCGCTGAGATCCAGCTTTTTTTCGTGTTTGGAGATCACGACGCGGCCATGGTATCGCCTGTCACGTTGGGGCAGGTGCTGCCAATGTCCATAATGGCGTCAATGCCGATGGATATCCGCGCCAAGTGAGAGAATCAGATTTCCAGCCAATGAGCCGGCCGGTATCGCGACAATAAGCCTTCCGGATCCAGAGCTTGTTTTTTTGAAGGGAGATATGCCACATTTCGTCCAGCTCGCCTTATGAGGTTCCGGTTTTTCATAAGTTTTTTCCGCTCAATGAAAGCCCCAAGGTGTGCAGCGGGACAGCCAGTGGTTTTTTCCGTGGCCTGGCGCCCTCTCGGCGTGGTTCGCGTGAACTGGATCCGCATTCTTTACAGAGATGTCTTTTCCTTCCAAGATGACAGCCGTTTTTGACAACCTTGAACCATATTCTGTGGTTTCCGGGCATACTTTCTCCTTGATTTGTTGGAGAAAGAATATCACAAAATTATTCTATCCGTTCTTTATACAAAAAAGCATCATATTCACGCGGTGTTTTACGATTCTCCCTTTACGGAATGACCGCCTCCGCGCCCATCATGCCAATCTCGTCCACGATATGACCGGCATCGCACCCTTTCTCCTTCAAGCAAGGGCAGTTCCTGTAAGCAATCAGCTTGTTCCCCACCAGTCAAAATAAACTTCATCGGATTTCCAAGAGCATCTGACTCATATAACAAATATCGCCAAGGCGTTCCAGTCTTTGCTGTCCACATTACAAGCTTCTACAAATAAATGATTATCGGCACATGTTCCGCCAGGATCTTCAGACTTCCCCGGCAATGCGTCCTTTATCCGCTCCCATTGGTCATCT
>JAITNF010000061.1 GCA_031290615.1 Desulfovibrio sp. | reverse complement strand
CAGGAGTAGTCATAATAATCTCCCACTTCAACGTCTTCCAGCACCGCAATGGCGTCATCGGCCAGAATGGCGGCCGAGCAGTACAGCGAAAGCAGATATGAGGCCAGGCCGTTGTCGTCAATGCCACGCGCGCGCACTGACAGACCGCGGGAGTGTTCACCCGGCAGATTGGCCTGATACAGGCCTATGACGCCACGTTTCCGCTCGCCGGTGCGGATCAGCAGAATGTTTGTTTTGCCGGATTTGCTGAGGGGGTTCTTCTGCCCGTCCACAAACAGTTTGTCCGTGGGAATAAGTGGCACGCCGCGCCAGGCAATGAAGGTTCCCCCTGCCACGTTTAACGTCGCCGGTGGGACACCCCTGCGCGTGCATTCGCGCGCAAAGGCCGCAATGGCTTTCGGGTGGGCAAAAAAGAAGGAAGGTTCTTTCCAGACTTTGTTCAACAACTCGTCTAGGTCGTCCGGCATGGGGCGGCCGTAACGGGTCTGAACCCGCTGGGCATCCACGACGTTTTTCAACAGGCCGTAGTCGTCGTTGTTGATGATTTGGCTTTCCTGACGCTCACGCAGACTTTCGACGGCAAGTTCAATCTGCTCCGCCGATTGGTCATACGGATCGCTGTAGACATCCGATATCCGCGTGTCCACATTGATGATGGTGGACACGGACTTGAGTTGATATTCGCGCGGCTTGGCCTGATACTGGATGAAATTCTGCGGGATTTCCGTCGCCATAGATTCTTGGTCGCACAGGGTTTCCAGTGGCGTTTTCCCCTCCACAACCTTGTTCACTCGGTAAATACCGGCATCAAGGCCCTTGAATTCTAGAAGCCGCGTCAGCCAGCGCGGAGTGAGCGCTCCGAACTGGGGACTGGTTTTAGTGACGTTTGCCAGTTGATAGGCGGCCTCGCGGCCCAGAGCATTGAAATTTGACATGTGTTTTCTCTCAGTATTGAGGTAATGATGTGTCCACGTCACGCGCCCATGCGTTGACGCCGTCCTGCAGATTGAGCATCTTGCCTTCGTAGCCGGCCGCGCGCAAAACGCGTATGGCGTGCGCGCTACGTTTGCCCACCTTGCAGATGAAAACCGCTTTCACAGAAGAATCAATCTCATTTCTGCGCTGCACGATCTGCCCGAAGGGAATGGGTACCGCTCCGGGAAAAGCGAATATCGTCCGTTCGAGCATTTCCCGCACGTCAATGATCTGCAAGGGGTCACCCTGGTCAATCAATTCCTTCAAATCAACAGCGCTGATGTCGTCTACAGGCTCTTCCTCCCGTTTTAGGCCGCAGAACTGCTCATAATCAACAAGCTCATTGATGGTGGGGCGTTCGCCGCAGATGGGGCAGTCCAGATCTTTTTCGATTTTGAGCTCGCGGAACTTCATCCGCCAGGCGTCAAACAACAGAAGCCGCCCCACAAGCGACGACCCGTCGCCGATAATCAGCTTGATGGCCTCGCACGCCTGAATACAGCCAACGATTCCCGGCAACACGCCGATAACGCCCCCCTCCGCACACGACGGCACAAGGCCCGGCGGCGGCGGGGCGGGATACAGACAGCGATAGCACGGCCCGTCTTCCGCGCTGAAGATAGTGGCCTGCCCCTCGAATTGAAAAATTGAGCCATAGACATTTGGTATCTGCAAAAGCACACAGGCATCGTTGACCAGATAGCGCGTCTGGTAATTGTCGGTGCCGTCCACAACCACGTCGTAGTTGTGCAGAATTTCGAGGGCGTTCTGGCTGGTGAGGGCCGTCTGGTAGATAGCGACCTCAACATGGGGATTCAGCCCCCTGATACGATCTTTGGCGGAAAAAATCTTCGGTCGATCCACGTCTTTTGTGCTGTGGATGATTTGACGCTGGAGGTTGGAGGCTTCCACAACGTCAAAGTCAACAATGCCGATTGTACCCACGCCAGCCGCGGCCAGATAGAGACCCAGCGGAGAACCGAGACCGCCTGCTCCCACAATAAGCACTTTTGCCGCTTTCAGCCGTTTCTGTCCGCCAATATTGACCTCCGGCAAAAGTAGATGCCGGCTGTAACGGGATATTTCTTCATTCGTGAGTTCGGTGAGACGTTTGTCAGGAATAACGCTCATAATGAATTCCCCCGGATACGCGCCGCTCCGCCGGCTATGGCCGGAACCAGCGTGAGCGTTTCGCCGTTTTCGAGTGGTGTGGCCTGCCCGCCCGCATTTCTGATATTTGTCTCCCCGACATAGACGTTAATGAATGAACGCAAGTCACCCTTTTCATCGTAAAGATGCTGCCTGACATCGGGATGGACGTCCGTGAAAGCCTTCAGTGCCTCGCCCACGTTGCAGCCTTCAACAATTACTTCTGCCTGCCTGCCGGTAAAAACACGCAGAGCTGTCGGAATCAAAACTGTCACTGCCATAATAATCTCCTTATATTTCTGTTAGTTCTCTGTTGAATTTTCCACGATCAAGGGAGAGTTCCCAACTTGTCAAATCCCCGGCCACGCCATTATCGACGGCCACAATGATGTAGGAGTAACACGGCAACGCCTGCTCCCGGTCATATTCTGACGGAACCGCCGGATGGTCAGGATGGGAATGATAAAAGCCCGCGATATCCAACCCTTCGGCGTACGCCTCGCGCGTTGCCCGCAAAAATGCGTCAGGTTCAATGCGGAAACGGTGGTACCGCTCGGCGTCCTCGCTGGCATTCTTCACAGGACGGGCTCTAGTGACGTTCCGTCTTCCATCGTCGTTCGCGGAGCCAAAAAGAAAGCCGCAACACTCGTTGGGATAGGCCTTTTCCCCCTCGGCGCGGATGAGGTTTTCAACTGCGGCGGTCAGATGTATCATCGGTTCTCCCCCCAGAAACGGTCGGACAGATAGCGCGTTCCAGCATCGCACAGAATGGTTATGACGACGGATCCTTTAGGAAGATCGCTGGCAAGTGTTAGCGCTCCCTGCACATTGGCTCCCGAACTGATACCCACCAGCAGCCCCTCCTCCTGTGCCAGCCTTCGCGTCATGGAATAGGCGGTCTCCGTGCTTACGGGCACCACTCCGTCGGTCAGCGTTTCGTCATAAATGGCCGGTTTGATGGTGGAGGCCATGTGCTTTGTGCCTTCAATGCCGTGAAGGGGAGAATCCGGCTGTATCGCCAGAGTCTGCACGCCACGTCCGTAGTCCTTCAGACGCCGCGACACACCCATAAATGTGCCGGAGGTGCCCATGCCGCAAATGAAATGAGTGACCGCATGACCGCTCTGTTCCCATATTTCAGCCCCGGTGCCGGAATAATGAGCCTGCGGATTGGCCGGATTATTGTATTGATCAGGGTAGAAATAGGTGTCCGGTCTGGCCTTCATCTCTGCTCTGGCCGCAAGATACGCGCCATCGGAGCTTTCCAGCGGGTCTGTTTTCACAATACACCCGCCATAGGCGCGTATCATTGCCTTGCGTTCCTCACCGACATTGGCAGGAATATACAATACGACGTCGTAGCCCAGCGCCGCCCCCATCATGGCGTATGCTATGCCGGTGTTACCGCTGGTCGCGTCAATAATGGTTCTGCCTTTTTTTAAAAGACCCTTGTTGATCCCTTCCAGAAGCATGGCCTTGGCGGCCCTGTCCTTGACCGAGCCGCTGGGATTGCAAAATTCTGCCTTGGCCAGTAAGGTTACACCCGGAATGTCCGCAGCGATTTTTTCCAAAGGCAACAATGGGGTGTTGCCGACCATATCCAGAACAGACATGCAAACCCACGCCCTTTGTTTTATCCCGATTCCAAACAACTAAAGGCTGATTTGAACCAGAATATTTCTGTTTTACCGCGAACCTGGCCAGCTTCCGGCGCAGACCACTGACACCGCTGGAGTACAGAAACTCCACCGGTGCATCCGCGTTGCGGCACGCATGCATGACCTCGTCCTTGACATTGTGCGAAATCATGTTGGTGAACAGAATGGTCATATCCGGCCTGCCTATTTTGTCCCCGAGACACAATTCATTTCATTACCGGTAAAATTTCAGGCATATTCCGAACTGTGTCGCAATCTTTAGTATTTCCGCTTCAGCCTGTCCAGACAGTCAACCAGCGCTACTCATATTCGTGTTCCGAAATTACGACGTTAACAAACGGAACGGAATTGATTTTGTTTTTATTTATTATCAACTCAATCATATTTATAATAATAAATCCGCCCGTGAATCCTTGTCAACAAAAAAAGAAGAAAGGGATCTTTCCCGCTGTATCGAACGCACAAAAGGCGGATTGAATTCCAAGCTTCATGCGTTACGCGACGGATCGGGACGACCGGGTCGCCAGCTTCTCACAGAAAATCAGGCGAGCGACCGCAAGGGGTGCGTCACCCCTGCTCAACTCTCTGCCCGGCGTCAAAAAATTGCTGGCTGAATCGATTCCGCAAGCTTTTGGCGCACTATGCAAAATTGTATTCCATTTCATGTAAAATCTCCCTCTTGCTCATTATGGGAATTTTACTCCTCAACTCTACTTTTTTCGTGGGATTACCCTTGTACTTCCCGGTCAGGTCGGGGAGGTGGAGGCAGCCTAACGCTATGCCGCAAATGACCACCTACGACATACACCGGGACAATCACCTTGTGGCGTGGCCGACTCCGCCCTACGAAGACTTGGAGAACCTGTTTTGCCGCTTGCGCGACATCCCCGGAGTATATTGTCCTGCTTCGTCACGTCTCTGACGCTTGAGGACGAAAATTTTTTTCGGAGACCGTAAATTTTTCGTGGAATTTAAATTCCTATTCCGTCGCCACATCCACGATAGAGAGGTTCTCCACGTCAAAGAGGCCGTTCGCGGTAATCCTGAGTTGTGGGATGACAGGCAGGGCCAGAAAGCTCAGAGTCATGAAGGCGTCCGCTTTGTCGGAAATGCAGTAGTGGCTTTTGGCGAGATCAAGCATGGTTTGCAGGGTCTGCGCCACATCTTCCGCCGGGGCGTCGCTCATCAGACCGGCGATGGGCAAGGGCAGACAGGCGAGCTTTTTGCCGTCGCTGATCATGGCGATGCCGCCTTGCATCTCGGCCACGGCCTGCACGGCCGCCGCCATATCCCTGTCGTTGCTGCCGGCCACCACGATATTGTGGGAGTCGTGAGCAATGCTAGTGGCAATGGCCCCACCGGTGAGGCCGTAGCTTTTGTCCAGCAGGCCTAGGCCAATTTTGCCACTGCTGGTGTGGCGGTCCAGCACGGCGATTTTCACCATGCCAGGGTTCTTGTCAAACACAAACCAGCCGTCATTGGTAGTATTGACGCGATGCACCTCGTGCCGGGTTGTGATGGAGTGTGGGTTCAGGCAGATAACACGGGCCTTGCCGGTGGGGATGCGCAGGGCGAAGGGTTTGTCCGGCAGTGGGGCAAGTCGCACACTGCCGCGCATGGCAGAGGCGTCCGTCACTGGAGTCACGGGAGCGACCATTTTGCCGTTTATCGCCACCAGACGCCCGTCGCACCAGACCTTGCGCACGGTGAAAGTACGCAGACTGTCGGTGAGGAACATGTTAGCGCGCCGGCCGGGAGCGATGGCTCCCACATCCGTCAGGCCATAGCATTCCGCCGCGTTGAGAGTGGCCATGCGCACGGCCGTGGCCGTGGTGAGACCGGTGGATATGACCATGCGGACGCTCGCATCAATGTGCCCTTCGCGGAGAATGTCCACCGGGTGCCTGTCGTCGGAGCAGAGCATACAGCGCCGGGCATTGGCTTCCGTAACGCCGGAAAGCAGCAGTTGCAAATTCTTTGCGGCGGATCCCTGACGCAGGGCCACATACATGCCTAGGCGTAGACGATCATGGAGATCGTTTATGGTAGTGCATTCGTGGTCTGTTCTCACGCCGCTAGCGATGTACTGCTCAAGGGATGCGCCGGCTAGGCCGGGGCAATGGCCGTCCACGGGTCGTCCGGTTCTGCTGGCGGTGGCGATTTTTTCCATGATGTCGGCATCCTTGCGGAGGACGCCGGGCACGTTCATCATTTCGCCGAGGCCCGTCACATGAGGCAGGTCGTACAGGGTGGACAGCTCCGCGGCGGAAAGGTGGGGCACGCCTTCGTCCAGCATGTCCGGCGGCAGGGCCGGCACACAGGGGGGAAGCATGTAGCGTATGTCAAGGGGCAGATCGGCGGCGGCGTCAATCATGTACTTGATGCCCGCTACGCCCTTGACGTTGGCGATTTCGTGCGGATCCGCGATGACGGTGGTGACGCCGTGGGGCAGCACAAGCTCCGCAAAGTGCTCCGGCGTTAGGAGGGCTGATTCTATGTGGACATGGGCGTCAATGAAGCCGGGCAGGAGATAGGCCCCGCTCGCATCCAGCGTTTCCGCAGCCTCGTGATGACTGAAACCGAGGATGCGTCCGTCCTTGACGCAGACATTGGCACACTCCGTCTCGCCGGTAAACACATTGACAAGACGGGTATTGTCAATGCGCAGATCTGCCGTAATGTTCGTATCGCATGTCATAGTTCCGCATCCTGCCGCTGGCAGCGCAATATTGCGCAAGCGTCCGATTTTTAATCGTCTGTCTTGTTCAAGTGCCATACCCTGTTTCAAGCCGGATTGCAATTTTTTGCGACTCCAGAGTCTTGCGTCGAATGTCAGAGTCTTGCGTTGAATGTCAAGGAAAGCCTGTCTATTTTCCCCTCGGAGAAGCCAGTGCGCAGTGAGTTCCCCCGTGCAAATAACCTTCGGCGAAGTCTGGGCGTTTTTTGAAGAAGGGACATGACTAGCTGAGAGGAAAATCTATAAGCATTTTGAAAATCATTTTGTATATGTCCTCTCGCCTACAGTAAGGAATTTTTCGCACAATAAAAATAAGGAAGTGTCTCTCCAGGTCATTTGGTTTTTGGTCATCGCCAAACAATCAGCCAAACCGACAAGGGAGCTGCCGAAGGAATCCGGTG
>JAITNF010000054.1 GCA_031290615.1 Desulfovibrio sp. | reverse complement strand
TAATTTACCTGTGTCAAAAAAGCGGGGCTATAGCGGGGCAAAATGACCTTCGAACGAAAAAAGTCCTCCCAGTGATTCCCCGAAAAGCCTTGATATTTCTGGTGGAGAAGAAGGGACTTGAACCATCGACTCCCGCCTTGCGGAAGTATCGTCAACGTCCTCCGAAGACGTGGCCATGTTGGTCAGTCTATTGACGATGATATATTGCTCATAGCTCGGCTCCGCCAGCGACTGGATGCCCAAGTGCCCGCATCCGCTAACGGCTCCGTGAAAATAACATTCTGACCGGAATTCCATAATTGCGCATTGACAAGCATGCTTCATTGTGTGTACTACTGTTTCCAAGCCGGACGGCGGCAATGCTGCCAACCCCGTGAGGTCCGAAAGGAAACAGCGGCAACAGTTGTTGCCGGGTGTCCGGCCTACCACAAAAAGTCATGCCGCACTTGATATTTTTCGCGCCCCGCAGGATCGGCTCCAGAGGGGCCTTGCGTGTCTTGCCCGGACTCTGTTGAAATATGCCGATATACGGTCTCAGACTCGGCCCCCTTGGGCAAACATACTATTATTCAGCTCCTGAATCCCTTCAGGAGGGGGACGGCGTTCTCGTGGAAACAGAGCAGGGCCTTACCTTTGCCCTAATCATCTCCGGCCCTCTGAACACCGTTCCCGGGTTTTGCGAAAACGACGGACCTCGGACTCAGGAGTTGCCCTGCATTCTCCGCCCCGCCACTCTGCAGGACGTGGACAGGGAAGGCCAGAACCGTGCCCTTGCCCGTGAAGCCGGCTGTTTCTGCAGACGCGGCATAACGGATCGCGAGCTGGATATGAAGCTTGTGGACGTGGAAGTCTTTTTTGACCGCAGCAAGCTTGTTTTCTATTTTACGGCCTCGTCCCGCATTGACTTTCGTGATCTTGTTAAGGAGCTTGTGCGGAAATACCGCACCCGCATTGAACTCAGACAAATCGGTGTGCGCCACGAAACACAGATGATGGGGGCCGTGGGAAACTGCGGTATGGTGTGCTGCTGTCGACGTTACCTGCGTCAATTTGAGCCTGTGACCATCCGCATGGCAAAAGAGCAGAATCTTTTTCTCAACCCAGTCAAAATTTCCGGAATATGCGGCCGTCTCCTTTGTTGCCTCGCCTATGAGCAGGACAATTACGACAATTTTCACAAAATTTGTCCCCGACTCGGTAAAAAGTACCAGACAAGCCGCGGCGGAATGAAAACGCTTCGGGCAAACATGTTTCGCAATTCTCTAGCCGTGCTGACGGAGAACGGAGAAGAACTGGAATTGTCCCTGGAAGAATGGCATGATATCTCACCGCAACGGACGGAAGCGCTGGCGGAGGTTCAGGCGGGGCATCTCCCGAGGCCGCATTTGGACGATTCCCTTCTGGTGGTTTCCACGCCTAACACCATTGAATCGCTGGATTTTGCAGACACCATACTGGAAGAAGAAAACAGCGGAAAACATGTTCCGTTAAATCCCGTGGGGAAGCGTCCTTCCCCCTCCGCCCTGGAAAATGAAGCTCTCCGGCCCGGATTGTGCAGGCGCAAACGCAAAAAATAGTTGTACTGAGTTTTACATTGAACAATTTTTTCCTCACAACCCCCATTTATTATGTCAATGCCCAACCCCATCTCGGGCATGCCTATTCGACCATTGTGGCGGATTCTGTGACGCGTTTTCACAAAATGCTCGGCGAAGACACCTTCTTTTTGACCGGCACGGACGAGCACGGCGATAAAATTGTGCAGGCCGCCGGGAAACAGGGCCGCGCGCCACAAGATTTTGTGGACGAGGTCAGCGCCAGTTTTCAGGCCGTCTGGTTGGCTCTTGGTATTGCCAATGACCACTTTGTGCGCACTACGGATGCCGCGCACAAGCGGACCGTGCAGATGTTTCTGCAACGGGTTCATAATGCTGGGGATATTTATTTCGGTGAATTCGGCGGGCATTACTGCTACGGCTGCGAGCGTTTCTACACGGAAAAAGAGCTGGAAAACAGCCTCTGTCCCCAGCACAACATCAGCCCGGAATTTGTCAGCGAAAAAAATTACTTCTTCAGGATGTCCAAATACCTTCCTTGGCTTAAAAGCTACATTGAAGAGCATGAAAACTTTATCCGCCCCCGCCGTTACCGAGCCGAAGTTCTCGCCATGCTGGAATCCGGGACGCTGGAGGATTTATGTATCTCCCGTCCGAAAACACGTCTTGAGTGGGGCATTGAACTGCCATTTGACGACAATTATGTCTGCTATGTCTGGTTTGACGCCCTCATCAATTATATTAGCGCCATCGGCTGGCCAGACGGCCCCAATTATGCGCGTTACTGGCCCGGTGAACATCTGGTGGCTAAAGACATCCTGAAACCCCATGCCGTCTTCTGGCCAGCCATGCTCAGGGCTGCCGGACTGCCTGTATACAACCACCTGAACATTCACGGCTACTGGCTGGTGCGGGATACCAAGATGTCAAAATCCTTGGGCAACGTTATTGACCCGGTGGATATGGGACGTCGCTTCGGGCTGAGCGCCTTCCGTTATTTTTTGTTGCGGGAAATGCGCTTCGGGGAGGACGCGAGCTTCAGCGAAGATATGTTGATAACACGTATAAATGCGGATCTGGCCAATGATTTGGGCAATCTCTTCAGCCGAGTGCTCTCCATGACCGCAAAATATTTTGAAAGCCGCGTTCCAGCCCCCTTCGATCTCTTGCAGGAGGACGAGACCATGGCGGAACTGTGTCTGAACTCCATGCAAAATTTTGTGCAGCTTTTCGGCAACACGCAGTTTGACGCGGCGCTGGAATCCCTGTGGGAGACCGTACGCGGCCTAAACAAATATGTGGACAGCCAAGCTCCTTGGGCCCTGTACAAGCAGGGCAATACAGAACGCCTTGCCACGGTGATGTATGTGTCGCTAACGTCCATGCGCAAGGTCGCCCTCTGCCTGTGGCCGGTAATGCCAGAAGCATCACGTCAAATGCTGGTTCAACTGGGTGGCGACGTCGCGGAAAATACGCCGACGCCGCCCGTCACTGATCTAAAGCTGGAAAGCTCCGCCTTTGGCGGTCTTGTCCACGGCACGGCCGTGGCTGGCGCATCCAATCTTTTTCCGCGCATTGAAGTAAAAAAAGAGGCTCCCGCAAACGCCAAAAAACAAAAAAACTAAGCAACAAACCGAGGAGGGATGCGTCATGTCCACGATCATGCCCCAGAGCGAACTGGCGCGCAAAGCATTGGTCCATATTACGGAACAACGCACTCTCAATCCAAAACAAAACGTCGCAAGCCTGCTTGACGAAGCTGGTATGCGCTTCAACCTGACGCCCCTCGATACAGCCTTTCTGGAGCGACTTTTCCAAAATTCCCCGACTGACGGCGCTTTCGTCGACAAATAACAATCTCTGCCATGGACAACCTGCTAACGGCTCTAATATTGGGCATCGTGGAAGGGCTGACGGAATTTTTGCCCGTTTCCTCCTCTGGACACTTGATCCTGGCGGGGAATTTACTAAAATTTACCGGCGAACGCGCGGCTACCTTTGAAGTGGTTATTCAGTTGGGGGCTATACTTGCCGTAGTGGTGCTCTACAGGGAGCGCTTCATCGGGCTTGTCAGGCCGCGGCCATACGCGCGTTTCGCCGGCATGCGCGGCATATGGCTTCTGCTGCTGACAAGCCTACCCGCCTGCATGCTGGGTCTCTTGCTGCACTCTTTGATAAAGCAATACCTCTTTCGGCCCGGCCCGGTGCTGATAGCCCTGATTACCGGTGCTGTCTGCATGATTTTTACAGAACGTCGCAAATACCGGTCCACTTGTATTGATTTGGACGAAATGACGCCGCGTCTTGCTCTGGGCATCGGCTGTTTTCAGTGCCTAGCCCTCTGGCCGGGTTTTTCCCGATCCGCAGCCACCATTATGGGAGGCATGCTGTTGGGGGCCGGACGCACCTTGGCGGCTGAGTATTCTTTTATCGCGGCTGTGCCGATTATGGTGGCGGCAACCGGATATGATCTGCTGAAAAGCCTTTCGCTTTTCAGCACATGGGATATCCCGTTCTTTCTGGCGGGAACCGCCGGGGCTTTTATCTCGGCCTTGTTGGCCGTCAAGGTTTTTGTGACCTTTGTGGGACGGATGAATCTTGTGACCTTTGCCGTGTACAGGCTGCTCCTTGCGTCGCTTGTATACTATTTCATTGTGTGATTCCGTTCATATTCCACGCGAAGAAGCGTCAGACCGCAGGCGGGCGCCGTGGCGGAAGGCAATGCCTCGCGACAGCGCGCGGCAAGCAACGCAGACACAGCTTCCGGTTCTGTTCTGCCCTTCCCGCAGGCGGCTAGCAGGCCGGATATATTACGCAACATCTGCTTGAGAAAACCGTTTGCTGACACGGTCAGTCGTAAAAGCGGCCTGTGCGGAGGATAGTCTTCCATTAACGGCATTTCAGTGATTTCCGCGGAAAAAATCGTCCGGAGCGTGGTTTTGACGTCAGTCCCGACGTTCCGCAGAGCGGCAAAATCCTGTTTGCCCAAAAGGTGCGGCAGCGCCCGACGCATGAGTTTCAGGTCAAGCGGTCCGCAATTCCAGACAAATGGCGCGAGTTCCGGCGGAATAAAACGTCTCTCCTGCCAAAATTGATAGGCGTATGTTTTACTCGCGCCGTTGTTGCAGGCGTGAAAATCCTCCCTGACCAGGCAGGCGTCAATCACACGGATATCCTGCGGCAACAGGGCGTTGAGACTGCTTCGCCAGTCAAATCCTGACTTGGAGTCGGGGACGTCACAGTGCGCCACCTGACCTTTGGCGTGTACGCCGGCATCCGTACGGCCGGAAGCGTGCACACGCACACGCACGCCGGCAAGGGTATGTAACGCAGTTTCCAGTTCATCTTGGATTGTGCGGGGCGGATTGGGTTTTTTCTGTATTTGCCAGCCGCTGTAACAGGTTCCCACATAGGCAAGCAGCAGTTTCAAACGCATACGGATTCTTTCTGCCCGCAGTAGTCGAGCACTTTTTGCATGCTGAAACGAAAAGCCATGAAGCCGCCTTATTTTTGACATATTTTTTTACGTCACTCAATCCCACGCAAACAGCGCGCCAATGATGATAAGATTTTTCCGCGTCATGAATGCTGAAAATTTATCGTACAAAATTCTTGTCAGGTTAAAGCAGATTGTGTAAGGAATGTGTCACCAGACCCTGTTATCGGGACATGTCAACGGCAAGGTAGCTCAGTTGGTTAGAGCATGCGGTTCATACCCGCAGTGTCGGGGGTTCAAATCCCTCCCTTGCTACCATTTTTTAGTCCCAAGAGGGACAATAAGGCCCAGAAAGACTATAGAGAATAGGATTTCTGGGCCTTATTGTCCAATGAAATTCGGTGTAAACCCACATAATCCGCAAAAAATGAGTACAAAGAAGGCAATGTTTGTATTTATTGGTTCGAAGTTTGTACTTATTGTACTCAAACCAAGGAGTGCAAAAAGATGGAAAAGAAACGTGTTAAAATTACTGATGCTTATTTGCGTAAGCTGGTCGGCGTTCCCGGCGAGATTCTGAGAATCATCATCGGCGGCGGCCTTTCTCTTTAGGTGACGATCAACAGAGGCGGCAAGACCGCCAAGACATGGTATCTCAGATATTATGATGAAGCCAGAAAACAGCACAGATCCAAACTTGGGGAATATCCAGTACTTTCCCTTGCACAAGTCCAGGCCCAAGCCGAAAATACAAAAAAACAAGGCAAGGAAGGCGTAAGGTTCGCTCAAACCCAAGCTGTGCAGCGCCGCCTCGCGATTGAAGGCAACCAGGAATCCCGAACCCAGGCGGAAAATACCTTTGAAGCCGGTGCGGAAAAATGACTGGAAAAGAAATCTCTGACATGGGTCCCGGTCATCTGAAGCGTCAGCGTGAACGCTTGCAAGACCACCTTTTCCTTGCATTTGGGAGCAAGCCTGTTAACTCGTTGACTTGATATAGATGCGGCACTTGCGCCATTGGCAAAAGCGGGCAAAAGCGAAACGGCCAAGCGAGCAACCGATCTCGTGCGAAACATTATGGAATACGTGAAAACAGCTCCATCATCGGGCGCGTTGCCAAATATCGGCGCGAAGTGCCGACATTCAACGTCAAGCGGCATCTTTATATCGATGGTTTCCCTTCTTTTATGACATGAACTGCTGAAACAGGATACCCGACAATTAGAGAGTTATCGTTGTTCGGAGATAGTAATGCCTCTAAAAATCGTTTTTTCTTTTCCTACAGATAACCAGCGCCCACGCACGAATTGTGCGCGACCTTGCTGCTGCATGGCACATAAAACCGAAATTAGCTGCGGCGTATTGACGCGTTATTCCTTTTACTCGGCAACGAATCCCCAGTTCATGCACAGAGGCAGCATACCCTAGGGATTTTAAAATTTGTTCAATTTTTCTAATGTGTTCTGGATCTAAGGACATTATAGCAAAGACCCCTCGAGATATGCTGGCGACGACATACGATTCCGATGCCGTAGACAAGCTTGCCACTATTCTGCGTGAAGAAAATGCGTTTTTTGTATCAATTTGTCCCTATGATGTCAAAGTTCTTGGAAAATGTGTAGGTGGCACTGAGATAATCGTCATATCAAAAACATATCTTTTGTGCCGATAGCAATTTTGTCGTCGAGCGAGCGAAGCACGGCGGCTATGACGCGTTGGGTCTGACGGATTTCTTCCTATCACATCCTCAAGTTTCCCCCGGCGGGCGGCAGACCAAAGCCACCGTGGCGTCATCCTTAGAAAAAATTCGTTTTCAGGGTGAAATGACAGTCCTTGAAAAAGTATCTGCGTTTGCACTCGCCAAAGTTCGCCTCAATAAAGGCCGACAAAAATCTGGCCGGGGCACGTATGCCCCGGCCAAGCGAGAAGGCGACAAGTCTCGGCGTTTTTTTATTCCTGAACAACTTCCAGCACCATATCGCCGAAGGCGTCAGGCTTTGTCGTGTTGATGTTGAGCAGTTCCTTCCAGCGCATAAACGCGCTCGCGAAGACAAAGGCCATGAGCACGAGCACGATGCAAGCGAAGAGCGCCAGCAGGTATTTGCCGTTGGGAATGTAATCCCCAGTCAACTGGAGGTAGCCTGCCCAAAAAGTGACTCCGGCCATGAACAGGCCTGGAATGGCCGTGCACAGGCACATCATGCCGCGGTTCATACGCAGCAGCATGGTTGTGCACACAATGAGGGCGCAGGCGGCTAGCAATTGGTTGCTCAGGCCGAACAGCGGCCAGATGCTGCTGATGTTTCCGGTATACACCAAGTATCCCCAAGAAAAGGTAAAGGCTAAACTGGTGATGATGATTCCGGGTGTCCAATGCTTGTCGTTGAAACGGGGAATAACCCTGCCCAGCATTTCCTGCAGAAAGAACCGCCCCACCCGCGTGCCGGAGTCAATGGCGGTCAGGATGAACACCGCTTCAAACATAACGGCGAAGTTGTACCAGTAGGCCAACAGATGGTCCATGTTGGGTATTTTGTGAAAAATGTGCGCCATGCCGACGGCCAGAGATACGGCGCCGCCTGGACGGTTGTGCAGATTCAGACCGATCATTTCTTCAAAATAGCCGAGATCGACGGTCTGTAATGCCGGATTGGCCGTTACCAAGGCACTGAATTTTTCCGTAGAGGCGTTGATGGCGAAATAGTC
>JAITNF010000067.1 GCA_031290615.1 Desulfovibrio sp. | reverse complement strand
CTTGAAGGTTATACCATTCAAGCCCAGCCGGGGAAGCTGTTGGCACATAATTAGCATATACGCCAACTGCATAATCAAAACTCTTGACAGATCAATATGTTGCCTGACACTCTATCTGCTAGCGATGCGGGATTTGCAGCGGCGGCCGGCGCATTTACATTTCGCGGGCCATGTCCCGCTCCTCAGCGCGGCGTTTGAGACTTTCCCTGTGATCGTGGAATTTTTTGCCGCGGCCCAGAGCGATTTCTACCTTGACTCTGCCACGCGAGAAATAGATGCGCACAGGCACGACAGTCAGGCCTTTCTGGGCCACAGCGCCGGTATAGCGGGAGATTTCGCGCCCGTGCAGCAAAAGTTTGCGGGGACGGTCTGGTTGCTGCTCTATATGGCCCGTGTTGGCATAGGGCGCGATGTGCAGGGAAACAAGCCAGGCCTCACCTTGTTTGAATTCGACGTAGCTGTCCACAAAATTGACTTTTCCTGCGCGGATACTCTTGACTTCCGGGCCGGTGATCACAATGCCGGCTTCCAGAAATTCGGAAAGCTCGTAAAGATGCCGGGCCTTTTTATTGACGGCGACGCTGGCGCTGACGTTTTTTTTGCTCATGGCTTGTTGTCGCTTGTAACTGTTTTAAAATTGTTTTGGCTCTAGACCATCATGCTAAGGGTTCTGTCGCCATTCATTTTATCCATATATGAAAAATTACCACGAGCTGAACAAATTCAACAAAATGGTTGCTTTCAAGCAATATTGACGTATATCGTCATAACTCGCGTAAGGTGAGGCAGTTGTGACTTGATCTGACAATTCTTCTTGCCATGGAGAGGTGAATTCCGTTTTGATGGAAATGTTGACGAAGCATTCAAAAAATTCTTGACCCGGGAGGAGGTGCTATGAACTACTACAGCATGGGGTAAGTTAGGGGAACGCTGATTTAAAACAATTACATTAAGACAGACACTGTATCTGAATCAAGTTATATTTCTTCCGGAAGTAATATGAATGGAACAGATGCCATTTTGTAAACGCTGCCAATCTGAATCCGTAGTTAAAGACGGCGTTGTCCGCAAGCGGAAACGATTTCGCTGCAATGACTGTGGCTATAATTTTATTGAAAATGACGCAAAAATTAATACCATGTTACCAACAAAAAAAGCATTAGCTGTCATTCTCTACAGTTTGGGAAAAGCATCTTTCAATATGACAGGACGTATCTTTGGGATTAACGCTCCATTGTTATTCATTCGTTGAGTAAATGGATTGGCGGACACGGCATCGGAATAGGCGGCATTTTAGTTGACTCCGGCAAGTGACTGGACGGACCCGAATTCAAGCTGTATAATATTCAGACTGTACAATGAATCCGAATCGTCGGTTTGCGCAATCAGGGGCCTACGCTTGCCCTGGATGCCGCCTGGCAATTCATCCATGGCGTTGAAACCCTGTCTCTGCGCATGGCAAGGCACAGTGAAAATGCGCTCAGCGTGGCGAAATTGCTCAAAAATTATCTTCGGATCCCTTGGGTGCGTTATCCGGGGCTGGTCGAAGATCCCTCTCCCTCGTATTCTCTCGCGCGGAAATATTTGCCAACGGCGCGGGCGGCATGGTTGTTTTCGGAGTCAGTGGCGGTGAAGAGACAGCGATAAAACTGGTGGATAACATGAGCTGTTTAGTCTGTTTGCCAATGTCGATGACGCCAAAAGTCTGATCATCCATTCCGGCAGCACCACGCATTCGCAGTTGTCGGAAGAGGACCAGGCCGCCGGGGGTCTGCACGGCGTCTGTCCGTCTTTCCATCAGCCTTGAGCATATTGACGGCATTCTGGGTGCGTTTGAAGATGTTCTTGATATAATTTAACTTGTTACAGAAGTGCCTTGGAACGGAGAATATACGGTTAGTTTCCGTTCCAAGGCGGTTGAGAGTAGGGGGGATGGGTATGGCAGTACATGAAAAACTGGCGCGGCTGATGCAGTGCCTTGGTGGTTTCAACAGCTTGGCGGTGGCCTTTTCCGGCGGAGTGGATTCCACGTTTCTGCTCAAGGTCGCCCACGATGTTCTCGGCGACAAGGTTGTCGCCGTAACCGGGCGTTCCCTGAGCTTTCCCCTGCGGGAATTGCGCGCGGCGGAAGAATTCGCGGTTTTAAAGGGAATCAGGCATTTTGTTGTGAATTCGGAAGAACTTGATCTGGAGGGCTTTTCCGCCAATCCGACCAACCGCTGCTATATCTGCAAAAAAGGACTGTTTTCAAAGATCTGGAAACTTGCCCGTGAAGAAGTCATCGACCAGGTTATTGAAGCTTCCAACACCGACGACGGGGGAGACTATCGGCCGGGGCTCCAGGCCATAGCGGAATTGGGAGTTGTCAGCCCATTGCGTCTGGCCGGGTTGAGCAAAGAGGAAATCCGTCAATTGTCCAGGGAAATGGAGCTGCCCACATGGGACAAGCCTTCCCTTGCCTGTCTGGCGTCGCGTTTTCCTTACGGGGAACGCATTACCCCCGAATATCTGCGCCGCATTGACGCGGCGGAACAATTTCTTCTTACTTGCGGATTCAGACAGGTGCGGGTGCGTTTTCACGAACAGGGCAAATTGGGCCGTATTGAAGTTGACGAGCGAGGTTTCGGACTCCTGGCCGATGCCGGTCTGCGCGATCGTGTTTACCAATGCCTGAATGATCTGGGCTTTGCGTATGTGGCTGTTGATCTCAAAGGCTACAGAACGGGAAGCATGAACGAGACATTGCGCCTTCAGCAGGCGGAATTTCGGTAGACGTGGCCGTGACCCGGTTTTTTGCGTGTAGGCGGCGGCCCTGTGGGCTCCTGGGCCTGTTGAAGCATTTGTGCCTCGTATTCCGCAATGTCTACAATATGGCTGGTCACCAACGACATTTAACTATTTACACTGAATAGTGTCGTTGTGAGACATGTAACAGTTCTTCTGGCCAGAAGTTCGGCGCCCATGAGCTGGTTTCCACCGCAGCTCTAATTTACGGGCCTTCGGCGTGTAAATCAGACGGCATTGTGGCGTCTCAGCCACGGGAGGATCTGCGTCCGAGATGTAAGCTAAGCCCACATAAGCGCGCGTAGACGTAAAGGCGGCCCTCGACAAAGACCACAGCGCTGTACGCAAAAAGCGGCGGGGGGCACAAGTTTGCCGGGACGTGGCAGTGCCAGGTCTCCGCCACGGCGACAGAGCATCAACAATTACGGGTCGTCGTATATATTGCCTTTTCATCAGCCATGACCATAATACGGCCTGTTGTTTGACATAATCTTTCTTGTTCTT
>JAITNF010000003.1 GCA_031290615.1 Desulfovibrio sp. | reverse complement strand
ATTCAGCGCCGGCTGCCTGACGGCGCTGGTGACGCTGTGCAGTGTAGTTCGCGGTGATATACGACATGTTATAATTCACTCTTTCCGTCCTCAGACGCCGCGGGATTTCGTTCGATTTTTTTCTGAAGACATCGCTTTCCATCATTTGCACATGTCGCGATCCATCAGCCCATTGGCGGATATACGCGCCTTTATTGACTTGTGTGTTCTGCTTTGGCAATTGAAGCCTGATGTCGTTCACTGCCACTCTTCAAAAGCCGGCTTTTTGGGGCGTGTTGCCGCAAAACTGTTTGGAATTCCTTCAGCGTACACCCCACATGGATATGCATTTTTACGTACCGACATCAATTTTTTTCAAAAGTTTGTTTTTAAAATCATGGAACAGGCGGCAATACTTGTCGGTACTGCCGTTATCTCCTGCGGGCACGAAGAATATTTGCTGACCCGTATGCTTGGGGGTAGAAAGAGACGAATTTATTGCATTGCAAATTCTGTAAATCTTAAATATTTTGATATATTATATGGCAACGTTAATATAACTGATAGACAGACAATTCATGTCGGCACTTGTTCGCGATTGGACACACAACGAAATCCACCACTTTTCGGGGCATTGGCCTCTACTCTGAAGGATATACATTGGACATGGATCGGCGCCCCTCAAGGGGATGACAGTATTCTTCCCGCTCATGTGGCGCGCACAGGCTGGCTTGCGCATGCTGACGCGCTGAAGCATATCGCTGCATTGGATATTTATGTCCACACTTCCCTCTGGGAGGGTCTTTCCTATGCCTTGCTGGAGGCAATGTCGTTATGCAAACCGGTAGTCGCCACGAATATTCCGGCCAATGTCCATGTCGTGCAGCACGGTATTACCGGTTTTCTGGGCTCGACATGTGAGGAGCTTGCGGGATATGTGCGCCTTCTCGCCACGGATGAGGGCATACGGAAGCGCATGGGCAATGCGGCGAGGGAGTATGTCAGTAAAAACCATAACGCCGATTGTGTGTACAGTGCATATGAGAGCATTTACCGCAGCTTGGCTCAGAGTAGAGATGCAAAGTAGTGATGAGTCCGTCAGACATCGCGCGCGGTATCCGGCCTTATCTTGCCACATTTGTCTCCTTCAATGCCATTCAGGCCTCGCAGATTCTGTCCCCCCTATTGGCCCTGCCTTTGTTGGCCCGCGTCCTTGGACCTGAAGCGTATGGCCTTGTCATGTACATGACCGTAATTTCCGTGACAGTCGGTCAGATTATGGATTGGGGATTCGTAACTGGAGCGACGCGGGAAGCCGCTGTTTGCCGCGAAAGACCGGATGCCCAAGCCCGGTTGCTAGAAAGCGTGCTATCCGCAAAATTCATACTGGCCGCTTTTTGTGTACTGCTCAGCATTGTCTCTCTGCCGATACTTCCCCACGCCGCCGAGCACCCCGGCGCATATACTCTGTCCGTGCTTTGGGGAATATGCCGCGGACTCAATCCAACTTGGTTTTTTCAAGGCCTAGGACATGGCATACGGCGCATAGCCCTTTGGGATGTATGCTCCAGCGGCCTTGTCCTGCTGCTTACTTTTATTTTTGTGCGCGAGACCGCTGACTGGCCTCGTTATCCGTTTTTCCTGGTCTTGTGCAAGGGAGCCACATACGCGCACTTTACGGCGGGGCTGGTCAGGCAATGCCATGTTGTTGTGGAATTTAGAGTCGGGGGGGAGGCGCTCCTGCGAAACGCCATACTCTTTGCCGGGACGCTGTCTACGTTTTTATACAGTCATGGAGCGCAATTAGTTCTCGGTTTTTTCCTGATTCCAGAGCAGATGGGCATTCTTGTAACAGCGGATAAAATCGCCCGCGGATTCGTCTGGCTGGGAAATCCGGTCTTTCAGACACTGTTTCCGGAAGTTTGTGCTGGTCGTTTTTCCGGCCGTGAACGCGCAATGCGTCTCGTGTGCTCCACGTTAGTCGGAGTGACGGCGGCCATGCTTTGCGTCTGCGCCTTCGTCAACTTTACCGCGCCGTGGATATGCAGTCTGTTTTTAGGACAGGCATATGAAGAAGCGGTGTCGGTTTTACGGGTTATGATCTGTTTCATTCCGATTATCGCCTGCAATATGGTGTTGGGCACACAGGCACTGGTCGCCTTCGGACATGAAAAAACGCTGGTAGTTGTGCAGACTCTGGTCGGCATTCCGAGTTTGCCAGTCGCAGCGCTACTGGGGTACAAGTGGGGGCTTATTGGGGGATCATGGTTTACACTGCTGGCTGAATCGGCCGTTCTATTGGGATTAATTGCGGGCACACTGCGTCTGTGCCCGGGAATTTTTTTCCGGAAAACTTCCACGGAGGCACAGTGACATGTCCTTCGCTGTAAGCGTCATTGTTCCGGTTTATAACGCCGAAACCTCGCTCGCTCGCTGTCTTGACTCGCTTTTGGCGCAGAACCTCAAGGAGATGGAGATCATTGTGGTGGATGATGCATCCACCGATAATTCACCTGTAATAGCACAGCGCTACGCTGAGGAGTATCCTGAACGAGTCCGTTTTTTTGCACAGCCGCATAACATGGGTACGGGCAAATCTCGCAATGTGGGACTCGGTTTGGCGCAGGGCGAATATGTGGGATTTGTGGATGCTGACGACACAACAGCCCCCGAGATGTTTGCCATGTTACGTGAGACCGTTTCCCGTGCAGACGCGCAGGTTGTTGTATGTGGGATGAAGCTCACGTCAGGAAAATCCGGACAATACGTTATTCTGCCGAATGGGATTACCTGCGCACGGGAACTGCTTAATTGCAGCAAATTGTTGTCGCCCCCCTGGAACAAAATATTTTTGCGCCAGTTTATCATCGAAAATGATATCCGCTTCCCTGAAAGCCGTATATCTGAAGATATGGTTTTCTCATTCAAGGCAATGGCATGCCAGCCAAAGCTCGCCTGCGTGAACAGAGCGCTTTACAACTATATGAAACACCCGGGATGCGTCACTCTGGATATGGCAAAGCGGCGTGATTCAATCTCATCCATAAAGGATTTGAGTAAATGGCTCCGGCAAAAGCGACGTTACGGAGAATATGGCAAAGAGTACAGGCGCATGCTGTTTCTGCACCTGTTCTACTATCCCGCCTGTCTTGTGCTTATTGATGAGATGATAAAGGGGGAGCGCCGATGGGACACACTCCGGGAGACGCCGCGCTATTTATATGAACTATGTAAATTTTTGTTCCTTCCACAAGGAGATGCATGAACCCTCAAAAAAAATTTCTTCCAGTCGGCTCGCTATTGCTGACACGCATTTTCGCAACGCTGCTGATTCCCCTTGCCTGTTGGCAGTTGTGGCTTTTCACAAGCATACCAAATTATTACCTGCAACATTTTTTTGTCTATCCATGTGCTCTATTCATGCTCTGGGCGCTGAAGCGCAACTTGTGGAGTCCCGCTGATTCCCTGGAATTCGTCCGACCATTTCTGCCGTGGTTGGCGCTGATTTTTGCTACACAGGCCTTAGCTCATATGAACAGCGCGCGGCTTTTTTTACCTGGAGATGTTTCGCAGGTCAAAGCTGTGCTGTTTGATCTGTGCAGGCTCGGCGTTCAGGTTCCTTTTGTCCTTTTTTTCGCCATTCTCTGCCGTATACTCATGCGGGAAGAGGTTGCGCAACTCTTACTCGTTCGCGGGGCTTGCTGGAGCTTCGTCGCCTTGGCTATCTGGTGCGCAATGCAGATGGCGTATGTCTATGACACGCCTTCTATCCTGAAGAGTACGCTCCATAAGTTAATTGTCTCTTGGGCTCCTTGGCTTGAGGCACGCTGGGTGGACGCTGTTTACAATATGTATGAAAAAGGCTCATATACGCTAACGACATCTCGTGTTAACGGTTTTTTTGAAGAAGCTTCAGTTTTGTCGGCCATGACAGGCGTCTTTTTTGTGCCATTGGCTTTTGGTTTGATGGGGAAAGGTACACCTAAAAGCACATTCACGGGGGCATGTCTACTTTTTGTCTGTCTGGCCATATTGCTGCTGTGCTGTTCTGTTACAGGTTTACTATTGTTAACTGTAACATTTGCTCTCCTCATGTGTCGCTGTCTGTCAGGCAGACAAAAATTTATGAAAATCGCCGCTGCATTGATTTTGTCAGCAGCTTGTCTCTTTGCTGCCCTTGCGGTTATCCCAATCCCAAATTACCTGAAGAACAAGTTGCAATACTCAAATTTGCTTCATCAGCCCCGCATAATTGCTACTCTTGATACACTGGATATAATCATGGAACATCCTCTGATAGGTGTGGGGCGCAACTGGTATTTCGCGCATCTGCATCAGGGCCGCCGCTGGATGGAAAATTTGTCAGACCCTGAATTGTACGCCTGGAAAGCGTCCGGCAGGGGAGGCGAACTCGCGACCCTTCCCGCTTTGGCCGCGCAATACGGTCTGCCAATCATTCTGGCGGCAACAGCATACGCGGTGTGGATATGCCTGAGACTGCGACGCCTGCGGCGACTCCAGCCGGAAAATCCGGTTTTCCGCTTCGCTTCGCCGGCCAGCGTAGCTTGGTTGATTTTAGCTTTCACAATGTCATTGGGCCTTGTGGATATTCGCAATCCTTTGTTTTGTCTTCCTTTTTTCTGTTTTCACGCAATAGCGGCGGGAAACGGCACAAATGCCGGCCAGCGGAATCTTGCGGCATGAAATCATGCCTGTTTATCATGCACAGTTTCGGCGGCGGCGCGGAAAAAGTCGCCCTGCAACTTGCTCAATATCTCCATTTACGGAATTACCGCATCACACTTGCATGTGTGCGTCATATTCCAGCATTGGCAAGACATGCCCCGGTGGACGTGCCATTGTATATGCCCGCAAAGCCGGGAAAATGGGCGGCATTACGAAACATACTGCATATCCGCCGCCTTGCCAGATGTAGCGATGCCGTGCTGGGCAGCCTGGAACTGCAAAGTATTTTCTGGGCGGCACTGTTTGCTCCGGGCCGTGCTCTGGGCTGGCTGCACAAGGATATCGCAGGCTATCTCACGCAAAAAGGGAAGTTTTATGGATGGCTCTACAGGCATCTTTTGGGTTTGGCGCTCCGCCGCTGTCGTATAATTGTCTGTGTCAGCAAGGGAATTATGAAGTCATCGGCCTGTCTCTGGCCAGATTTGAATGCGTGCCTGCGCTTATTGTGGAACCCGGTTGACATTGAGGGAATCCGTACATGTACGGCGTTTCCGTTGCCGGATGGGCTCCGTCCCATTTTTACTAAGCCGGTCGTTCTGGGTGTAGGAAGACTTGAAGAACAAAAGGCGTTTCATTTGCTGCTTGAGGCCCATGCGATTCTGCTTGCTCGTGGATTGGACTGTCATTGCTGTATTCTGGGGGAAGGTTCACAGCGTACGCTGCTTGAGGATAAAATCCGTCGTCTCGGCCTGGAAGGCAAAGCGTTTCTGCCGGGATTTATGGAGCCATATCAGGCAATGGCGCAGGCCTGCGTTCTGGCGCTCAGTTCATTATATGAAGGGTCTCCCCTTGTGATCGTGGAGGCGTTGAGTATCGGCCTGCAGATTGTCGCGGTAGACTGCCCCAGCGGCCTCAAGGAAATTTTGAATAAGGAGAAATATGGAGTGCTAGTGCCAATGGGCGACACTGCCGCGCTGGCCCAGGCTCTGGAGGAAGTATTGCACGCCGTCCCCGATGCGACAGCAAAAGTCGCCCGTATGGCGCGGGCGGAAAAATTTGCGCTTCAGCCAGCTCTTGAGGCCTGGACGAATACATTGATGACCATCGTTCCAGATACACCGCAACCACCACCAGGATAGCTTGACATCTGATGAATACGGCAACTGTTTTATTTACCATTGGGGTTCTTGTCGTAGTCGCTCTGGGCATCTACTTTGTCCACAAGGAAAAACGCTCGTAGCAACGACCACAAAAAATTTCACGGAAAAGGCGGTTCTTCGGGGTCGCTTTTTTTGTTGCAAAAAAAAATGCAACAAATTCCGGTCTAATCTCCAATGAAATCAGCCAGTCTAGAGATTTGCAATGTGGGTGAATCGTCAAAGAGGTGAAAAGGCCAGTAAAATCAAGCTATGGTGAAATTCCGTCCCACATACTACCAGGGACTATATTGTTTTATGCCCCTTGTCCCCGCCGTGCTGGTAGTCACAACGAATGTGACCACGTGTGATCACGAGAGTCCGCCACAACCCAGCGCGCGCCTTGACTGGCGCATGGATTATGGTGGTCGGCGGTGCCTTTTTCGTCGGTTGCTTCGCCATGTGCCCTGCCGAAGGGGGGCATTTGAGAGGATTTTCAGCTGGAGTTGAGAGGGCTTTCCAGCGCCCAATAAACCGCACCGTGCCACCATGGCTGCGCTATCCCCTGGACTTTGCCGGGGCATGATCATGCGCTTGCCACTCGCTATCCTTGCCAGATATTGGCCGGGGGATGGAGGGCGGATCTCTTGAGGCCGGGGCGTATAGAATCCTGTTCCTTCCAAATATCCTTTCGACCAATTCCCATTTTTTCTGGTTTCCGCCGTGCAGCTCCGCTGGATATATATCGGATTATGGGCTTTGGACGGATCAGGTGGGAGAAGTGGACAGACAGCCTTGCCGTCAAAATCGCGTAGAATTGGCCTTGTCGTCAAAGTTTTTCAAAAAGACGATAAAGACATGGTTGAAGAGAAAAGCGAAGCTAATTTACCT
>JAITNF010000068.1 GCA_031290615.1 Desulfovibrio sp. | reverse complement strand
CCTTGGCACGGCAATATATGTCTCGCGGAATCGACGCATTTTGTTTTGGCGTTTCATCCAGCCGAAAACTGTAACTGTTATAAATTTTTGCCATGGCTGGAGTTGTATTTTTTGTCTCTACCATTTACCGGAAGTGAAAATCATCATCTCAACAAATTTGCACACCCTTTCAGCCTTGGCAGGATCGAAGTAATATGGATAATCAGGATCATTTTGCCGCGCTAGGTCCTCCTGATTGCGCTTGCAGGCCAGCCGCACATAACAATTGTACATATAACAATTTAATTTTATTGCATATTAAATTAGTATATTATACACTTCTGCCAGTGGTGTCATTTCTTTCTAAGGTTGTCCAAAGGGCAGCGGCAAAAAAGAGAGTGACCCAGCCCATATAGCCAATAGGGCAGCAAAAGAATTTGACGGTATCCAAAAATCTTCTATCCTATAACATAGTATAATAACGGAATATAATTGCAAAATTATATAGCACGAAGCTCGGACTTCCGGGACTAAAACTTGCCGGATATCTGGTTCAACTTCCGCGGAGGGTTCCGGCTCGCCCCTTCCCTAGAGTAGCGAGCAATGGTGGATCACGCCGCGCTCGTTTTGATGCCCGGCGCATATGATCCTGGCCTGGTGACCCTGCTACGCCGTGGGCACTGCCGTTCTTCCTAACTTTTTTCAAGTTTTTCTTTAATCCGAAGCCATCCAATAGCCATCCAATATTGCCTGCTCAAAATTGGAAATCATTTTCTTTTCGGATATATGGAAATTTCAAGGCGCGCGTTTTTGTTCTGAAAAATTCTCGTTGCGGAAATAGCGAATAACTAGTATCAAAAAATAATGCGGCGCAAATGCCAAATGCCTTCGATTTTTTCCATCCCCATATTCGCGTCCAAGATGCGCAAAACAGCTTGATCTCATCCTCAAAATTTTGGGGTATCAGTTGGAGTATAATAATTTTTGAGTGTTCACCAGACGATAAGTTACTGATTTAGATGCATCAGCACTAGACAGTCGTGTTTCGGGATTTGGCTTTCAACGGATAATAGCGTATCCTCGACGGACTGAGCATGTCCCGTAAGCGGGATGTCTCAAAAAAATCTTGCTCCAGGGCAGGTGGCATGCGAACAGGAAAATCTCGCGCTATCCATCTCGGCGGGCTGGTCATAGGTGGCGGCGCGCCGGTTGTGGTGCAAAGCATGACCAATACCGACACTCGCGACGTGTCCGCAACCTTGGCTCAACTCGCGCGCCTTGAAGAATGCGGCTGCGAAACGGTGCGTCTGGCGATTCCGGACGAGGCGGCCGCAAAAGCCGTCGTTGCGATACGTGAGCGGACAAAACTTCCGCTCATCGCAGATATTCATTTTGACTATCGCCTGGCCCTTGCCGCTTTAGAGGCAGGCGTTGAAGGACTGCGGATAAACCCCGGAAATATTGGGAAAAAAACACAATTTTACCAGGTTGTAGACGCCGCAAAAGCGCACAAGGCCGTTATTCGTGTGGGGGTCAACGGCGGTTCTCTGGAAAAATCCCTGCTGCGCAAATATGGCAGGACCTGCCCGGAAGCTTTGGTGCAAAGCGCCCTGAATCAAATCCATCTGGTGGAATCGCGGGGATTTGACCAGATCAAGGTGTCCATAAAATCATCTTCCGTGCCAGCCACCATCACCGCTTACCGTTTGTTGTCCTCCGTCTGTGACTATCCCCTGCATATCGGCGTCACAGAAGCCGGCGGCCTTTTGCGGGGAGCAGTCAAGTCTGCGGTGGGGCTGGGAATTTTGCTGCATGAGAGCATAGGCGATACGTTGCGTGTTTCCCTTACGGCCGATCCGGCACAGGAGGTTGTCGCGGCTTGGGAAATACTGCGCGCCCTCGGTTTGCGCGCGCGCGGACCGGAAATAATTTCCTGTCCCACCTGCGGGCGTACAGAAATTGACATTTTTGCCCTGACACGCGCTGTGGAAGAGCATTTGACCGGCTCAATGGCTCCCGTCAAAGTGGCGATAATGGGTTGCGTGGTCAACGGGCCGGGCGAGGCCCGCGAGGCGGACTTGGGCCTTGCCGGAGGGCGGGATAAGGGAATCATTTTTCGCAAAGGGGAAATCATACGCTCCGTCAAAGGCCGGGAAGCCCTGCTGTCCGCGTTTATGGAAGAACTGCAAGCGTTGCTTGCGACATTTCCGGAATAACCCTCTTTTTTCCCATGAAGGACAGACAGTATGCGTTTCAGTTTCTGTTACATTCCCACACTCAAAGAATCCCCGGCTGACGCCGAGGTCGCAAGTCATAAACTCCTTCTGCGCGCGGGCATGATGCGCAAGCTGACCTCGGGTGTTTATATTTATCTTCCCCTCGGCCTCAGAGTGCTGGACAAAATATCAAAAATCATCAGGGAAGAGATGAATGCCGCCGGTTTTCAGGAACTGCTCATGCCCATGGTGCAGTCAGCCGATCTGTGGAAGGAGTCTGGCCGCTGGGAGCACTACGGCAAGGAGCTTTTGCGCTTCAAAGACCGCAATGACCGCGAATGCTGCCTTGGCCCAACCCACGAGGAGGTGATAACGGACATGGTGCGCGGCGAAGTGAGATCTTACAGGCAACTACCTGTCCGCCTCTACCAGATTCAAACGAAATTCCGCGATGAAGTCCGCCCGCGCTTCGGCCTCATGCGTGGCCGTGAATTCATCATGAAAGATGCCTATTCTTTTGATATGGATATCGCCACCGCCGAACAGAGTTACAAGGCCATGTACAATGCCTATCAAAAAATTTTTCAGCGTCTCGGCGTCAGATTCAGGTCCGTGGTGGCCGACAACGGCTCTATAGGCGGCAGTTTCTCCCACGAATTCATGGTGCTGGCTGATACGGGCGAAGATACAGTCGTCTTTTGCGACAATTGCGATTATGCGGCCAACATGGAACGCGCGGAAATACGCTGGAACGGGAACGACTCGGAGCTTTCCTGTCCTCCTTGCGAAAACGTGGACACGCCCGGCGCGCACACGGTAAGCGAGGTCACGAAATTGTTGCGCGTCCCTTCCGCAAAACTTGTCAAAACTCTTGTTGTACTTGCGGACGGCAAACCCGCGGGCGTACTTGTGCGTGGCGACCGCGAGATGAATGAAACAAAGCTGAAAAATCTGCTCAAGGCGCAGGATGTCAAACTCGCGGACGTGACCACCTTGGTGAGCCTCACCCGCGCGCCTTTGGGATTTGCTGGTCCTGTCGGCCTTGACCTGCCGATTTACGCAGACTTAGAGCTTCAGGGAGATACGGATTACATCGCCGGCGGCAACAAGGCCGACACGCACATGAAGCATGTTGATTTGCACCGTGATGCGCACATAACAGCCCATGCGGATTTGCGAAACATTGATTCCAGCGACGTTTGTCCGCAGTGCGGCGGCCCAATTTCCCTTAAACGGGGCATTGAAGTCGGGCATGTTTTCATGCTAGGCCTGAAATACAGTGAAGCCTTACGCGCGGCATTTCTGGATGAAAACGGGCAGGAGCGACTGATGATTATGGGCTGCTACGGCATTGGAGTTTCCCGTATCGCGGCGGCAGCCATTGAGCAGAACCACGATGCCGACGGCATTATCTTTCCACCGCCCATCGCGCCGTATGACTGTATCCTGCTCAATCTCGATCCCAACAATGCGGAAGTTACGAAAACGGCGGAAAAAATATACGCGCGTCTACAACAGTTCAATATGGAAGTACTGTATGACGACAGGGTGGAACGTCCCGGCGTAAAATTCAAGGATGCCGATTTATTGGGGCTGCCCATGCAGATTGTCGTCGGGGCTAGGGGGCTTGCGCGCCATGTCGTGGAATGCAAAGACCGTCGCTGCGGTGAAAGGGGTGAACTCGCGTTGGGAAATCTGGATGCCGATTTGCATCAATGGGCTTCGCGTGTACGCGACGGCTGGAAGACAAGCGTATGAGGAGCTGACGTGCCGGATAGCATATTGACGGTGCGAGAGCTGACAGACCGGCTGCGCGCGAGCCTGGAGGGAAATTTCCATTTTGTCTGGGTGCGTGGTGAGGTAACAAATCTCACACGCTCCAGCTCCGGTCACATTTATTTCAGTTTGAAGGATCAGTATGCCCTTGTTCAGTGTATCTGGTTTTTGCGGAAGCAGGGCCGCGCGGGCCGTGAACGGATCTTTGATCCCTTGACCGGTGAAGTTTATGACACGCCACGGCCTTCCCCGCTGGACATGCTGCGCAACGGCGTGACAATGCTGTGCGCCGGGCGGATAAGCGTTTACGCGGCTCGCGGGCAGTATCAGCTTGTGGTCGAACTGCTTCAGGATGACGGCCGGGGAGCTCTTGCCCTGGCTTTTGAGGAACGCAAGCAAAAGCTTGCGGCGCTCGGGTATTTTTCACTAGAACGAAAGAGGCCCTTGCCATATGACGCCAAACGTGTCGCTCTGATAACGTCTGCCGCCGGAGCCGCCATTCATGATTTTTTGATGCTGGGAGCACAGCGGGGCAGCGGAGCGCGTATATGCCTTTTCCCGACGCCGGTTCAGGGCAATGCTGCGGCGCCGGAAATAGTCGCGGCGATACAGCACGCCAACGCCCGAGGCTGGGCGCAGGTAATTGTGTTGATACGTGGCGGTGGTTCACTGGAAGATTTGTGGCCTTTCAACGAGGAGGCTGTGGCGGATGCTGTTTTTCAATCACATATTCCCGTGCTGGCCGGAATCGGCCATGAGGTGGATGTGACCTTGGCGGATATGACGGCGGATGCGCGGGCGGCCACGCCGTCCCATGCCACGCAACTGCTTTGGCCGCCGCGAACGGAACTTGCGCAACTGCTGGATGACGCCGGCGGCGCGCTGGAACGGGCCGTAAAAAGACGCCTTTCCGGCATGGAGCACACACTTCAGGAAGAAATAAGAGCTCTGCGTTGGCTTTCGCCGTCGCGGCACCACGAGCGTTTATCCACCAACCTCATTTATATGATTTCCGCTTTGCAAAAGATCTTGCCCTGCCGTCTTGCCGATGCGCAACGGCGGCTTACGCAAAGACAGGACGCCCTACGGGCGCATATAGCTAGCCTGCTGGAGCGGCGTGAACACATGCTCGACCGCCTGACTTTGGCCGTGGAAAACGCGAACCCGTTGGCGCCGCTGAAAAAGGGCTATTCTTTGGCCTCCACGGCTAGCGGGGAACTTTTGCGCTCCGCCCATGAAACACAGCTTGGGGGAGAAATACATGTACGCCTTCACGACGGGCGTCTGGCGGCCGTTGTCAGCGCAGTGATCCCTGATTTCAATTCCAGACAGCCTCCGGCATCGGTATAATGGGGTTTTCAGCCATGAACGAAACGACGGAAAATTTTTTTGAACAAAGGATGACGCGCCTGCAGACAATTGTCGAGGCGCTGGAAGCGGACGATCTGCCCCTTGAAAAAAGCATGTCGCTCTACAAGGAGGGGCTGACCTGCGCGAATTTCTGCAAGTCCCAACTGGAAAAAGCTCGCCATGAAATCTCCGTCTGGCAGGACAGCGAGATGCAACCGTCGTTGGAGGGGCGGGAAGAAACCTTTAGCGCGCCGGAAAACCAGTTATGATGCCAGCCGCTGAGATGCAAGCACTCCTTGGGGAGCGCGCCGCGATGACGGAAAATTTTCTTGCCGGCTGCCTTGACGATTTTTTAGCGCCCCCGCGTCTAAAGCAGGCCATGCGCTACAGTCTTGAGGCGGGTGGAAAACGCCTACGTCCGGTACTGTGCCTCACATGCGCATCCTTGTGCGGAGAAAGGGCGGAAACAGCGCTCCCCTTTGCCTGCGCCATTGAAATGATACACACCTATTCCCTGATACACGACGATTTGCCGGACATGGACAACGACGACCTACGACGGGGCAAACCTTCCAACCACAAGGCTTTTGACGAGGCAACCGCCATCCTGGCCGGGGACGCGTTGCTGACGGACGCTTTTGTCGTCATGTGCCGCACGGACGTTCAGTCGGAAAGGCTCCTCGGGGCCGTAGCCACCATTGCCAGCGCGGCTGGTTCCGCCGGCATGGCCGGCGGGCAGCAATGGGACATGATTTACACCGGCAAGCCCGTCGTCAGCCTAGAAGAAGTTCAGCAGATGCACGCCATGAAAACCGGCGCTCTGATACGGGCATCCTGCGTTTGCGGCGCGATGCTGGCAGGGGCTGGCGACGTGACGCTGGATGCCATAAGCGCCTTTGCCTCGGCCTTGGGCATAGCGTTTCAGATTACCGACGACATTCTGGACGTGACGGCCGATACGGCAAAACTCGGCAAACAGGTCGGAAGCGACGTCGAAAAGGGAAAGAATACCTACCCGCTCCTGCTTGGTCTGGAAAAAAGCCGAGAACTCGCCCGCGAACAAATGGACGCGTCCAAGACTGCCCTGCGGGACTTTCGCGGAAAAGACGCCGAATTTCTGTCGGCACTGACTTTCCATATCATCCACCGGACGGCCTGAATGAAGCGGACAGAACCCACACTACTTGAAAGCATATCCACTCCATCGCAGGTGGCGGAGCTTTCCGACGCGCAACTGACTCGATTGGCGGGTGAGGTCAGGCAGCGAATTGTCGATGTTGTTTCGCATAACGGCGGACATCTGGCTCCTTCACTGGGGGTTGTGGAACTAACCCTAGCCATGTTGGCGACATTTGATCTCGACAAGGACAAGCTGATCTGGGATGTGGGGCATCAGGCTTACGCCTTCAAGCTGCTTACAGGTCGCGCGGATAGGTTTCACACTCTGCGGACCCTTGGCGGCATTTCTGGTTTTCCAAAAATTCCGGAAAGCCCCTATGATCATTTTGGCGTGGGACATTCCTCAACCTCCATATCGGCCGCCCTAGGGATGGCGCTGGCGCGGGATCTGGCCGGGCTTCACCACCATGTCACAGCCGTTATCGGCGACGGAGCCCTTACGGCGGGCGAAGCCTTTGAGGGCCTCAATCTGGCTGGGCACATGGGCAAACGGCTTATTGTCGTGCTCAACGACAATGAAATGTCCATTTCTCCCAATGTCGGCGCGTTGTCACGTTTTTTAAGCAGCACGCTGTCGCGGCGCTGGGTGCGGCAGGCCCGCAAGGATGTCCTCAAATTTCTGCGTTCCATTCCGAGCATAGGGCAAAATCTGGCCCTTTACGCCATGCGGGGGGAGTCCAGCTTCAAGTCCTTCTTTACGCCAGGCATGCTGTTCGAGGCCTTTCGCTTCACCTATATCGGCCCTGTGGACGGACACAACACGGCGGACTTGAAGCGGCATCTGCGTATGGCCGCCGCAGTGGAGGACGGCCCGGTACTTCTACATGCGCGTACGCACAAGGGCATGGGCTATGCCCCGGCCGAGGCCAACCCTGCGCATTATCACGGAGTGGGGCTGTTTACGCCAGAGACTGGTCTGCCTGTTCCAAAAACGTCACTTGTCCCGACATTTACCGATGTTTTCGGGAAAACGCTCCTGCAATTGGCAGAGCGGGACGATAAAATTATTGCCATCACGGCCGCCATGCCCGATGGTACCGGAACGAAATTGTTCAAGGAGCGTTTTCCCGGACGTTTTGTGGATACAGGCATCTGCGAGCAACATGCTGTGACTTTTGCGGCCGGACTGGCAAGCCGGGGCTATCGGCCGGTGGTAGCAATCTATTCCACATTTTTACAGCGGGCCTACGATCAGATTATACATGACGTCTGCTTGCAAAATCTGCCCGTCACTTTTTGCGTTGACCGTGCCGGCTTGGTGGGGGAGGACGGCGCCACGCATCATGGAGCTTTTGATATCGCGTATTTGCGGCATATTCCCAATATACGCATTCTCGCCCCACGCGATGAAGACATGCTTCGCCATTGCCTTCATACGGCACTTGCCTCCGGCTTCCCCTGCGCCATCCGCTACCCGCGTGGAAGCGGATTCGGCGTGGATATGGAAGGACGGCAGCGCGCGCTGCCGCATGGGGTTGGGGAAATCCAGCTGGACGGCCGTTCTGTAGCCGTTATTGCCGTGGGCAATCGGGTGCATCCCGCCTTGGAGGCGGCGTATCTTGTGGAAAAAGAACTGGGTTTCCGGCCTCTGGTTTTTGACCCTGTCTGGCTCAAACCCTTGCCGGAGAAACAGTTGGCGGACATCGTAAGCCGTTTTGACAAACTGCTGATCGTGGAAGAAGGTGTGCTTGCTGGCGGTTTTTCCTCCTCCGGGCTGGAATTTCTAAGCGACCGGGGCTTGTCGCGCGCCCTCAGGGTAAAACGGGTGGGACTTCCCGACAATTTTGTGGAACACGGTACACAGTTGCAGTTGCGCGAGATGCTGGGACTGTGCAGCAAGGGTATTGCGCAGGCGATTCTGGAGCTGACGCGCTAAATGTTTAATTCATGTATAGGCCGTTGAAACCGGCCTGAAACGCATAAAAATTTTTGAGAGTTTTGCTTTAAGTCAACAGTGCCCTCATCAGGTAAAAATATTCGAACGTAGTGATTTCGATTATGATTTTTCCCGCAGCACCAGGTTCCAATTTATACCGAAATCGAATACGCAATCAGAACAAACATGAATACATCATGGAGCGGCGTGGACCTCTTTACAACTGACAGTCCATGATTTGAGCCGTCGGTTTACCCTGTGAAAAACTGTTTCTGCGCTTGACTTTTTTTCAAGTTAGGACACAATATATAAATGTATGTTCCCCAACAATCCTACTGTGTGTGGCCGTGTGCTGCTGATTTTGGAAGGAGGAGCACAAAACACGAGCCGTGCCGGTTATGACGGCGTAATAACAGGATGATCAGCCACGGTAAATTCTTGATGCGGTGACATCATTGCGTATTTGGAGGTACGTATGACAACACTTTTTTATATTCTTGCCTATTTGGCAATAGCCGGGTTTTTCTGTTTGGTTTTTCTGAAGGTTAAATCCTACTTGCAGGCCAGCCCTCTGCATGTGCGCTGGGAAATTTATCCCGTGCCGCATGAAGGAGAAAAAGCTTCCTACGGCGGCAGCTTCATGGAGGAAAAAGAATGGTGGACAAAACCGCGTCACGTCGACTATTTCGGCGATGTTAAGGCGTTGCTTGCGGAAGTTCTTTTTTTGCAGTCCACGTTTGAACACAATCTCAAGCTCTGGTTTCGCAGCTATCCTTTTCATTTTGGTATGTATATGCTCATGGGAGGCACGATTATTGTGCTTCTCTCCGCTATTGCCCAGACTTTCGGCGCAAGCCCCGACGACGGCGGGATGATTTTTGTCGGCAACATTATCAACGCTGTTGTGCTTGTCAGTTCACTGTGCATCATCGGCGGAGGCATTGCCCTGATTCATCACCGCAGAACCAACGAAGGGCTGAAAAGATACACCACACCAGAAATGTATTTCAATATCGGCATATTTGTGGTTTTCGGCTTTTTCGGCCTTTTTGCCTGGATTGTCGCGCCCTCGTATTTTGTGACAGCTCGCGGCTTTCTCTATAATCTGATTACCTTCAATTTTGCCCCACAGCCCGACACATGGTTTGCCCTGCATCTGCTTGTCGGGTATTTCCTGCTCATCTGGATACCCCTGACGCAGATGGCGCATTTTTTCATGAAATACTTCACCTACCACGACATACGTTGGGGTGACGAACCGACAACCTACAGTGAAAAGAACAAGCGGATCATCCCCAACGCCCTCAAGTATGCCGTCACATGGGCGTCGAATCATATCACCGGCGGCGCCGGCTCCAAAACCTGGCTTGAGGTCGCCACCAGCAACCCCGCAGCCCCCAAGACGCCTAGGGAGTGGAATCCATGAAAGACAATCTGCAATTAGCTGACGTTTCCATTGTGGAAGGGCAGATGGTGTCAATTGACTTGGCTCGCATTCCAGATCTGTCCATTGATGTGGCAAAGAAGCCCTGGAAGCCCGTTACGGACGAACATAGGGAAAATACATGCTGTATTTTGGACGAGGTGTGTGTGCTAAACATTCCTAGGCCAAAAAATCGCGTTGAAGAAGAGGAACTGGTCAACAAGTTTCTGGATGGCATGCGCAAATTGTTCACCACGGAAAACAACTGGGTCTTTCTGCCGTTGCTGGAAACCAGCATGGAATATTGCGTCCAGTGCAATTCGTGTTCCAATGCCTGCCATCTGTACGAGATGTCCGGCGAACATGAAATGTACCGGCCCAACTTCCGCTCTGAAATTTTTCGCCGCATCTACAAGCAGTATGTCAAAAAAGAGTCGCTCGCCAAATGGCGTTACGGCGACATGGGGCTGAACTGGAAAACCGTAACGCGTTTGGGTGAACTGGCCTATCGCTGTAATCTCTGCCGCCGTTGTGCCCAAACCTGCCCCATCGGTGTGGACAACGGCTTGCTTGCGCGCGAAATCCGCAAGATCTTCAGCCAGGAGATGAATATTCATCCACGCGAGTTGCACGAAAAGGGCACAATGAATCAAATGAAGGTGGGTTCTACCACCGGCATGACTCCAGACGTCGCGAAAGAGAACGTCGAATTTATCGATGAAGATTATTCGGAGATCTCCGGCGTCGGCATCCATACGCCTTTTGATGTGCATGGATCGGACATATTGCTGCTGCACAATGCGGGCGAAGTTATGGCCTGGCCGGAAAACATCGCCGCCTTCTCCCTGATTTTTCAGGAAGCCGGCCTCTCTTGGACTCTTTCCAGCAAAGCGATGGCCTATGACGGCGTGAACTACGGCGTTTTTTATGATGATACCCAGACCGCGCGTATTGCCCTGCAGCACATGCTGGCCGCCAAGGAACTGGGCGTCGGGAAAATTGTCATCGGCGAATGTGGACACGCTCACAAGGCGCTGACCGTTATCGCCGACCGCCTTATCCCTTTTGAATTCCAGGTGCCGCGCGAAAGCTGCTATGTGACGTTGCGCGACATCGTCATGTCCGGCCGCCTAAAGCTTGATCCGGCGCGCAATGATTTTCCCGTGACGTTGCATGACCCCTGCAATATTGTGCGCCTTATGGGCATTGTAGAACCCCAGCGTGAAATTGTGCGCAAGATAGCGCCCAAGTTCCGTGAAATGCCCTGCAAGGGCGTCGACAACTATTGCTGCGGCGGCGGTTCCGGCTTTGCCATCATGACGCGCAACAATATTGAGGAATGGCGCGGCAATATTACCGGCCGTAAAAAGATGTGGCAGATCGCCGAAGCTTTCAAGGACTGCCTTGGCCAGGAAACCAGAAAATATATCTGCGCGCCGTGTTCCAACTGTAAGGGGCAGATTCGCGAAATTCTGGAACATAACGACCTGTACGCGAAAAACAATTTCTCTTATGGCGGTCTGGTAGAATTGATCGTGAACGCCATGAGCAACGCCAGCCCCGGTTTCATAAAGTGGGAAGGTGAAGAATAACAGGCCCTGCGCCGGAAGAATAAAAAACAGGGTGCTGCCTCGCGTTTCCTTCTGTTTTGAACCTCTGTTTTTTGTTAAGGGTATTTTGTGAGATGCTTCCTAGCAGATTTAAGACTTTGCGCCAGAAAGAACAAAGCACCGCATCAGCGGCCACTCATCCAGAAACACACGGAGGATATAAACCATGTCCGCATTAGTTCTTGGTCACATGAATCCCGACACAGACAGCATAGTTGCCGCCATTGCCGCTGCAGACCTCTACAGCAAACGCGGTTTTTCCGTTGCCGCGGCGGCCCAGGGCGAAGCGACCCCCGAAACGGAATTCGTTCTCAGAAAATTCGGCCTTTGCGCGCCGCTGGTTGTCAAGGATGTCGCCGGAAAGGAACTTTGGCTTGTTGATTATTCCGATCTGCCCCAAGCGCCCGCAGGCATGGATTCAGCCACAATACTCGGCATTGTGGACCATCACAAGCTCGGTAATATGACGACCGCCTCCCCTCTGGAGGCCTGGATTTGGCCTGTGGGTTGCACCAATACCGTGCTGAAAAGCATGTATGACTTTTACGGAATAGAGATTCCCAAAAATATTGCTGGCGCCATGCTCTGCGCCATTTTGTCCGATACGGTAATTTTCAAGTCGCCCACCTGCACGGAAGCAGACAAAAAATCCGTTGACGCGCTTGCCAAAATCGCTGGCATAAGTGACGTCGCCGCGCTCGGTATGGAGATGTTCAAAGTCAAGAGCGCTGTGGACGCCCCCATGAAGGACCTTGTCTTCCGCGATTACAAGGACTTTGACATGAACGGCAAGAAGGTGGGCATTGGCCAGCTGGAAGTGGTGGATCTCTCCATTCTTGCCAAGGTAAAAGATGGACTCTACGCGGAAATCCAGAAAGTAAAGAGCGAAGGCCGTCACAGTGTTTTCCTGCTGTTGACGGACATTATGAAAGAAGGGTCTGAAATGCTTATCGTTTCCGACGATCCCTCCGTAGTGGAAAAAGCTTTCGGCGTCAAGCCGGACGGCAAAACCGTGTGGCTGCCTGGTGTCATGAGCCGCAAAAAGCAGGTTGTGCCCAATTTTGAAAAAGCCTTCAAGTAATTCGAATTCAGATAAAGAATTGCTGTATACTTGCTATCGACTTGAATTTTGGGCATAAAAAATTTATAAAAATTTTTTATACCCAAAAAGAATTTTGAAATATATTAGAATCAATCCGAGTTCAGTTATTAAACAGGCCATGGCTAATTTTCTGATACGCTTATTCAATAAGCGGTCCTCGCTGCGGTTTGTGCCATATAAGATTGTCTGCCACAGCCATTCCTTAATGTCGGCGCGGAAGCCCATTCAGAATTTTTACGGCCTGCCGGGAGAGGGGGACAAGATGATCCCGGCCCATTTTCATTTTATGGCCGGGAATATGCAAGAGTCTGTCTTCAAAGTCAAATTCCGACCATACCGCCGCCCTTAGTTCGCCGGTACGCACCATCCATATATAGCAGGGGCAGCAGCCTCAAGGCGCAGCAAGTGCTGAAATTGCCGTCGTACCCGTCAATGGCTTTCAGCAGACGGGCTATGGTCTTTGGTTCCACTAGCGCGGCCATAGGCTTGTGTTGATGAGAGGGCAGCGCGTCCGCCAATCCCGGCTGGAGTCGAAAGAAATATAGCCGCAGATCACGGCGTAACGGAAAATACGTCCGCACAGGCTGCGGGTCATCCGGGCCACGTAGATGGAAACGGAGGTTTTCACGGCGTTGCACAGGGTCAGAATATCCGACGATTCCAACGTATCAATGGCCATGGACGACGATACGGGGATCAATGAGCTGGTTCAGGCGCAATTTCGTGGCAACGCGGTGGTGCCCCGTCCAACTATTTTTTGCCTTTTCAAACCTTCTCGACCCACCTCCTCGAGGGTCAACCTTCATGCAGAGTTTTGCGCAGTTCATAAACTTTATTGCTGGCGTCTTTCAGGGAAACTTCCGGATATATGCCGAGGTTGATGCGCTTTTCCACCCCGTTCACCCAGTACTTGAGCCACAAGAGTTTGCCGCCGCTGGGGGCGACCTCCAGATACAGATCTCCGCCGTTAAAATATTTTTTCGCTTTGGCCTCCGGCTGCAAGGCCTTGATTTGCTTATCGGTCAGGGACATGTGCAGGGGCACTGGGGGCATCTCCTTTTTTTTAAAATTCCCTATGCCCCATGCTTGCCCCTGAAAAGGGGGCATGTCAACGTACCTTGTCGGCTGCTATCGAACGTCAAAAAAGCTGAAAGTCAGCTTGACTTTTGGCCTAACGGACTTTCTCGTTCTTCTTTGGATTAATTCTTGGTGCCGAAGGGGAGACTCGAACTCCCACTCCCTTGCGAGAACTAGACCCTGAATCTAGCGTGTCTACCAAATTCCACCACTTCGGCACAGTAAATTGTATATACTAAAAATTTTTGCTTGGCAAGTGTATTTTATCCGGAGAATTTCATAACAATCAATGGAAATTTGAAACTATACAGATATTGACAGTGCCGTAAAAACAGGCATAACAGGTTAAAAAACAGGATGGGCGGCATGCGGCAGGATTTACAATACTACCTGCGTCTTTGGCGGGCGCGTTTTTCCCGGCGTAGAAAACTGTTATGGCGCGATGGGCGGCTGCAAAACGGCTATTGCCGTGACTGCCTATACTGCTGCGGACCGCAGGACAATCCAAAACCATTTCCCTTGGCGCTCCTGCCGCATCAGATGCGCCCTGACCTTGCCGATGATTTTTTTCTACTTGCCGAGGGCATGCCCTACATCGGCGCTGAGGGCTGCAAGTCTTGCGGTAGCCGCGGCTGCCGCCTCCCTTTGGAAAAACGCCCTGTAGCGTGCGATCTTTTTCCGCTAGTGCTCGCCAACGGCCTTCTGTACATGTACAAGACATGCCCAGCTGTGCTCTTCACCCCGCTTGCCGAACTTGTCGACATCGGTAACACCGCCGCAGGGTGGATTGCTGGACTTAGCCATGCCGATCTGCGTCATATTTTTTTGGATCTGCCCGCACAAGCCCTAGCGGAGCGATATATTTTTCTGGCGTGATAGTGCCTTGAAAAATACGCTGTGGAGTTCTGCCCACGACAAGAATCCGCATTTCGCACGTCGCCGGCGCGCATAACCTCTGCAGCCGCCCATACACGCCTGCAGAGGGATTCCGTGGGCCTGATGAAACCTCGTCGGAAATGCATAAGATGCTGCGGCACGGCCGCTACGGCGTCCGGCAGCTATAATGAACTCGCGGCATGGAAGGCAGGCCTTGGGCAGCAGTGCGAGGGAAAATACTCCACCGGATTTGAGGCACAGGAGCGCACCCCGGTACAAATCGTAGACGGCAATACCGTCCCAAGGCGGCGGATTGTGCATACATTCCCCGCACAGAGTTTGTTCCGTGGGCAAGGCGCAAACGCGGCAAAGGGGACCGGTATAAGACGCAAAAAGCGTGACGCAGGCCGGGCACAGCTGGACGACGTTAATCCCTGTTTTGGGTTTGTATTAGGATCGTTTTCGGGCGTGAAGCAGTGTGTGCAGCGCGTCTGGGCAAGGCCGAGGGCTTTCCGGAGTTGTCCCGAGCATGAGAGCTTTCCCCCAGTGGCGACCAAGATTTTCAATGGCCACGCAAACCGCCCGGCGGCGCAGAAATTCTTCCGGAGCATCCAAGCCGCGCAGCAGCAACGGCTTTTCCAGCGCGGCGCCAAAAGCGCGCGTAAAGTAGGTGAGTGTCAGCACAGCGCCCGTGAACAGACGCCGCCCGCGTTTTCTGCCCGCCGTCAGCGCCGGGATGACGGGGATTGCGGAGGCTTCATAGCCTTGAGACAAAACATCCGACTCCTGTGCGGCCCAGAAACGCTGGCTTCTATCGATGAGCGCCTTGAAATGCGCGGGCAGGGCGTAGAAATAAATGGGCGCTGCAATAAACAGCGCGGACGCGTTGCGTAAAAGGGAAAATATTTCTTCAGCCCGGTCGGGAGAGCCATCGTGGCGCTCAAGGACGCAGTCATGCGGCGGGCAGGAGCAGGCCAGGCAGCCCGCACACGGGGTTATGCTGTAATCTCGCAGGGCCACGCGTCGGACGCCGCACCCGGCCTGAGTGACCCCACACGCAAAAATCTCCGCCACTGTGTCGCTGACACCGCCCGCCTTGGGGCTGCACTGAAGTATAATCATATTTCCGTGAAAGACTCACTGCGAGAAATCGCCGCAAAATGGGTTGTTTCTAATTTCTTCGCCGATGGTTGTGGTCGGTCCGTGGCCGGGAAAAACCTTTGTGTCCTCCGGAAGAACAAAGAGCTTTTCGTAGATGGAACGCAGGAGCGTCGCGTGGTCGCCGAGGGGAAAGTCTGTGCGGCCGATTGAGCGGCAAAAAAGCGCGTCACCGGTAAAAACCACTCTTTGCCCCGGGAAATACAAGGATATCCCGCCCGGCGTGTGTCCAGGCGTTTCCAGCACCTCGCACTCCATGCCCGCGAAGGCGCATTTGCCTGAGGGAACGGCGCTGCTCTCAAAAGGGGGAACTAGCGGGAAGCCCCATATACCCCCCTTGCTCGCCTCCGTCCCGGCAAGGACATCATCGCCGGAAGGGGTGTACACAGGTACTCCCGTGGCCTCGGCCAGCGCCGCCACGCCGTAAAGATGGTCAAAGTGTACATGGGTCGCGCAGATAGCCGCGAGGTGTATCTTGTGTTCGGCAAGCCAAGCGATCATTGCATCCGGTGGTCCGCCGACGTCAACGGCGATGGCCTGATTTCCGCCATACATGAAGTAGCTGTTGGTTTCCAACGCCCCGAGGGGAAAAACGGCAATGGGCATGTCATAATCCTTGTCATATTCTGGGTTGAAAAATCGTGTCCATGCGGTCTTGATGTTTTTTTACTATATGTATCGCAATTGTCAAGCAACGCGGGAGATTATGACAGGGAGATGCATCTAAAAAGTCTATAGAATGATGGAGGAATGAAAACACCAACAGCAATTGCCATGGATATTTTTCGTGAGATTTCGAGACACTCGGGTAGCGATGACAAAAGTGCATCGTTTTAAAATTATTATATTTATCTACTGAATACAGTACAAAGAGAAAAATGCCAAGGCAAGCGATACCTGCGAGTGTCCCTGTACTCACAGCATTATCCCTCATTTTTTAAGTATGCACACAGCCCATATGTAAATGGCATAGCTAATGCCGATAACAATACCTGGAGATTGTTTCTAAAATATTCCAGCGGCCATACGGGGCTGGTAACACTCGTTTTTTGTAACCAGTCTGCGGTCATTTTTGCCATGAGAACATACCTCATTTGCTAGTAGGTTAAACTTTGATGGGCAAGATTTATCTATATATAATACTTGGAGCAAAAAGTAGATGCCAAAACACCGCTCCACCAAGACGGGAACAGCTTCGCGAGTATAGAGTATATCGGGCAAACGCAACTGATTCGGACAATTCCCCACAACAGACTTGCGGATGGAAGCGCTCTGTTCCGCAGATAATGCAGTGCTTTTTGGACGACCTATCAGCTTTGTTTTCAAGGAGGATTTTCCTCCATCACGGTAAGTACGCATCTAAGAACATACTGGATTTTCAGAGAGTTCAAAAAAAATCAGACAGCTTCTAGTTGCGTCATACGCCGCACCACCACATCCTTGACAACTTTGTGCCGCAATTCTTCTTGAGCGCAACGCGGTAATGTGCGTGTGTCTTGATTCCATGGGGAAAACATAGCATACAGAATAATAAAGGATCTAGAGTGTGAGCTTATGTTAACACTAGAGGATTGCCGAAACATTTCGGTGTTTGGCACAGTATTTATACCCACATGAATCGCTTTGAACGCCTTCAGCTCGAACAGTTAATCCGCATCAAAACAAAAGCAGTTTCTTTCGATAGCCTATCGTTAAGGTACATTCTGATGGTACCGGCATCTTAAAAAACAGGCCCGCAATCCATTGGAAGATCCAGCGGCGGCTGGACAACAAAGTTTCATATTGTTGCCGCGAATGCTGACCGCGCGTTAATTATTCAGCCTTTCTCCAGGCAATGCTGGGGGTGCTCCAGAGGGACACAAGTTACTTTATTGGGACAGACTCCAAAACCATGTGCTTTGCTCATGGACAGAGCATACGAAGGCAATGAAACAGGGAATTTGGCCCGTGATTTGGGGTTTACCCCTGATTCCGTCCAATCCCGGACGGCTTCATCCCCGGAAATATGACAAGAAATTGTACAAGCAACGCAATGAAGCAGAACGATTATTCCGAACGAAGACTGAAAAGGTTTCGCCGTGCTTGCACTCGCTTTGATTGTGAATGCTCTGAGAAATAGTGTGCCCTATAGCAGTTACCGCTTGAGATTCTTGCTTTACGGCAGACAAAGCCTGCCTGCAAAGCCTTGCCGCGCGGAGCAAATTTTTTAAAATAAAACTGCCATGAAACAGGTACAAAAAAATTTGCGTTAGCTCTGAAAAATAGCTGAAGATCTCTTGACAGATGTTGTAGTGATAGGGTAAAAATATTTTTTTTTGACCCTAATGGATTTTTGTCGACATCAGACGTTGCCATATTTTTTTGGAGGAAATAATGCCTACCATCAGCCAGCTCATACGCATTGAGCGGAAAGCAGTTATCAAACGCAAAAAAACTCCGGCCTTGCAGGCTTGTCCGCAACGGCGCGGCGTGTGCACGCGTGTGTATACTACAACGCCGAAAAAACCCAACTCGGCCTTGCGCAAGGTTGCCCGTGTGCGCCTGACAAACGGTATTGAGGTGACGGCCTACATTCCCGGCGAAGGTCACAACCTGCAGGAACACTCTGTGGTTATCATCCGTGGCGGCCGTGTAAAAGACCTGCCGGGCGTGCGGTATCACATAGTGCGCGGTACGCTTGACGCCTCCGGTGTGGCCGACCGCCGCAAGAGCCGTTCTAAGTACGGCGCAAAGAGGCCGAAGTAATTTTCAGATTGCGACGCGTGTCATGCATTGTCCCCTGCATTTTCAGACAGAGTGGGGTGATGATGCGGGGCTGGTGGCGTTGCCTAAACCTCAAACAAGGAGATATACATGCCCCGTAAAGGTTCTGTTCCCAAACGAGAAATTCTACCAGATCCGTTGTATTCAAGCCATTTCGTGACAAAATTCGTAAACCGGCTCATGTATAACGGCAAAAAAGGCGCTGCCGAGAAAATTTTTTACAGCTCCTTGGAAAAACTTGCTGAAAAAACCGGTGAAGATCCCATGAGCTCTTTTGAGAAAGCTCTTGAAAGCGTCAAGCCGCACATGGAAGTCAAAGCTCGGCGGATGGGTGGCGCTACGTATCAGGTGCCTATGGAAGTTCGCCCTGAACGTCAGGTTTCTCTCTGCATACGCTGGATTATCAATTACGCGCGTGCGCGTGGAGAAAAAGGGATGATCTCCAAACTCTCCGCAGAGCTTCTTGACGCATACAATGCCCGCGGCGGTGCGGTAAAAAAACGGGAAGACACGCACCGTATGGCTGAAGCCAACAAGGCCTTTTCCCACTACCGCTGGTAAAATCCCGAACATAAATTCATGATGACATGGCCTCCGAAAGGAGGTTGCGTTGCGCAAGAGCACAGGGAGGAATACCGTGTCTCGCACTGTTCCTTTAGACAAACAGCGCAATATCGGCATCATGGCCCATATTGACGCCGGCAAGACTACGACAACCGAACGAATCCTTTATTACACCGGTGTTTCCCATAAAATGGGTGAAGTGCATGACGGCGCGGCCACCATGGACTGGATGGAGCAGGAGCAGGAACGTGGTATAACCATCACTTCAGCCACCACAACCTGTCTCTGGAAAAAATTCCGCATCAACATTATTGATACTCCAGGTCATGTCGACTTCACAATTGAGGTGGAGCGTTCCCTCCGTGTGCTGGACGGAGCAGTGTGCGTGTTTGATGCTGTTGCTGGCGTTGAGCCGCAATCCGAGACAGTGTGGCGACAGGCGGATCGATACAACGTGCCGCGCATCTGTTTTGTCAACAAGATGGATCGTATCGGCGCAAACTATTTCCGTTGCCTGGAGATGATTCACGACCGTCTCGGTGCCAATGCTGTACCCCTACAATTGCCGATCGGCACGGAAGACAAATTTGAAGGCGTTGTGGATTTGGTGCGTATGAAAGCCGTGCGTTTTGACAAAAGCACCAAGGGTGAGATATTCACGGTGGAAGATGTGCCTACCGACATGCGCGAGCTTGTGGAAGAAAAACATCTTGAACTTTTGGAGTCAGTGGCGGAAGAAGATGAGGCGCTGCTGGAGAAGTACCTCAGCGGTGAAAGTCTGACGGAAGACGAAATCGTTGTTTGCGTGCGCAAGTCCACCATAGCGCGGAACATTGTGCCTGTCTTCTGCGGTTCAGCCTTCCGCAATATAGGCGTGCAGCCCCTGTTGGACGCGGTGGTGGATTATCTGCCGTCGCCAGTGGACATTCCGCCCATGCCGGGTCACGATCCCGACAACTGGGAAAAGCTTGTCGATTGCCGTTGCGATGACAAGGAACCTTTGGCCGGTCTGGTATTCAAGCTCTTTTCCGATCCGTTTATCGGGCATCTTTCCTTTTTTCGCATCTATTCCGGCTGTGTTGAGTCAGGTATCGGCGTATATAATGCTAATTCGGGCAAGAAGGAGCGTATCGGCCGCATCCTTAAAATGCACGCCAACAAACGTGAAGACATAAAGTGGGCCGGTGCGGGTGATATTGTGGCTTTGGTCGGCCTGAAACACGCTTCCACAGGCGACACGCTCTGCGATGAAAAGCGTCCTGTCGTGCTGGAGTCTCTCGACATTCCGGAACCGGTTATTGAGGTCGCCATAGAGCCCAAGACCAAGGCGGACAGGGACGCTCTTTCCGCAGCTCTGAACAAGCTCGTCAAGGAAGATCCCTCTTTCCGCGTCAAGGGCAATGAAGAGACAAACCAGACCCTTATTGCGGGCATGGGTGAACTGCATCTGGAAATCATTGTGAATCGCCTTACGCGGGAATTCAATGTCAACGCCAATGTGGGCAAACCGCAGGTCGCCTATCGTGAAACCATCTCCAAACCGGCCAAGACGGACATGAAGCATGCCAAGCAGTCCGGCGGACGTGGTCAGTACGGTCACTGCGTTATTGAGGTGGAGCCCAACTCCGGCAACGGATACGAATTTATCAACTCCATCTCAGGCGGCGTGATTCCTAGGGAATACATACCCGCCATTGACAAGGGCATACAGGACGCAATGAAATCCGGCATACTGGCCGGATTCCCATGCGTGGACGTAAAAGTCAATCTGGTGTTCGGTTCCTACCACGAAGTGGACTCCTCTGAACAGGCCTTTTACATTGCCGGTTCCATGGCGATTAAAGACGCCATGCAAAAAGCGGTGCCAGTGTTGCTGGAACCGATCATGGATGTGGAGGTGGTGACGCCGGAGGAATATCTCGGTGACGTGATGGGCGATCTAAACGGTCGGCGTGGGCGGGTGCAGAGCATGGAGGCGCGTGCTGGCGGCGCACAAAACGTCCGTGCCCAAGTGCCACTGGCCTCCATGTTCGGTTATGCCACCGACCTGCGTTCCCGCACCCAGGGGCGGGCTACCTTTACCATGCAGTTGGACTACTATGAACGTGTTCCGGCGGCTCTGTCGGAAGAAATACAAAAGAGCAGGCATTGATTGATGATCGATGATCTGCCCAAGTGCTTCAAAGCCGGAGCAGCTGCAGCCAATTTCAAGAAATCCGGGCGTGATGATCTTGGCCTTATCGTATCCGCAACGCCCTGCATTGTGGCGGGTCTTTTTACCCAAAACGCATTCAAGGCCGCGCCCGTGCAAGTTTGTCAGGAGATTTTGCGCAAGGGCACTCCCGCGCGTGCTGTTCTTGCCAATGCAGGGCAGGCCAACGCCTGCACTGCGGAGGATGGGCTTGCTAACTGTCGGGCAACGCAATTTATGGTTGCGGAAAAGCTCGGTCTGGCACCTGAGGAAATACTGCCTCTTTCCACCGGCATTATTGGTCAGCAGTTGCATATGGACCGCTGGCTGGCCGCTGTGCCGGAACTTGTAGACAGCCTTGGCAGCCGCGACGCCGAGGGTTTTACCCGCGCCTTTATGACGACTGACGCCTTTCCCAAGTTTGCCGCGCGTGATCTTGATTTGAACGGCGGGCGAGTGCGACTGACAGTAATGGCCAAAGGGGCTGGCATGATTTGTCCCAATATGGCGACTATGCTCTGCGTTGCCCTTACGGATGCTGTTGTGGAACGAAAGACTTGGCAGTCCATGTTCAAACGGGCCGTGGACAAAACTTTCAACCGGGTCAGCGTTGACGGAGACACTTCAACCAACGACACCATTCTTGGCCTTGCCAACGGAGCCTCGGTCGTTTCGGTCAATTCCGGGGCTGATTTTGCACTCTTTGAAGAAATTCTCACAGATATTTTGGGCAAGGTTGCTTATATGCTTGTCAAAGACGGTGAAGGGGCGAGCAAGGTTATTCACATAGCCGTGAGCGGTGCGCGTGACGATGCCGATGCCGAACTTGCGGCGCGCAGTATAGGACATTCCCAGCTTGTCAAAACAGCCATTTACGGCGGTGACGCCAACTGGGGGCGCATAGTCACGGTTGTCGGCTACAGCGGCGCCGTTTTCGACCCGGCCAAGGTCAGTCTCGTCTTGTGTGGCATAGAGCGCTTTTCCAAAGGTCAGCCTGTTAATGATGATCAGGAAGAAACTCTGACTCAGTTTCTCAAGGCCAGGGATGTGGAGGTTCATATCAGCCTTGGCGACGGGGCTGGCGTATACGCCTTGCTAGCATCCGATCTCGGGCATGAATATGTGAGCCTGAATGCGGATTATCGTTCTTGATAACAACGCAGTGTTATTTGAAATTGGAATCAGAGATAGGGTGAAAATATCCAGCAGGCCGCATTGCGTAGTTTTATCAAAAAGGACTGGCGTTTTGTATAGTCCAGCGTTATTTCCTGTCCCCTGGCGATGGCCGCGTCGATGTGTCCGGCAAGTTTGTCGTGCAGACTCTCGTCAAAGACTTCCATGTTCAGTTCAAAATTAAGGTGCAGGCTGCGCGCGTCAAGGTTGGCCGAGCCAATCTGGCAATAGCACCCGTCAATTGTCAGGAGTTTGCTGTGAGCAAACGGTGGCGGCTGCAGCCACAGACGCACGCCCGCGCGAAGCAGAACAGGCAAAAGACGTAGCATTGCCCAGTGCATATAGGGCAGATTGTTTTTGGCTGGCAACACAACCCGTACATCAACGCCGCGTCTGACGGCTGATCGCAATGCCGCCATAATGTCATGCGATGGCAGAAAATATGGCGTCATAATTCGTACGACACGTCTGGCCGCGCTGATGACGCCGCAGAACACCTCATTGAGAATTTCTGTATCCGAGCCTGGACCGTCCATCACAAGGCGGCAGCGGCTTGAACCGGCCGGAGAATGTTGGGAAGAGGACAGAGGATCATAGCTGCCCGTGGTAAAGCCCCAGTTCAGCAGAAAAACCCGTCCGAGATCGTGGACAATGGGTCCCCGGCAGTAAAAATGTATATCCTGAATGCCGCGATTGGGATATCTCCCGAGACAGTTGACATCGGAAATATTCATGCCGCCCGTAAACGCCGTCTCGTCGCAGACCAAAATTTTACGGTGATTACGTAGATTGATGCAGAAATTCGGTGGAAGGATGCGCGGAGGAAGAAAAAGCTCAACGCGGGCGCCTTCAGCGCAGAGGCGTTTCCAGGGTCTGGAAAGTGAGTAGAGAGCGCCGATGCCGTCCACCAGCACTCTCACGTCCACACCTCTTGCGGCGGCCTTGCTCATGGCTTCTATAAATATCTCGCAGACAAGACCTGATTTGAAAATATAGGTTGTCAGAAAAATATGTTTTTTTGCCTGGTTGATGGCGTCAAGCATGGCAGGATAAGCCATGTCGCCATTATAGAGCGGGAAAACCATGTTACCGCCGCACAGGTATCTGCTTGTCAGATAACGGCCGGGAAGCTCCATTTCGAGAAGATATGCCGGAACCTGCTCCGGCGGCTCTTGAGGGAAGGGTGGGTGCGCGTATTCCGGTTCCACATCGGTCATGCGCCGCATCAGTTTATTGGCGCGGCTCTCAGCCCGGCTTATGCCGAAGAGAAGGTAGAGCACAGGACCAAGAACAGGCAGGAGTAACGCCGTTGCCGCCCAACTGAGAGCCGAACGTGGATCGCGTTTTGTCAGAAGCGCATGGCAGATGGCCACCCAGGACAAGGCGTGAACAATCAAAAGTCCAAAGGTTTCCAGAAGCAACATCTCTGTATTATTTTTGCCTTCTCGTCACTGTTGTTGCCGGATGTGGTGCAGCACTATGCGGTTACGTTCCACAGCCGCTGTAAGTTCCGAAAGCAGGTCTTTGAGGGAGTTCATGTCGTTGGCGCGCGCAGCGCGCTCCACGCAACGGGCCATGCGGGCAAGAACGCGCAGGCCGAAATTGTCCGACTCGGCCGCGATACGCCGGGCCGCTTCGCTTACTGCGGCAGCGCGACGTTGAGCGAAGGCGTTTTGGGCATCCTCCACGGCTCTGTCCAGCTGTTCTACAAAGCGTTGCGCGGAGGCGTTCTGCGAAGGAACGGGCATTGGCTCTCCCACCCATTCTCCGGACACGTCATTTTTTCCAAGCGCGTTATCTGCGGCAAAAATTGTCGCATCTACCGTTTTGGAGATACTCTGGGCCTGCGAAGGCGTTTGTAAAGAGTTTTGTGGCGAATGGTTCAAACGGGCACTCGGCACCTGGGACTGTTCCTGCGCTGCAGGCTCCACGGAAAGTTCTTCGGCGTTTGTTGCGGAACCAGTAGGGGCGGAGACAGGTTCAAAAACGGTCATGCTTTCACCTCCTGCGTCATTAGATGCCGCTGACACAGGAGGCATATTACGCGTCCGCTGGTCTGGCAGAGTAACGGACGTGGTATTCGGCGGCGATGATTCCGCTGCTGCGAAAATATAGGGCAAGAATCCGTCTATCTTTTTTCGGGTGGCATTGTTGTTTTCAAGATGCGGAATGTCAAGCTGCGGCAACGGTTCAGTTTGCGATAGTCCGCCAAACAACTCTCCCCCAACACCAAAGCTCAAGAGATCTGGTAATGCGTTGAGAGCGGGAATTTCTATTTGTCCGTCCATTCCTGGCACTGCATCTGCCGCAAAAAGATCCGGAATGACTGGACAGCCCTGCGGGGGGCGAATGCTTTCCGGCTTGGATGTAGCATTCGCATTTGCATCGTCTGTATGCTCAGCGGGATTTTGCGGTTTTTCTCCGAAATCCGTCCGAGCATCAGGTTCCGGTACAGACGCGTTGTCGTCCCTGTTGACCGTTGCGCCGGCTGGAGAGTATTCATTAAGAATGTCATGCACGGTCGTGCAGAAAATTTCGCTGTCCAGCGGCTCCGCCAAGGCATGGGTAAAACCTTCATTGACCATGGCATCCCAACGGCTGTTGTCCCGCGTGATTCCCAAAAATTTGCAAAAAGGCAGGCCTGTCAGGATAGCTTCATCAGCAAACTGCCGGAGCAATGGAGCCGTAACGTCGGCAAAATGTCCATGGAAAACAATGAGCAGCGCCGGATTTTTCTTGTGCAGCAGCAGCGCTTTGTTGAGATAGCGTGTTTCACTGCTTCTGCAGGGCAGGGATTTCAGCATATGTGACAAAAGTTGTCTGTCAACGGCGCTTTCCGCAATGATAATAATATGCGGCAAAGAAAGTTCGTTATTCCGATCTTCATCCTCGCAGCACCTCAGATGCAGAGTGAAGGCAATAATAGTGCCCTGCGGACTGCATTCTAGGCACAGAAAACCGTTGTGATCTACGGCAAGTTCCCAGACATGGGTCAGAGCCAGGATGGAACAGTGTTGCGGCGGCATGCCAGAACCGGTATCCTTGACGGTAAAGAGCAAATGCCCTGCGTCTGTGCTCTCCGGCACACGTCTGACGGAAAACTGCACGGCACCGTGCTGCGTGGCGCGGACCGCGTTTTTTAGAAGCATGCGCAGTCCCTGATCAATGGCCTCCACTTCTCCCTTATAAATATGGCCCAAATGTGGAGGCATATACCAGGCAAGATCTATGCCTGTTGTTTTTGCCATCGGCGCCACGCTGTCGTAAACATTGCACATAAGATGCTGGAGATTGAATACGGTGTGAACCTTGTTTGACGTTCCACTCAAGCCTTTGTGTTGGTTGCTGATGACGTCGGCTATCTCCCGACCGGCATTCAGCATGTTTTCCACATATTGCCGGACTGCCAGCGGAAGAGAGCAGTGTTCAAGGGTGGTCGCTTCCCGCATCAGGCGCTCCAGAGGAAGGCGCAAGATATCTTCCGAAAGGTTTTGCGGAGGAGTGGAAGATGTCGTTTGCGTACTCGGCTGGTTTTTCCCGGCATCCGCGAGATATTCGTCTGACCGAGGAGGGATGAGGCGCAGGTTTGGATCACAAAACGGTTTTTCAAGATTGTAGACCAATGTGCTGGGAGTGTCCTCAGTGTTATCTTTGCCTGCGGCGGCGAATTTTTTCAGAGGAGCGTCTGTCGGAACGGCGGTAGTTGCAATAATCATGACGCTTAGGGCAGTACCCCAAAGCGGCGCCGAGGACAGGAGACTTGACGAAATATAGTCGTTCGCGAGCAAAAATCCCATTGCGATAAAAAGCGGCGGCAAAAGACAACCCAACAAAAAACGTCTGGCACAGGGAATACCCATCATGGCGGCGCCTAGGGCGCTTGGAGCAAAAATCAGCGTTCCGAGAGGCCAGAGATTAAAATATCTGGTTGTCCAAGCAAGGTTAGAAAGAAGGGGTAACAGCGCCAATGCCGCGCCCGGCAGGGAGAGGAATAAAAATTGAATGTTCATGGAGCGACTCTTGACGCCGGTCAGGTGGCGCCCCACATGTGAGAAAAGCATGAGGGCCATGCCCGGAGCCAGTGCCGCCACCGCATTGCCAATTTCTATGCGCCCATGGCCTGTCGCTGGCAGGCCGAGAAAGGCCTGGAGGAGCGCCGCTCCTGCATAACCAGCCGTCCAGAGACGCCATTGACCTTTTTCTGTAAGACAGCGAAGCAAACAGAGTAGCATGACGACCGCGAGGGAGAGTACACCGGCGGAACGCGCAAATCTTTCCCAGTTGTCAGTGGCGTTTTCCGGCGTACGCAACATAGGTGCAAACCACGGACCAGGCACGCCGTCCAGGCGGATAAGGCAAGTTTTGGCTTCTCTTCCTGCTGCCGGCAACCGGGATATTTTGCGTTTCAGCGTGGGCACGCCGGGCACACTTTCGCCCAGGTCAAGCAATATTGTGGAAGGGGAGGTGTTTTCAGGCAGTGGGGCTAGAATAAAGCGAAGCCAGATAGAGCCGGCTTTGTGCGGCAAATTTTTAAGGTCAACAGGCTTGAATGCCTGAATATTTTCTACAGAAGTGACTTCTGTTCCCTCCATCTCCCCGGATTCGTCAAGAAAATATTCCAGATAGGGCAGAAGTGGCATATCGGGGGCCGTTAGTACCGGTGAAACCATACGCTGTGCCTGTACTTGCGCCGGACAAATGATCATCCAAAACAAAATTACAAGAATAAATACATGGTGTTGCGTACAAGACTGGAAATGAAAAGTATGTCTCATGCCGTTTCCACCTCATACTTTTTGTGATGTAATCTAGCGGCAGCTCAATAAAGATGTGCTCTTGATCCCTGTTAACGATAATGCTTTTGAAGCTATACTTCAAGATTTGGAAAATGGAAAGACGGATTTTTCCCCGTGATTCCGCCGGAAGCCGACCAAGGCGTGTATATGGTCAATGATAAAATGTCGTGAAAATTCATGTTGACTTTTTTCGGTATGGTGACTAGGGACGAATATAACCGTTTTGCAAGGCGATGCGCATATACGGCATGAGCATGTCGTTGAAGTGAGTGTTCAGCCCCTTGAGTTCGTCATAGTCCAGCAGCAGATGCCGTTCCAGCTCAATTGTCAGTTCTGCGGCCATCTCGGTGGGCAGTCTGGCTTCAAAGACGGCAACGAAAGACTGCTGATTTTCCACGCAGGGGGGATATAACCCGATCGGCTGAATTCTGGTGTCCAGATTCCACCGCTTGCGAAGAGTATTTATGGCGCACGTTTCGCAGGACAACCCCGCCGGTACCGGTGCAATGGAGGAGAATGTCCAGCCGGACCCGGCCTGGAAGCTCAGCAGAAAACGTCCGATGGAATCCCGAAGCAGAACGGCAACAGTTCGGTGAATCAAGCGCTGGCGCGTTACATCCCCGTAATCCATAATACCTAAGGGCGTATTGCGGCTGTCTACAATTTCAATGCTGTTTCGGCCTTGGTTCAGGTTCGGATAAAGTGTGGTAGTCATGGTATCTTCCGGTAACTCGCCCGTACATTTGCTGTGTCTGGACAAAAGCCACGCCAAAGCCGTGCGGGAGCTTGAGCAACGCTGTTTTTCCATGCCGTGGTCCGAGGCGCAGTGTCGTGAGGCTTTTATGCAGCCGTTTTTCGCGGCGTTCGGACTTGTGCTCGGCACCCGGCTTGTCGCCTATATTTCAGTTTATCATACACTCAATGAACTTGAAATACTTAATCTTGCAGTTGCTCCGGAAGAGCGCCGCCGCGGTTTCGGACGCCGCACTCTGGATATGGCCTTGCAGGTGGCCCGTAAAATGGGTATAGAAAGGGCAGTGCTTGAAGTTCGCGCTGGTAATAATCCGGCCATATCGCTCTATCAGAGTTGCGGATTCGTCATGGAGGCCGTCCGTCCCTATTATTATTCAGACACGGGAGAAGACGCGCTGATATATGACTGTCGGTTGTGTCCATCTTCCGGCACGGAATACGATAATGCAAAAAATTATAGCCGCTAACTGGAAAATGTATAAAACGCGTCCAGAAGCCCGGGAAACGGCTGCGGATCTATACCGTTTGCTGATTGCCGAGCCTTTGTCGGACAGACGCGTTATCGTTTTTCCTTCGTTTACTAATATCCCCGATGTGCAGGAGGCTTTTGCCGGTGAATCAACGGTGACCGTGGGCGCGCAAAATTTTTATCCGGCCGCGGAAGGCCCCTTTACCGGTGAAATATCGCTGGACATGCTGCTGGATCTGGGAATATCCCAAGTTTTGACTGGACACTCCGAACGACGCCATCTGCTTGGGGAAACGGATGATTTTGTCGCGAGTAAAACTGCTCTCGCCCTGGCCGGGGGGTTTTCCGTCATGCTCTGTATTGGAGAAACACTGGCTGAACGTGAGGCCGGCAACCTCGCCGAGGTGCTTTCCAGCCAGCTTCGGACGGCGCTCCCGGAACTGCAGGGCGATGCCCTTTCCAGGCTGACTGTCGCCTACGAACCTATTTGGGCCATAGGCACCGGCAAAGTGGCCGGACCTGCTGAAGTTCTTGCGGCGCATGCCGAAGTCCGATCGCTCGTTGCGCGGATTGTCGGAGATGCCGGGCGTGGCATCCCCATTCTGTACGGCGGTAGTGTAAAACCGGGGAATGCGTCAATGCTTCTCGGACTTGACAACGTGGACGGTCTTTTGGTAGGAGGAGCATCTTTGGATGTTCAAAGTTTCTTGCAAATTATCAAAGCCTGAAAAGATAATATCGCGCCAGTGCTGCGGACAGTTGGGAGGAAATTGTGCAGACCATTATTTTGACGCTCCATATCATAGTGTGTGTTTTTCTTGTGATCTTGATTTTGCTTCAGGCCGGCAAGGAAGGTATGGGCGTTATTTTCGGCGGCGGCAATGCCTCTGTTTTCGGCAGTGCCGGAGCCGGGGGCATTATTGTAAAACTGACAACTCTGATGGCGGTTATTTTTGTTATTACCTCACTGAGCTATACCTATGTAATAAGTTCGCATACACAGGCTGAATCCACTGTTCTGAATGTCACGATTGAAGAGCCTGCCAAGCCCAAGGTTGACTTGGCAGATCCTAAAGCTCCCGCAAGTGCGCCTGCGATTATTGTGCCCCCAGCTCCCTATGCCGGGGAGGATAAAAAACCCGAGCCAACCAAAACGCAATAGTTTCCTCTTGGTTCGCTGAAACTTGGTAGGGTACGCCCAAGTCAATCCGAAGCTTCCAAAACAAAAAATCTACGGCACGGTTAAAAGAGCAAAGATAATTTTGGCCTGTATAAATGTGAGACTGTGCAACGTATTGTACATCTTATTGAATTCTGGTTGCAAGGGATTGAAGACAAGCCTTGCGTCGGTCGTCGACTATCGATCGTGAATTTAAAAAGCTGTTCCGCAAATATTGGAACAGGAGCCTCCGGAATGTTTTGGCCAGTGGCACGCTTTTTGAGCAAGGATCTGGCTTTTCCAGAACTGAAAATTGTCGCGTCAGGAAAGAATCAGTCTGGCCGGAAAGCGCTCTTGGCGTGTGAGCGCTGGTCCTGAATTTGTAGCAAAGGCGGTGGAAATCCTGTTTGGAATAATAACTCGTAACTCTTTACGAAAAAAGAGTTTTTCAAGCACGACAGAGCTTGCTCAACACATGGAAACATTCGTGTCCGCGTTATAATAAGACAGCACGTTCTTTTGTGTGGACAACCCTATGGACCAAGACGTAGGACTGACGGTTTCGAAAAACATCCGACAACAAAAATCCCGCCTGTGCGGGCTTTTTGTTGTCGGGGTCTGGGTTATATGTTGCGTCGCCGTTTCGTTATGACGTAGCACAAAATGCAAAAATACAAAAATACAAAGACAAAAACAACCGGACTGACATCGCTGTGCGTACTGTAGCGTATGACATCGCGATTGCTCATTTCAGCATAGTTGGTCTGCTCCACGTCAGTGTAGTACAGCGCCCCCGGCTCAATGCCCGTGTCGCGCACCACGTCGGCATATTCCCGCATGGGGGCAAAAAACTCCACGGGAATGGGCGCAAACCCGTAAACAATGCAAACCAGCACCACGAGGGCCAGCCCCAAACGGAGCAAGCGCGCGCCAGCGGACGGCGCTCCGGATTTTACGGTACAATCTGTCTGCGTCATGATCGTCATGGTTTGGGACAGATTATATTTTTGCCGTAATTTCCGGGAAAACGAGATAGAACATCACATAAGCCATGACCAGCGTCAAAATCATATTGAAGCTCTGGCCGCACACATACAGGATGAGGGGCTTGCCGCCCTTGAAGTAGTGAGCCAGCTCGCGGAAATTGGTGCCCAGCCCTATGGAAGTGAAGGCCAGCACAAAGCACCAAGTTCGCAGGGGGCTAATTATTCCCCTGATTAGACCTTCGTTGACCATGGCGTTGGACAGATCCGAACCCAAGTTGCCGCTGATCAGGGAAGCCAGAACGGACGCCACCAAAAAGCCTATGACAAACTTTGGAAAACGGTTCCAGATTTCACTAAGGCTCACTTTGCGTCCGGCTAGGCCATGTTTTTCCGGCTCCACCTTTGTTGTCCAGTACAGGGCGACAAAAAAAGCGGTCACGCCGATGAGCACATTCTGGATCATCTTGATGGTGGCGGCCACATACATAGCTTTTTCGCCCAGAAAAGCGCCCGCAGCAGCCACGGCTCCGGTGGAGTCAACCGTGCCGCCGATCCAGGCGCCGCCAAGCACTTCAGGTATGCCCACCGCCTTGATGAAAGCGGGCATGGCGATCATCATAATGGCCGTGAACACAAGGGAGAGGCCGATAGAAAGGGTGAGTTCCTCTTTTTTGGCCCGGCACGCGGCGGCGGTGGCAATGGCGGCCGAGGTGCCGCACACGCTCATGTCCGCAGAGATGGTGATGTTGAGGGTTTTTGAGGGCATTTTCAGCACCTTCTGACCGAAAATGAAGGTGCAGACGAGCACAATAGGCGTTACCACCCAAGCCACAAAAATACCGGGAATGCCGATGGCCACAATTTTATCGAAAAGAACTTCCGCGCCCAGCAGCACCAATCCGGTTTTGATGTAATATTCTGTCTGAATGGCTGGTTTGATAAAGGAAGGCGTGCCCACCGTATTGGCCACAAGCATGCCGAGGATTATGGCCCAAGCTTCCGCGTTGACGCCGTAGTATCTCATGGTGATTTGTGAACCCATCATAAAAGCCAGCACCGTCACAACAAAGACGCCCACAAAGCCCATTGCGAACTTGGCCGTATTCTGCCCCATAAAGATCATGCCGACGCCGAAAAACACCATAAATATGATCAGCAGCACAGCCAACGTGGGGAAAAGATTCACAGATCTGGCCGAAGCGTCAGCGTTGGCCTTTGAGGCGGCACCTTGCGCCTTGCGCCAGTCGGCTATTTTTGCTTGGGCTGCGGCATTGAGCGAAATGTCTTTATAGCCGGCGTCTTCCGCCGTTTTCTGGGCGGTTCTGGCCTCTTCAATGGCAGTTGACTCCCCGGCCTTTTCCTTGTCCGCCGCAGGCATTGCCTTGGCGTTGGCGGCGTCTACAGTCACCTTTGGCACATAAAAGGAATCTAGGGGATTGGAGATCCACCTGCCGGGCGTTCTTGTATAGTAGGCTATGGTTTTGCCAGCGTTGCTGTCCCTTGCCCGCAGTTTCTTTTTGACGTCTTGGGCCTGATAATATTCAATGGTTCTGAAGGGCGCCTTCTTCACAGCGACCTGTATGGTCTGGTTCGCCTTGGTCACAGTTTCGGCAAATTTGGGCGGCGTCTGGGACAAAAAGAGCACATAGCCCACAATCAGCACCAGAAAACCGAGCCAGATGGCCCAATAGTCTTCCTTTTTCCATAAATCGGAAAATTTCGCCCCGCTGTCGTCAAGAACAACAACGTCTGTTTTCAGCTCATTCATGCCTGTGTCCTCCATACAATTGGCTTGAACTAATATAATAGCACAGTTCCCGTCAATATTGCAAGGTATTCCAAATCTCCATATAAATCTAAATTAAAGAAGTGATGAAATGGAAACGATGAAAGTTGATGGTAGTATTTATATAGATTGGAAGTGAAAACGTTTTGTGCAGGGGTATGTCGGCACCGCATGGCGCGCTGGCTAATTCCCTTGCGGGAGTGATCCCAGCGCGTTTTTGAGGTTCCGTGAAACTCGGAACTTACAACCGAACTTACAATTTAACTTTTTGTTTTTTTGCTCTCTATATTGAGCAAATCGCAGTATGATATCTTGTTTTGCCGTGCAGACGCGGCAAACATTCACCTTTGTAACAAACATTCTGACCGGCATGGCCTTAACAATCGGTTTAACGTCTTTTCCGTAGCGCTGTTTACAGGCCAGTTTGTCCAAAGAATGGTAGGCGACAAGGGCGTCACCCAAAAGTGAAACTTCGATTTTGTGTTTCTCGACGGCTAGGCCGTTGAATGCCAGCGTCGTCTCTTAGCGTGTCAAGATTTTGGGGGCATGGCGCGGTCTCCACTGGTGAATCATCTCAGACCTGGCCACGAACAGCTATGGCGTGCGCGCGCGAAACACTGGCTTTGCGAAGTCCTCCTGATTCTGGACGCGCGTCTGAAGCCCTTTCACGCCCCACCGCTGGAAGAAGACTCAGCCGTGACAGCGGCTGTAGAAAAACTGGCGGCGCCGGCGGCCCAATCCGGCACATGCGCGGTAGTCAATTTGCCCGCCCGATATGAATGAGTCAACATGGATGCATCTTTTTTGTCGATCTGTACCCTAACAAAGCACTGAATCCGTCCGGAGCCGCCCAGTTTGCGCGTAACGGCGTCCAACGCTGTCATATGATTCTGAATTGTCCCATCCTGTTTGACACTGGCTTTTATGAAGGTCAGTCCTATTTTTCCCATGTTCGTGCCTCCATCTATGTCGGCATTGTCCCGCCAAGGACAGCATGGGATCATTGCATTGTTGATATTGACGTTATTTACGGTAAAGTTCATGTTGCCCTTGAAGGTCGTATTGTTGATGGCCATTAGATTTTTGCGAATGGCGAAGTTGTTGGAATATATTGAACAAAAATTGGGTAAATGACCTCGGAAAGTGGAAAAAACAGTGCCGCTTCCGGAATTTTTCAATATTTAAAGAAAAACTTGAATAATTGGCCCACAAACTGTGGCTGGGACCACTGTGGCGTTTAGGATATTATCGCCAGTTTGCGCAAACAGAAGGAGGTGTTGAACGATTTGAAAATATACCTGCTCTTTTTGGAATAATACCAAGTTGCAAACAATAGGGAATTAATACATGCTACCTCCAGCAATGGAGGTACTCATGCGTTCGCCGATTCCGATTCCTGAAAACCGCATTTTGGAGCTGATGGAATTTGGAAAGAAGAAGTGGCCAGGTTTTGAATTTTTCGGCTTTTGTGT
>JAITNF010000064.1 GCA_031290615.1 Desulfovibrio sp. | reverse complement strand
GAGACACCCTTCCATTGCTGGCGTGACCTGCGGGGCGCTATGGATGCGGACAAAATTGTAAAACATGGTGATTGAGGTTCTCAATCTTTTTTGAGAAGGCCATAGTCTTTCTTGTATGTTGGCGGTTGAGCATTCCGGTAGTGAGATTAAAATGCCCAGTGTGGCTGGCGGATATACTTTTCCCATTCGGGTTGCCACTGACGCTTGTTTGCACCAGCATAACGTGACTTGCCGTCATAATTTTTGACCGGCACGGCATAATCAGCCTCCACACCAAACGCATTTAAAGGAAACAAAACAGAAGGAGTGAAAAATGCAACCACTCAAAGTGTCGTGGCTGTGGAAGAATTTATCTGGAAGTGGTACTCGTTGAAGCTTTTTTCACATGGACGTGTAGCGCCGATGTAATTGTGCGAGCGGTTTGTTCTTCAATACGGTCTATAATTCCACAATTCCACAATATTTCCAGCGTATACGTATAGGTATATTCCTGATAGACCATAATTGGGCATATCGGTCTGCTTCGTTGACCACCAATATGCCGCCCCGGCAGGTTTTTTCAAAAAAAGGAGCAAGGAAAATCTGTTCGTCTTCTTTTGACATGTGAGCGTGGTTTCTGATTCTCTTTCTTTTTTTACCCCCGCACGGCGGATATAATAGTCGTTTCGGGCCATCGTTGCCCAGAGAATGCGTAATCTATTCCTGCGGGCGATATTGACCACCTCTTTACCACATAGAAGTCGCGCTATAATCAGCCTCCTTGAGAGAAAAAGTGAATAATTCTCTGTTTAACAGGTGGAGAAGTTGAACAGGTTTTGAGAATTTTGATTTTGTAACATATTACGTCGCGTCGGTCCTCAAAAATGTGGTCCTGGGAGGTTATTCCATCTACTCCCGAAAACCATGGTGAAAGTGTCTGACGGCGAAATGCGAGGCATCGTGATTACAGATCCAGCGTCATGCCCACGGGGCAGTGATCCGATCCGTGGATGTTGTTTTCAATCCAAGCGTCGCGTATGGAGGATTTTAGTTCGTCGGAAACAAAAAAATAATCGATACGCCAACCGATATTTTTTTCACGGGCACGGGTTTTATACGACCACCAAGAATACTGCCCTTCTATGTCGCCGTGTACACAGCGAAAAGTATCAACATAACCCATATCGGAAAAGCGATCCAGAAAGGCGCATTCCTCCGGCAAAAAGCCCGTATTGTTTACGTTCTCTTTCGGTCGCGCAAGGTCAACCGGCCTGTGGGCAATGTTGAAATCCCCGCAAACAACAACAGGCTTCGTCTTGCGGCAGACCTCTGCATAGCTGAGAAACGCCTCGAAAAACCCCATTTTATAGGGCAAACGTTTGTACCTCCCGGTCGGCTTGCCATTTTCATCCAGTTCAGCCGCGCCGCCGTTGGGAAAATAACTGTTGAAAAAATGGAAATCTGGAAATTCCAGATGCAGCAGACGCCCTTCTCCCTGAAATTTTTCTTCCGGCAATTCCATGGTCACGGCCAGCGGCGCTGTCCGGCTGAAAGCGGCAACACCGGAATATCCCTTTTTTACTTCACTGGACGCCCAAAAGGTATACCAGCCCAAGGGTCGGGCCACATCGGGCGCAAGCTGTCCGGGTATCGCTTTGGTTTCCTGCAAGGCCACGAGATGGGCGTCTGTTTCAGCAAACCAGCGCCAGTCAGATTTGGCGGATACGGCGCGTAATCCGTTGACATTCCAGGAAAGAAATTTGACAATCATAATTTCACTTATATTTTCGAGCAGTTAATGGGCTTGTTGCCAAGCTCCTTAGAAGTATAATTGACATCGTCCCTGACATTTACGCGGTACAGATGGTCAGGAGCTCTGTCGTCCGTCTCGCCGTCATCAGTTGTGACAAAAAGCGCGCCGTTGTAATAGGCGATGCCTTGAATCCATTGCGGTGAAGGGGCCAGATGAATCTTGCACACAAACTTGCCGGTATCCAGGCTGTATTCGTACAGATATCTGTCGCTGTAGCTTAGGATACCGCTTTCCTTGCCGACGGTCCAACAGGACGTCCACACCGTGCGCTTGTCGCGGTCCACGCATATACGGATACTTCTTCCTGTCCTGATTCAGGCTCAAATTTGAACGTTCTTTTGAATTTCAGCGTTTCCGCGTCATGAATTGCTATCTGAATATTCTTGCCGACGCTGTCCTCAAACCATTACGCGCTGATAAAATCTCGCCGTTGAAAACGTCAATGTCGCCGATATGATTGCAGGAATTGCTAGCAGAAATGGCATAGCCATCAAAAGGATTCTCGTTTGAGGCAACGAGATTGCCCTTTTTGTCATACTTGTAAATGGCCTTGCTGCCGCTAACGTAATAAAAATTGTCCCGCAGCAATACCAGCCTACCCTTGACCTTAAAGGAACCCAGAAGTTTATACTTGTAGGACGGAAGCTGATCCTGATGTTTGTGCTTGTGCTTTTTGGCGGCCTGCACAGCGGTCGCCGCGCCAAACAGCAACACAAAAGCCAAGATGGTGAAAAGTTTTCTAATAGCACATTCTCCTTTTTTTGAAGATGACAAACGCGTACACCAAGCGGAAATCGCGCCGCAGGCGTGTTTGTAACTAAAACAGGCACCGTTTCAGCAGCGACAGAGGGTGCGAGGTCGCAACGCCGACCCCGGATGCTATCTGGGTGCGGCAGGAACCGCATTCGCTCGCGCAGAGCTCGGCTCCGTTCTCCCGCAAGGCCGCGAAAAGCGTGGAGCCTGTTTGCGCGCCGATTTCATAGCGGTCTTTTTTCATGCCATAACTGCCGGCAAGGCCGCAACAACCTGCGTTCACATCTTCAATACGCACCCCTGAAATTTGTCGCAGCAATTCAAAGCCCGGCCGCCCCATCCCCAACGCGCGCAAGTGACAAGGCGCATGATAGGCGAGAGGTTCCGCCATCGGACGGGCCGGGCTGAGGTCAAGCCGCCCCTGTTCCGCGAGAGAAAGCACAAAGGTAGCGGCCTCATGCACTCGGCCCGGCCCCACGCCAATGTCTTCCTCCGAAAAGAGCGCCTGATATTCCTCGCTGATCATAAGAGAGCAACTCGGGCAGGGAGAGATGATCGGTATACCCTGAGCCGCCAGCCGCGCGGCTTCTTCGCAATTTTGCTTGGCGCGCTTCCGCGCCGCGTCCATCAGACCGGCGCAGAGAAGAGGCAAACCGCAACAGACAAAGGCCTCGGGCACAATAATATCGTAGCCGGCCTTTTCTAGCACGGCAATGATGTCCAGCCCGGCGCGCGGCTCATAACAGGAAATAAAGCAACCGGGAAAGAGCGCAGCCACTTCACGTTTACGGCGTCCCACTGGTAGGCGGCGGAGCGCGGCAAGCTGCCGGCGTTCGGCTAGTGGAGCAAAGGAAGGAAGAGCCGCGCGCTTGTCCAGGCCGATGTTGTCCAACGCAAGACGCGACACGGGGTTTTTCATGCCGAAGTTCAGCAGAAACGCCGGGATATGGCGCACAAGCCTGCCGATATCGCCGGAAAAACCGATCAACAGATCGCGTAGAGGCGTTTTTTTCCCCTTGTGGTATGCGCCCCTGGCCAACATGTTGAATGTTGAAACGGGCACGCCGGACGGGCAGGAAATATCGCAATTTTTACAATTTGAGCAGTATTCCACAGAAGCGTCGTCGTGCAAACCGGACAGACGAAAGCGCTCATAAGCCGGACCTGTCATTTTGGGGCCGCGAAAACGGCCTGTGGCCGCTGCCACAGGACAATGAACTGTGCAGACTGTGCAGGACGTGCAATTGTCAGGATGCAAACTACGAAACATAATGTTTGTCACACCTTGTTGCCGGCGGCATACCCTGTGGCGACTGCCACACCGCTGCCTGATTTTTCCACAGCGAAATCATAACCCTGAAGCACTCTGCCCGCGAAATACACATTGCCCAAGAGAGGCTCCCCCTGTTTGTCCACAGCCTGTAAGTCCCTGTTTGTCGCCACACCCAGAGAAGCAAAAACATGCGGCTCGCAGCTGAAAAAACGGTCGTTAGACCAGTCCTCCGACAGTGAAGGAGCAACTATCGGAATGTCAAACAGCTGTTCAACAGCCTGTCCTGGTCGGGTGGCAATGCCCTTGTTGAAAAGACCGCCTGTGGCTATAATACAGGATTTTGCCCGGAAAACCCGTTGAATATCGCCCTGTTGGGCTACAAGGCCCTGACAGCGCCTATCTTTCACAATTGATCCCGTCACCGTGACATTGTCAAACATCACCACGCCAGCTTTGCGCAAAGCGGTACGCAAGGCGTTCTGCAGGCGCAGGCCGGTCACCGCTGGGGGCGGACAAACGGCTTCCACAACAGCCAGCCCAAGTCTCTCCTCAAGCTTTTTATGAATGAGTGCGACACTGTGCATGCCAAGCACCGGCGGAAGCAGAAGCGCTCGCGCCTTCGCGGCCACTGGTGAAAGTACCTTTGAAAGTTCCTTGCAGAACCAGGCCAGGCCTTCAGGTTTTTCCATGAAACGGGCAATATCAGGTGCCGTTACGTCACGGCCCCTTTGTTCGAAATGCCGCGGCGCGTCAAGTACCAACGGCGTGAAAGTTTTTCCGGCCAAAAGCTGGAGTTCGGAAAGTCCGTGTGCAACAAGATGCGGGGAAAAATCCTTCAGCCCTTTTACGCCCACAACAGCTACGGCGTCCGCCTTGTACAAACCGAACGGGGACATGCCGGGAGAAGTCATAAAGACCGGCTTCAGCGTGCCCGCTGCGGTGGGCAGCCAGACGTTGCCTACATCGGCCCTGCATAGAGGCAGCCCGGTCTCTGCGACACGCCTTGCGATAAAGTCCACAGCGGCGGCCACTTCTTGTGCGCCGATTAGGGCATACGGGTGTTTCGGCTCAAGTTTGTCAAACTGCGCGAAAGGATCGCCCGAAACAGCCTTGCCCTCAAGCGTACCAAGTAGGTCAATACTCCCGCAGCCGATGGCGATCACGCCGGCGCCGGAAGCTAGCAACAGGACTTTTTTGCCCCTGTTCGCCGCACTCAGGGCCGCTGTGAAACCGGCAAGCCCCGCGCCTACCACAACAGCATCGTATTCCATGCCGACGAAGACGGCGGCATTCCGCGCAACTGCGGACGATTCGGAGGAACCGCCGGTTTTGTAGCCGCCTGTGGGCAAAGCCTGCGGCAAGGGTCCCTTCAGGTTCAGCAGGGCGGCATAAATGCCGCGTTCCAGCTCCACTTCTCTCAATTGTCTGCCCCAAAGCAGTGGGCGAATGCCGTGCCAGCGCTCCTCCAGAAAGTCTTCCAGCATTTGACGCGGGGGAACAGTTGCAAAATTTTCAATTTCCGCAAGAGCCGCCCCGGCGCGCATGGCGCAGAAATTTCCCTGGCAGGTGCCCATACCTATGCGGGTACGCCGGCGTATGTCGCTTAGGGAAAGTCCGGAATACTGCGAAGCGGCGGCTTCAAATTCCACAAGAGTTACCATCTCGCATTCGCAAAGCAGCAATTTTTTCCACGGGGATCTCTCCGCATTGGCAACGGCGACCTCAAGATTGTCGCCAAGCCGCGCCGCCGCAAGACCTAGCCCCTCCACCGGAAAGACATTCCGCGCCCGTTGCAGCAGCTCTTCAGACGGCACGGGCAAAAGAGGTTCGTCAGCCGTGCGGCACGGCGCAGTGACGCCCAGCTTTGAGCATACCAGATCAGCGGCTTTTTCAGCCATCAGCCTATAGGAAGTGAATTTTCCGCCGGTCACGGTCGCCATACCTTGAAGCTCCGATTCCTCGTGATCCAGGATCACAAAGTTACGCGTGGCGGATCGGCCTGCCGAAGCATCAGGCGTGTACAAGGGGCGGGTACCGGTAAAAGCGCGCAGCAGGCGGAAGTCGCGCAACTGCGGAAAGATAGTTTCACCCTCCTGCAAAAGACGCAAAATTTCGTCCACATCAATGCTGATGTCATCGGGGCGTTGCACGGGCACTGATGTTGTGCCGTAGATGACCACAGTGCCGTGCGGCACAAAAATATCGCCGTCCGACGGTTTGCGTAGCCTGTTTATCACCCGTCCCGTGAAACGGTGGTTAAAGGCGAGCAAAAGGCCGCGGTCGGGAGACACACTGACGCTCAGCCCGGCAAGACGTGCCACTTCTCCGGCCCAGGCTCCGGCGGCGTTGATGATGTAATTGCAGGAAATAAAACTTTTTTCGTCGCTGCCGCGGTGTCGCGCCCACACTCCGCTGACGCGCCCGTTGCTGATTTCTATGTCCGTCAGCCGCATATACGTCCGGATCTTTGCGCCCTTGCGCGCGGCGGACATAGCGTTGTGGCAGACCATGCGAAAACCGTCCACAGCGGAGTCCGGCACATGGTACACAGCCCTGACGTCTGTCGTGAGCCCTGGCTCCAGTTTGCGGGCCTCACGTGGATCAATTTCGCCAGCGGTTATGCCGCATTCAAGGCACGCGGACGCCCAACGCGTCTCCCAAGCCGGATCATCCCGGGCATGTCGTACAAAAAAACCTTCTGTCTCTTCAATACATTCAGGGGCGATGCGCCGGAGAATGGCATTTTCGCGCGCGCATTCGCGCGCGGCTTCAGGATCGTCCACAGCATAGCGTGCGCCGCTGTGCAACAGGCCGTGAAATCGGGAACTGGCTCCGGCGCACAAATCTCCCTGTTCAAGCAGCAGGCAGGAAACGCCCCGCATGGCTAGATCACGGGCAATGCCGGTACCTGTGGCTCCGCCACCTATAATGACAACAGTGGCCTCGTTTGTCGCTCGCATACATATTGCATTAGTTACAACTTGCCCAGAACTTCCACCGTACGCCAAGGCATGATTTCCTCTTTGAGGAGATCTTCCAGCTTAGCTTCTCCACTCAAAACAAAAATATAATCTATCCCAGCGTTTTTCGCAAGTTTTTTATCCCTACTCAGCCTGTCGCCAGTCATGACCATGTGCTCTCTGGAATACCGTGAAAGCAAAGGCGATGCACAGCCGGCTCGGGTTTGCCGAAAATATGCTCCGGTCGCCGCCATGTGGCTTTTTCATACAGATCCATAAAAACTGCCGACATCCGGGAGAGGTCCGTCATGGCGGCCCTATAGTCTTCGTTGCCGACAAGATAAATCCTGCGGATGCCGCCGACAGCGCGCAAGTGCTCCACCAGTGGCGCTGTTGGAGAAAGCAGATGTCTTGTCCCAACCGGAATACCTATGGTGTTCAACTTTTTATACAATTGCCGAGCCGTTGGAAGTTATGGTATGGGTCTATCCCCACCTGCTGTATCAGATGGTAAAAAAAACTGGCGCAAAAATGAGCACATTTGGTGTCAAATCCATCATCAATATCAAATATCAATATCAAAAACGCGGTATCGTGGCCGGAGCTTCACGAAAAACTGTCCGCCGTAGGTCTGCGTTTTGAAAAGAAAGGCTCCGACGCAATCCTCTTTGTGGGCGAGATTGCGGTCAAGGCATCGTCCGTTGACCGGGCTTTCAGCATGGGCGCTCTCCGCAAACGGCTGGGCGAGTTTACGCCGGGAGACTATCCAGAAGAGAAAGCGTGGATGGAGCCGCCGGTCATTTATTGTTGTATTGCAGGTAATTTTATTGTCCAGCGCACGAAGAGTGCGCCCGATCACAACCTGTTCGGCGAGTGGCGGGGCATAGAACTCGGTTTCACTCAGAACACCTTGCTGAACTTTTTGCCGCCCTAAACTGCCTACCATTGATTTTATGGCTTTATCTCGAAGTAATGGACTGATTGCCAAATAGTATACAAAATTTTTGTCGCTGATGCCTGGCTTTGCTCTTAAGAAATGAATTCTGTCGAACCAAAGCCAACCTCTCCGTCGTTCAGAATACTGACCTGAGCAGCTTTACAGTTTTCAAGACACGGTGTAATACACGCCATCAACGTATCGCCGTTGCGGAATTTCGAGCCGCCGTTGAAAGGTGCAATATTGTAAGTGGGAATATCTCGCGTGAAAGGTGACAAATGCTTCATTGCTACTTTTTTTGCCATTACGCCTTTTCTCATGCTCTCGCGCGGGTTAAAATCTATCAAATCCGCAGCTTTTGCAAGCGTCCATCTCGTCATTACAATGCTTCCTTGCCGGGGTACATATAGGATCGTTCATTGGGGCGGCGTGTCTTTTTTCATCCGGTATTTGGCATCCAAGGCCAACTTGATGTCTTTCAGCGTCATTTCACCGCGTTTTTCCTTTTCCGCCATAGCCAGAAATTCCCGGCAAGGGCGTAATCCCAGGATTGCTGTTTTTCCATTCTCAGTTCCTCAGTTCCGGTCAGCCGATAAATTTTCGGTGCGCGCTCTTCACGTTATTCTGATTGACCATTGCAATTGCATAGTAGTATCAATTTTACATGCCCCAAGAGCCGCTGGCTCAATAGGCATTCGGCCCTAGGTTTGGCGAGGGTACGTCTGAACTTATACGGGTGCGCCTTCTGCGCAGCCTGTTTGCCGAGTTCCCGCAACCGGGTTCCCACTCCGCCGATCATCACGCATATAAATGGTCTCGCCTGTCTTCATCACTTCTTCCACAAATCCGCTTTTGTCATCCGAGCGATCCAGAAGATGCGGTTCAATCAACGAGCTTATGCCGCGACGGAGCGTATACAGTCTGGTTGAAGCTTCCCAGAAGTTGCCGTCAAAACGCTCGTAAACAACCGCCACATCAATATCGCTTTTTTCTGTGACAACGCCGGAAATGCTAGAACCGAAAAGCAGGATGGCCTCAGGCTGAAATTCTTGAATGACCGCCTCCGCATAGCGCCGGACAGTATTCACAATTTGGCTTTTATCCATAAGGCCATATCCTCAGTGGCGGTCATCAATTGGGAGCAGACCTGCTCATTCAACTGTTTCAGCAACCTATTTCTGCTTTCAGGGTAGCGGGCTTCAATCTGAAACGGCTGCAATTTTTCAAGAAAGGTTTTTTGTTCATCATCCATAGCGGCATATATCGCTCCCAACTCGGCCAGCCTGCCAAGGTCATGAATTTTGGACGGCAAGGCGCCATCTCTGGAAATTACAGCCTTCAGCGCCTTTTCAATAACCTGACAGCACATGAAGCCGACATACAGCCAACGTCCGGTGGCTAACATGGCTTTGCCCGTTGCCAAGTCATAATACGCTATTTCAAGCCAATAGGCAACCCTGTTTCCGGCCATGCCCTATGTCTCCGGTATGTTTTTCGCACCTCTTTTCTTCAGCCGATGAATTTTCGGTGCGCGTTTTTCACGTTGTTCTGATTGACCATAGCGTAGTGCATGGTGGTATCAATTTTTACATGCCCTAACAGCCGTTGCACCTTCAATGGGTATTCCCTTGTCAATGGCCCTGGTGGCGAGAGTACGCCTGAATTTGTGCGGGTGCGGCTTGTTTGCCGAGTTCCCGCAACCGGGTTTCCACTCCGCCAATCATCAGGCATTTATGGGGTTTTGTCAAAGACACAAACAAGGCCGGGTTATCGTCCGTTCGGCTTTCCAGATAATTTTGCAGATGGATTTTGGTTCTGGCGTCAAAGTAGACCACACGTTCTCTGTTGCCCTTGCCGAAAACCACGCATTCGCGCTCGTTAAAGTTGATATCCTTCCGGGTAAGTAGAACAAGTTCGTCCACTCTCATGCCGGTGGAGGCCAACAAATCCACAATAGCCAGATCGCGGATTTTACCGCAAGTATCGCGCAAAAGCTCTAAACCTTCGTCGGTAAATGTGTCCTTAATGGTTTTATCCGTCTTGATTCTGCGGATACGCCTGACCGGGCTTTTCAAGATGTAGTCCTCTAGCCAGCCGAAGAAACTGGAAAAAATGCGGCGAATATTGTCAATGGTGACTTTACCGGCGTTTCTCTCTTGCTGGTACATTGCCAGATAACGACGCAGATCGTCGGTATTGATCTCGCGCAACGGCTTGCTTACGGCTTCCAACATATGCCGAATGGTGAAAGCATAGTATTTCAGCGATTTTTCCGAACATCCTTCAATACGTTTGGCTGAGAGAAATTTTTCAAGTAGCTGGTCATTCTCCACCTGTGGTAATCCGTCTGAGTTAATTCGCGCCGTGCCGTTAAAGTGGTCGCTATAGCAGCCTGAATTTCAGTAATCAAGCGATCTTTCATAAATATCTCCTTTTGTAGAGTGGTGATAATTTCCTCCCGGACAAAAGGGACTGGCCTATAAATGATTATTTAGAGCAAACAGCGCAGACGATTTACAAGTCGTGGTTCGTAGATTTTGCGCCATGGGGCGGTGTTATGCCGGAAGATTGGCGCGATGGCGTTCTCGGTGACATACTTAACCTAATCAAACACCCTGTAAAGGCTGGCGAATGTACAGAATCGTCATATGTACCAATTGATACAATATCAATGAACTCGCTTGCTCTTACGGACTTTCGTCCGAATAGCGAGGCTCAAAGCAGTTTATTCACATTTAAGAAAGATGACATTCTTATCGGAGCTATGCGTGTATATTTTCATCGCGTTTCAATCGTTCCTTTTGACGGCATTACCCGTACAACATGTTTTGTCTTGCGGCCGATAGATATAGCATATTTGGAGTACGTGTTACTGTTATGTAATGAAGACGGCACAATTGACTTTGCACAGCATACATCAAAAGGCTCGACAATGCCTTATGCGATTTGGGAAAATGGACTTGCTTGTTTACCTGTTATTATCCCGCCATTAGAGGTTGCATGGCAGTTTTCCGAAGCAGTATGCTCAATCATTCAACGGTTGCGAGATAGCTTATTTGAGATTCGCAACCTCAAAAACTTACGGGACACCTTAAATTTACGGGACACCTTTATGTCCACCGTTATGGGCTGGATATTGGCCGTGACTATGCCGACCCGTTGTGCGAGCCAGAATTGCGTGAAGCTCTGCACCGGATCAACCCGCAGTTGCCGGAAGCGGCCATTACGGAAGCCGTCTTCAAACTGCGGAACTTTGAAGGCGGCGTCTTATCCAGAAAAATGCGGTCTTCATGGATTATCTGCAAAACGGCGTCCAGGTGAATTTCTTTGATCAGGGCAGGCAGCAATCTTCCCTTGTTTTTCTCCTTGATTTTCAGAATGCGGAACGCAATTCCTTCCATGTCTGCAACCAGTGGACAGTGGTTTAACGTTCTGAAAAGCGCTCGGATATTATTGTTTTCATCAATGGTCTGCCGCTGGTCGTTTTTGAATTGAAATCTCCCTCCAGTGAGGAAGCGGATGTTTCCGAGGCTTACCGCCAGCTTCGGAACTATATGCAGGAAATACCATCGCTTTTTTTCTATAATGCCTTCTGTGTCATGAGTGATCTCGCTGTTTTCAAGGCCGGCACCATCACCGCCGGTGAAGACCGCTTTATGGAATGGAAAACCAAAGACGGCAGTTACGAAAATACACAGTACGTCAAATTCGATACTTTTGTGGAGGGTATTTTTGAAAAAGCGCGACTTCTCGACATAATCAAGAATTTCATCTGCTTTTCCAAGGAACAGAGCGACGACGTAAAAATTCTGGCTGGCTACCATCAATATTTCGCGGTGAGGAAAGCTATCGACTCCACGCAAAGGGCCACGCGAACGGATGGCAAGGGCAGCGTTTTCTGGCATACGCAGGGCAGCGAAAAATCCTTGTCCATGGTGTTTCCTGCAAGAAGCGCTTGCTTCGCCGACTATCGTTGTCCTGACGGACAGGAATGATCTGGATGACCAACTGTATGCGCAATTCGCCAAGGCATTATCTTCACCACCATGCAGAAATTTGAAGAAGCATTCAGGGAAGAACCTCTTTCAGAGCGGCGCAACATAGTGATCATGGCCGATGACGCAATACGGTCTGGAAGAAAAAATTCATGCCGAAACCGGGCGCATAACCATCGGCACAGCCCGCATTATTCGCGACAGCCTGCCCAACGCCACCTATATCGGCTTTACCGGCACGCTGATTTCTTCCAAAGACCGCAGTACTATTGAAGTTTTCGGTGACTATATTGATGTTTACGACATGACCAAGGCTGTGGAAGATGGGCCACCCGCCCGGTTTACTATGAAAGCCGCGTCATTCACCTGAAACTGGATGCCGACATACCGTATGCCATTGAGAGCAAAAAAGCGCTCGGCAGGCTGGAAAGCGTTCTCGGCTCGCCGGACACCATAGAGGCGTTGTGTCAGGATATTCTGAAGCACTATGAAGAAACGCGCCAGTTTGAGTTGACCGGCAAGGCCATGATCGTGGTCTATTCACGCGCCATAGCTATCAGAATCTATCGCAGTCAAGGGATAATCAATCTTTTTCCCAATGTGGACAAGGGGTTTTTCCTTTTCGATCCAAAATTCCTGGAAGAAATATCTAAGATGAAGGAACGGAATCTTGCCGTTGAACTTCTGAAAAAACTTATCGCCGAACAGGTTTTCCTGTACCGCCGGACGAATCTTGTGAAGTCGGAAAAATTTTCGGATATCCTGTCTGTAATTTGATAAAAATCATTGCCCCGTAACTTGCAAAAACGGCGTTACTTTTGCGGGTTGCTTGTCCAGTACCCCTTGCAGTTTCAGCGCCGCGTGACGCATTGAATCCGGCGCAAGGTGGCTGTACCGTTGTGTCATAACAATAGTGGAATGCCCCATGAGCTGCGCCACCGTGTAAAGTGGAACGCCCCTCATCACCAGCCAGCTTGCGAAGGTGTGCCGCAGTGAGTGAAAAACAACGCGCTGCCGCCGATCCTGTATTTTGACCGGAACAGGATTGCCCTCCGCATCTTCAGTAAATTCCCCCGTATCGTTGAAGCCAAGTTCGTCAATAATGCGGGCTAAAGTGTCTGGCACCCATTCACGAAGTTTGCCGCCATCCGCCGGAAAAATAAACTCTGTTTTTGTCTGCCCTTTATAACGGCGTTCCAACATGGCCCGGATTTCTCCTGTAATATGCACATGACGATTACGTTTGCTTTTGGGATCGCGGATGAACAGAGCGCCGTTGGCGAAATCCACATTCGTCCAGGTGAGCGCATGAATTTCCCTGGCCCGCAATCCTGAAAATAACGAAAGCAAAGCCTCGTCATGCACATCCAGAGAACGCAACGCCAGTGCGTCAAGCAGGGTGCGGGCTTCTTCTTCAGTGAGAAAGCGCACGCGCTGACTGTCCTGTTTCGGTTTTTTTACACTCACCTGTGACAATACTCCTGTCAGCGGCGCGGTTCCAGATAAGCGACACAATATCAAGAATACGGGCAACTGTTCCGGCGGACTTGCCCGCTTTCTGGATATGCAAGGCAAGAACTTCAATTTTGGCAGCGTCGATCTGCTGCAAGGCAATGTTGCCCAAGGCGGGCTTGATCCACTTGGCATAATAGCCGCCTTCCGTTTCCACCGTCCGGGCAGTCTTTGTCGCCAAGGCCACCGGCCAGTATTCATTTTCCCAAAAATCGGAAAAAGTGGTGGCAGCTTTCACTTTTGCGCGGGCTTCTTGTTCAGCCGCCGCCGCTTGCGCTTCGTTGACTATCCGCATTTCAGCAAAAGACTTTGGCCCTGTGCCAGCCTTGATATTCTCGCGGATTGAGGAGAGAAGCTTGAAAGTCTTTTCAGCAGCGGGAGAATCAGATTTTCAATCAATGAGCCGGCCGGTATCGCGACAATAAGCCTTCCGGATCCAGAGCTTGTTTTTTTTGAAGGGAGATAGTGCCACATTTCGTCCAGTTCGTCCACGGTCGCCTCATAAGGCACGATTATTGCTTTGAGCTGTTTGAGCGACAAAAAGGCTGTGGCGGCTGTTCTCGCAATTATTTGTAAACTCAAGCCGAATATGAAACAGATGTAGAGTGTGACCCCTTCTGGCAAAAATAAACACGAGATGTCAGAAAAATGACGTCAGTCAGTCTTCCGCAACTGGACTACAGTCTTCTCCAACCACGGAGACTTCCTGCTAGCTGGCGGTATGTGCGGGAAAAACTTGCGTGTTCCTGCGCGGCAACGGCAGGCTGGTTTTGCGCCGCTGGGCATAACTTTCCAGTTTTGGCTACGCTGAAGCGTCGGACAAGGCCGCCATGGAGCAGGCCCTTGCCGGCTTCATGGACATGAGAGCTGTTTTTGTTGACGCGCCGGGCTTTGCCGGTGAACAGAACCTGACAAAATGGCGGGAAGAAATGGTGCTTTCCGATAGGGAGGCCGTCACGCATTTAGCCATTTCCCCGTTTTTTGACTCCCTGCGGGCAAAGGCGTTTCTGCAGCGTTACAAAAGTGATGGATCTGCTGGTATTGTCAACGTGGCCTGTGCGAGGGAGGGGGGGGCCATAACGGAGCTTTCTTTCGGCGTACGGCTTAAAGAGAGTATTGTTTCCGCCACTGGGGCGCTGATCTGGCGTTTGATTTTCAATAGACAGCTACCTGGTAAAACGGCACAGTAAAAAATTTCGGAGCAGATGATGAGTGGCACATTCCCCTTGGTATTTTCCGTGACTTCAGGCAAGGGCGGCGTCGGCAAAACCAATATTTCCGTTAATTTGGCGGTCTGTCTGGCAGAACTCGGAAAGCGCGTCGTCCTGCTTGACGCCGATCTTGGTCTGGCCAATGTGGATGTGCTGCTGGGTCTGACTCCGCAAAAAAATATTTTCCATCTGCTGCAGGGGGAAGTGTCCCTGTCAGAAGTGCTTTTTCCAACGCCATACGGCTTTTCCATCCTTCCGGCGTCATCGGGCATGGCCGAAATGTGCAATCTTTCACGGGGGCAGAAACTGGAGTTTCTGGATGCGCTGGATGATGTGGAAGACGACATTGATTGTTTGATTGTGGACACCGGCGCCGGCATCGGTGACAACGTGCTGTATTTCAATCAGGCCGTGCAGAAACGTCTTGTTGTCTTTACGCCGGAACCGACATCACTTATCGACGGTTATGCCCTGATCAAGGCGCTCAAGCAGAATCACGCCGTCGAACAGTTTGATGTCTGCATCAACATGTCTCCTGACGCGAAAACGGCTAAAGATGTGTTCACGTCTGTCTATAAGGCCTGCGATCACTTTTTGAGCGGCATCTCCCTGAGTCTTGCCGGCATTATCCCCTGCGACACGGCAGTGCGCAAAGCGGTTGTGCGTCAGATTCCCTTTTGTATTGAAAATCCTCAGAGTTTTGTGTCGACCGGCATGAAAAATTTGGCGAAAATTGTTTCAGAGTGGGAGATTCCGGCCAATCAGGACGGCAATATCAAAATATTTTGGAAAAAATATCTCGAGTTGGAAGAGTGATTTTGATTTCAAAAATTTCAAAACGGCGCGAGAAGTCGCAATATCACAAATGCCGGGGCGGGCGGTTTTGAGTGGCGGCAAACACGGAGAAGAAGAGGGCCAAACAGGAGAGGACAGTCAGATGCGGTACTGCGCAAGCACGACAAGAAAGCCCTTGGGAGGTTTTTGAAACCGGTATAGTCGCATGGGTAGATTTTTCACCGGTGGAACAGGAAGCCGTGGTACGCCATTACGCGCCGAAAATTCGCTTTCTGGCGTTGCGGCTCAAGGCCAGGCTACCCCGCAGCATTGAATTGAGAGAACTTGTCAGTTCCGGCACGCTGGGGCTTATGGAAGCGCTGAGAAAATTCAGAGCCCATCTCGGCATACGTTTTGAAACCTATGCGGAAAGCCGAATTCGTGGGGCCATGCTGGATGAATTACGCAGGCGTGACTGGTTTCCGCGTTCATTGCGGCAGCGCACCAGGGCGCTGGATGAAGCGATGAGCCATGTGGAGCGCGAGCATGGGCGGCAAGCCACGGAAGAAGAACTGCACGCCCTGACGGGGCTTGATGTCCGCGATATACGCCAAGGGCTGGAAGCGTTGCAGAACCAGTTGTGGCTTTCCCTTGATGCCATTCAGGACACGGTTTCCACAGAAGCGCAGGAAAGCGGCGGTGAGCCTTACAGTACTGCTGCCACCCAGGAACTTGTGGAAAAAGTCACCTCCCTCACAGACCGATTGACACCGAGAGAAAAACTGGTACTCTTGTTGCATTATACTGATGAGTTGACCATGCGTGAAACCGCTGAAGTTATGGGAATTACAGAAGGTCGCGTTTCCCAGTTACACACGCAGGCGTTGAACTGCCTGCGCAAAGAATTTGTCAGCCGCTACGGTCAGACTGACGGATTTTTTTAACTCATGTATGCTAGGTGGTTAGTTCCTCTGAGTATATGGTTATACTACCAAGAACTCAGAATGAAACAATTATGGGACACATAACAGAGGAGATGTCTTTTCCTTCCAAGATGACAGCCGTTTTTGACAACATTGAACCATATTCTGTGGCTTCCGGGCATACTTTCTCAGCGTATGATATAGATCGCATAAAATTCGCTATTGGCTGTCCTGTAACAGCAAGTCTGTGTCAATTTGTCAAAGAACTACCGATGAACTGGCCTTACGACGTATCTGTACTTCGTCACTCTGCGGTATAAAGCTGGCAAGTAGGCTTGCCAGTACAATCTTCCTGGCTATGCTGAAGAAAAATACTATGAATCCAATTTGATAACCTCACAAATGCTATGACTCCGCCTATAGGCCGCAGTTGTCCATGGCTTGCGCCGCTGGCCGGATTCAGTGACCTCCCCTTTCGCCTGCTTTGCCGGGAATACGGCGCGGCAGTGTGCGTCACTGAGATGGTGAGCGCCAAAGGCCTTGTTTACTCAAGCCCAGGAACATTGGAGTTGATTGTTACAACGTCGGAAGATCACCCCCTCGTAGTGCAGCTTTTTGGCGCAGAGACACTATTTTTGGTCAAAGCGCTCGTCATGCTGCGAGACATGGGATTCGTCTGGTTTGATCTGAATATGGGCTGCTCCGTGCACAAAGTGCTGCGTCAGGGTGCGGGCGCGGCCATGCTCAATGACACGAACAAAAGCCTTGACGCGGCGCGGGCTATGATCGCCGTAGCTGGCGCAGATAAGCTTGGCTTCAAGCTGCGGTTCTGCCCTGACGAAGCCCGCGCTCCCTTTATAAAACTGAAAGAATTTGCTCTGCGTCTACAGGATTTGGGGGCTGGATGGCTTACTCTGCATCCGCGAACCGCGAAACAGGCTTTTGGGGGTCAAGTCAACCGCGACGCACTTCAGGAGTTGGCCGAGTGCCTCCATATTCCCCTGATGGCAAGTGGTGATCTGATGAATGCGCTGGAAGGCATACGCTGCCTTGATGAGACCAGAGCGGACGGACTTATGTACGCGCGCGGCGCTTTGCGCTATCCGGCGATTTTTGCCGATCATCTCCGGGTATGCCGGAAAGAGGCGATTGCAGCACCTGACGCAGATTTTTTGCGCGCTCTGGTTTTGCGCCATATTGTCCTGGCACGCTCTCTAACGCAAGGCAAGTCATATCTGTGGAAAATGCGCACTGTGATCCCCCGCTATGTACGCGGACTGCCCGGAGCGCGTGCTTTGCGCGATAGGATTTGTCGCAGTACCGAATGGATTGAACTTGAAGAAGCGCTGGATTTTTTCTGACCTGCGGTTGAATGTGAATACACTCAATCGGAAGGACAATAACTGACTTTGCCTGCTGAGAACTGATTTGGGATCGAAATAGGAAATTTTGAGGAAATTTCGCATGAATGTTATCCGGGCCAAAACCGCTGGCTTTTGTATGGGAGTTTCCCTTGCCCTGCAAAAACTGGATTCCACCTTGCACGAAAAAAGCCGCATATGGACCTTTGGCCCTATTATTCACAACCCCCAAGTTCTGGCGGCTTACGAAAAACAGGGCGTTGTCTGCGTGCGAAACGTTTTGAACCTCAAAAAGGGCGATCATGTAATTATTCGTGCCCACGGTATCCCGCGGCAGGAAGAAGCGCAGGCGCGCGCCTGCGGCGCCGCCGTTGTGGACGCCACCTGCCCGAGAGTGAAAAAAGCGCAGATATCCATTGCTCGATCCACCCGTAACGGCGCAATCCTGCTTCTGTTCGGCGAGGCGGAACACCCGGAAGTGCGGGGCCTCATTTCCTACGCTCACGGACTGGCTCATGTTTTCAGCAGTCAGGCTGAAATGGATGCCATTTGCCTTGCGGAAACTCAGCCCTGTGTACTGGCTTCACAAACCACGCAGGACAGGGAAACCTTTCTCTTCTTGGAGCAGGCGTTACGTAACCGTTTTCAGAAGCTGACGGTACTGTCCACCATCTGCGACGCCACGCGTAGCCGCCAGGAAGAAGCACGCGACATTGCCGCAATGGTGGACATTATGGTTGTCGTGGGCGGCCGGCAGAGCGGCAACACCCGCAGGCTTGCCGATGTGGCGGCTTTGAGCGGCATTGAAACCATTCTGGTGGAAAGCGCGGACGAGCTTGACGAAAATTTTTTTTTGGAAAAATCGCACGCAGGCCTCACAGCTGGCGCATCTACACCGAAAAGTCTTATTGACGCGGCAGAAATTTGGCTGACGCTACTATAGCGTATTTGTACCAGAGTGCTTCAATTTTTTTGAAATAGGAGAGTTTTAATTTATAGACAGATAAAGCTATAGTCCGCATTTTTTTAAAAATTTGAGGCATTGTTAAAGTGTGCCAAAGCTATAATAATGTAGATTCAACAACATTGTCTGATTTGGAGACAACCTTTGTTCACCGGGTAATTCTGGTCAAATGATGGCTGGTATCGCTTGCCCTGATGAATCATGTGTATCCATCAAGTCCAACCTCATAAACAAAGCACGGAATCCGTCCGGCTCCGCCCAGTTTTCGCGTAACGGCGTCCAGCGCTGTCATATGATTCTGAATTGTCCCATCCTGCCGAATTCCTAACCTTAAGGATTTGCCTGCCGTAAAGCAAGCATCTCAAGCATTAAATGCGCTAGTGACGGGACTGCGCATGTGGCTCTGTGCATGCCGAAACACTCCGTTCCAGATCTGTCCACCGCCCTTGGCCAATGGGCTATTCGGACGCGGAGAAGTGGCGCAGTGGCGCAGGACAAATCAGGACAACAGTGAAAGGTGCTTCGTCGTGATACGCCGGTGCTCCATAAGGGCGCTCTCGCGGCACAAATGCTTTATATCCTGCAAATAGGGTGACGGGGGCAGTTTGAGAAAGCGCCCGTAAAGCCTGCGTCGCGCGGCGTGTGAGAGAAAAATGCGTCGCGCGGCCCGCGTCAGTCCCACATAGAGCAGGCGGCGTTCCTCGTCTGGGTCGCACTCGGCGCGCTGATTGTCGAGCGTGGCGTCTTCCGGTGTCCCGCCCGGCGTTGCGTTGTCCGCAGGCCTGTCAAAAAGTGCCAGCCTGCACAGGGGCAGAATGCCGTCTTCAAGGCCCGGCAGAAATACGGCCTCAAATTCCAGCCCCTTGGCGGCGTGCAGTGTGAGTATCTGTACGCGCTCGGCTTTGATGTCCGCTTGTTCCGCTTCGCGCAGCCAGTCGGGTGAGCACCCCGGGGAGGCCTGGCCGGCTGTTTCCGTTTTGTCTTCCAGCGCCGGGGCGACGCAGGGTATGCCCTCTTGCTCCAGAGCTTCGCGCAGCAGCGGCATTTGGGCTTTCAGACGTACTAGCACAGCTATGGAGCCGGGAGAAAGCTGTTCTTCTCCAGATAGATACGCGCTCCTGTCCAGCAGGGTGTGGGACGTGGCGCCGAGCAGTTTTCCGATACGTTTTGCTATGGTCGCCGCTTCGATCCTGTCGTCAGGAGCGGTGAAACTGTCCAAACGGCACGGTATAGTTCTCGCGGCCGTCAGTGTGCCGCATTTGCCACGCCCCCTGAGTAGCGCCTGCGCCAGAGTGAGCACATCCTGCCCAGCGCGAAAGCTCTTTCCCAACTGGAAGAGCTGAAGCCGAGGCCAGAAGGCGCGTAGGGAGTTCTCACAGCGCGCGTTGGCGCCGCGAAAACCGTAAATGGCTTGGTCGGGGTCGCCGATGGCGAAAAATCCCCTGCCGTCAGGCGGCAGCATGTCCCGCACAAGGTCAAGCTGGATGGGGGAAAGATCCTGCACTTCGTCCACCAGCACATGCAGGGGGCGTTCGGAAGGGAGTAACGTGGGAAGATGATTTTTCAGAAACTCAAGCAGATCCTGGTAATCCAGGAGGTTCTGCGCGGCGGATTTGCGCTTTTTGTACAATTCGGCGCAACGCGCTGCTTCCGGCGTGAGGGCGGAGCCGCTTTCCCTGGAAAGGGCGACGGTTTCCCACAGGAAGCGCAGTTCCCGTTGGGGGCGCGGAGTGTTGGCCTCGCGGAAGAGTGCCAAGGCCTGATCTTCCGACAACAGGGAGATCTGCGGGTCACGCCGGCGTAGCATGTTGAAGGCCAGACCATGCAGGGTGTCACAACGCGCTGGCAACGCGGCGGCAAGGCGTTCACGCATTTCAACGGCGGCGCGGTGGGTGAAGGTGACAGCAACAATGCGTTGCGGATCTTCTCCCCGTTCGAGCAACCACTGCAGCCGGCCGACAAGAATTCTGGTTTTGCCAGCTCCCGGCCCGGCAAGCACGAGGGTCGGCCCTGGCCACGCCGTGAGGGCGGCGCTCTGTTCTCCAGTCAGGATCGCGTCTTGTCCGATCCTGGTCTCGGCCTGCTCCCCGTCTGTTGTGTCGGAAGTATGTTGTGCTAAAGTTTCGGGCAAGAGGAACCTTGCGGCCGGTCTTTTTTCCGAAGCTGGTTCGACCGGTTTTTGCACGAAGGAAAAAAACGGACCGCCGCGAATCCGGCGCAACTCGTCAGGGGCAAAAACGCGGGCGGAACCGTATTCTCCGTCATAGCCGCTCTTGCGGATAATTTCCCCGCGCCGCATGCGGCTTACGGCTTCGCCAAGAAAATTCCACCGCGCGCGTATGTCCGCTTCCGGCATGAGGCTCAAAATATGCAATTCCGGGCCGAGGGAGTACAACATTTGCGCGTGACGCTCTTGAACCTTGCGGCTTTGCATGCCCACCCCGAGAATCTCTGAAATCAGTTCGGCCAGCGGAATGACTGGCCGCGCCTGCGGCTCGCAGGGCAGATCGTCCGGCGGGGCATCGCGGTCGGCAAGTTCCAGTACGCGGTGGAGCACGCCGACAGTCAGGAGTTTGCCGCAGACCGGGCAGATGTTTTTGAGAGCTACGGATTCCTGCGGCTTCAGGACGACATTGCATGCCCTGTGTCCGTCAAGATGGTATTTGCCTTCTTCCGGGCAAAATTCTAGAGTGCCGAGAAATTCGCAGGCCGCGCTGGGGGCTGGGCGTCTTGCGGCGGCGGTACGTAGCGCGCCGAACATGCCGTCAAAGGAGGGTTTTCCTGAAAAGAAATTGGCCTCGCGGCCGAGATTAGCTGGCGAGTGCGCATCGGAATTGGATATGAGGGCGTAGCTGTCGAGGGCGCTGATGCGGCGATTCATGGCCGGGTCGGAGGAAAGGCCGGTTTCCAGCGCGAACACATGTGGAGCAAGATCGCCGAAGCAGTCTTTCAGTGAGTCGAAGCCGGATTTTGAGCCGAAAATCGAGAACCAGGGCGTCCAGATATGCGCGGGTACGAGTACGGCTCGGGGCGCGGCGTCAAGGACGAGTTCCAGCAGGTCACGACAGTCGAGGCCCAAAATGGGGCGCCCGTCGGCGTTGAGATTGCCGACGCGCCCCAGGCGTTCGCTGATACGTTTCGCATCGTCAAGGTTCGGCGCGTAGATGAGGCTGTGCACTTTGCGTACCTTGCCGTGGCGCTTGTAAATGGAACTGATTTCCGCCTGCAAGCAGAAAAGGGGCTTCCCTGTCTGGCCTTCGGTTCGAGGAGTGTCTTCCGCTAGGCGATACAAGCCGCTCGCTTCGTCAATGACAAGTTGCGAGCGCAGTTCCTCGCGCCATTGGGGGTGGGTAAAGTCGCCGGTTCCTAGAACATCAATACCCTTACTGCACGCCCCGCGCGCGAGGGTGGACAGGGTGATTTCCTTGCTGGTCGCGCGGGAAAAACGTGAGTGTATGTGCAAATCGGCGATATAGGTCATGGCTGTGCCCTGTGTTAAGACGCCCTTGGAGCGGTTTACGCTTTAATGCAAATGCGTTATCAGCTCGGACACGGGCTGTCCATCAGGCGCAAGCGCGCCGGGATTCGTCTTCAGAAGGCGCCTCCAAGCGTACACGGCGTCCTCCCTTTGATGCAAGTCATAATAAAAGACGACACCCATATTGAAGAATGCGTTTTGATGCTTGGGGTTCAGGGAAACGGCCTTGTTGAAACAGTCAATGGCCTTGGCAAAATTTCCCGCGTCGCGGTGCATGATACCGAGGTCGGTAAGCACATCCGGATTGTCCGGCGCCAGTTCCAGAGAACGCTCATAGGCCGGGATGGCTTCTTTTGCCTTGCCCGTGTCGAAATAGAGATTGCCGAGGTGCATCCAAGCGGCGGAGTCATTGGGGTTGCGCAGGGTCGCTTTTTCCAGGGATGTAATTTTTTGCGTTAATTCGTGCGACAGGGGCTGGCTGTTCTGTATCGTGGCCTGCGGAGCCGGGGTCTTCTCTCCCTGTGCCGTGTTTTGGCCCGGCAAGGCCTGCTTGTTCAATTCCTGGCGAATGGCCTGCCTGAGCTCCTCGTCAGCGTCGGGAGCGTTCAGGGCGATGGTGAAGTGCTCCATGCCGTGCTGCGGATGTTTGAGAAAATAGGTGTTTAACACGGCCAGACTGTAGTGAAGTGGGGCTGTGGACTTGACGGCGATCGCTTTTTCGATGGCTTCTGCCGCTTCCTTGTGCTGCCCCTTGTTGTGTAGAATGACGCCCAGCAGATACAGCGAACGCTGGTCCTGCGTGTTGAGCGTGACGCCGCGTTTGGCGAAAATTTCCGCCGCATCCCAGTTTTGTGCGGCCATCAGAGCTTCCGCAAGTTGTACCAGCAGGTCAAGGTTCTTGTTGTCGGGTTCTTTGGCCACCTGCCGCATGAGCCTGCCGATATTGCGGTCCATGCTTGCTGGCATGCCTGTAACTGGTTCCGGCGTCCACTGCGTGAGTTGTGAATTTTTGAAATTTCCGGCAAGGGCGACAAAAAGCATCAACACAAAACCCAGCGCCATAAAAAGCACAAGGGCGCGAGTTCTCTCTCCGGGCCACGTTGTTATGTTTTCCATGATGGTTATTCCTCTGTTCCATGAATCTGAATTTGATTTTCAGAACGAAGCTTTTCCCATTGCCTCAGTCGGGCTGAAATTGCGCGCTGCTCCAGGGTCAGAAAGACCAGATAAGTTCCAAGGCCGATCCAGACCACGGCATTGGTAATGGCAAGCCAGACAATCGTATCCATAAATTATAATACTTGGAGCAAAAAGTATTTGTATTAAGCCGCCATGGCACATCTGACATGTTTGGTTTCAAAGTATTGGACAACTTTGCCAGGACACCACCGCCAGCCGCACAAAAAAGAAAGCATTTTTGCGAGTGGACCGGGGGACGTTGCAGGTCGTCTGCCTAATGCATTGCCCTTCAGATACTGTATTGAGTAGTTCATCAGGATTCAGTTCCGGACTGTACGGCGGGAGGAAAAATAGCAGGATTTTATCCTCGCGTTGCTGGAACCATTGCGTTACAGCCCTGTACTGTCAGTCTCCATTCATATATCGACCAAGCGTCCAACGTGACGATGCCAAAATGCCGCTCCACCAAGGCGGGAACAGCTTCGCGAGTCCAGAGTATACCGGGCAAACGTAACTGATTCGGATAGTTCCCCACAACAGATTTACGGATGGAAGCGCTATGTTCCGCAGATAATGAAGTGCCTTTTGGGTGACCTGTCCAATTTTTTCAAGGAGGATTTTCCTCCATCGCAGTAAGTGCGCACCCAAGAACATACTGAATTTTCAGAGAGTTCAAAAAGCCGGGCAGCTTCTCGTTGCGTCATGCGCCGCACCACCACAGCCCTGACAACTTTGTGCCGCAACTCTTTTTGAGCGTAACGCGGTAATGTGCGTGTATCTTGATTCCATGGGGGAAACATAGCATACAGAATAATAAATTACAAATATTTTCTGCTCCAAGTAATATGACTCATGACCTTCCCTCGAAAAATAGAACCAGGGACGTAGACCCAACAGATCTCCTGGCTGTCTTCCGCCCGCGCCGCGCCGGTGACCTATTTTCTTGCCATTAGCCCCTCGCTTTCCGCATGATTGCAATGCGCAGTACTCGCGTCATATGTCCGCGGGCGCGAGGATGTCTCAGGGGTCTACTTAAGGATATTAACTGAAAATGAGTCACAGTGTACAGCGGGAATAAGCGATTTTGGACAGACCACCGATAAACCGTCGGCGAATGTTACGCTATATGCTAGTCGGAGCATCCGATTGCCTTGCACAGCCTGGAATGCCTTCGTCGGCGACGACACTAACTAAAACCTTGGTACAAAAACTGGGGGAAGGTCAGTGATGGAGCAAAAAAACTCTTGTCAAGAGATTCCGGGGTTCACACGAGGCTCCGGAATTTTTATGACACCGGCGATGCGACGGCCATGATGCTCTTTTTTGAAAGGACGGTCGCATGTCTTTATCCGGAAGAAATTTCACGTCAGGCCGCTACCGCACAGGATACGCTGACGCCCATGTCGGGATATATCATGTGGTTGTAACAATACAATAAAAAACTGTTGTGGTGGACAAAAAATTAGTTATACTATAAAATTCACGATGTGTTCGCAAAGGCCGTCGGTTTTTTATTTTTTTGAGAGGAGTACTCTTGTCATGCAAAAACGTTATTGGGTTCCTGTTTTGTCGGTATTGATTTTTTTGCTTCCGGCGCTGATGGGTTTTTTTGATTCAAAGCCCAAACTGGCAGTAGTGGACATGCAGCGCATCATGCGTGACTCTGAACCGGCCAAGATCGGCGTAAAATTCTTGGAGGACATACATGCCGGCATACAGGAAAAAATTCAGGTGATTGAAGCGCAACTGGAAAAGAATCCAAAGGATGAAGCCGCCCAAAAAGAATTGCAGACCATATACGCGTCTTCCCAGCAGCGGATGCAGGTTGAGCAACAGAATGTCGTCACCCTTCTTTATGACGCCATTCAGCGAGTCATGAATTCTTACCGTGAGCAGAACGGCTATGAGGTTATTCTGAACATGGAAGTGGTGGCCGCCTTTTCCCCTGTCATGGACGTTACCACGTCCGTCATTGCGGAAGTCAATAAGCAGAAAATCGAGTTCAAGCCGGTGAGTAAGGAAACGGAGCAACATGAGGAAAAGCAAGCTCTTGGCGATGACGCCAAGGAAACAGACAAAGCCGGAGACGCCAGAAAGCAGTAAAGGAGAATGTATGCCGACGTCAATCCTTTTCAAGGAATGCCTGATACCTGACAAAACCAGCAAACTTGTCCTTTATGCTCCGGAGATTGCGGCCAAGTCGCGTCCGGGGCATTTTGTCATGCTGCGAGTACACGAAAGGGGAGAGCGCATTCCCCTGACCATTGCCGATGCAGACCCCGAAAAAGGGACAATTGTCATTGTCTATCTGGTGATGGGCAAGAGTACGGCGTTGTTGGAAGACATGGCCGCAGGTGAGGAAATTTCCGATGTCTGTGGCCCACTTGGGCATCCTACGCATATTGAAAGGGGTGGTACGGTGGTTTGCGTTGGCGGCGGCACCGGCATTGCAGCCATGCACCATATCGCCAAAGGGCATGCGCGGGCCGGCAATCGTGTTGTGGGAGTGATCGGCGCACGCAGCAAAGACTTGTTGCTTTTTGAAAAAGAGCTTGCCTCTTTTACGAATGAACTTTTAATCTCCACTGATGACGGCAGCTATGGCCGACGGGGTCTTGTCACAGAGCTTTTGCGCGAAAAACTGGAGCAAGACAAGACGGTCTTCGAAGTGGTGGCAGTAGGGCCGGTGCACATGATGGCTGCTGTGGCCGGACTCACGCGGCCTTTCGGCGTCAAAACGACCGTGAGCCTCAACCCTGTCATGGTGGACGGCATTGGCATGTGTGGAGCCTGTCGTGTGAGTGTTGGCGGCAAGACAAAGTTTGCCTGCGTGGATGGCCCGGAGTTTGACGGACATCAGGTGGATTTTGACGAACTTAAACGCAGGCTCGCCGCATATCTGGAACAAGAAAAATGTTCATTTGAACTGTATGAAAAGGCGCGATTATGAATACGCGGTCATCATCGAAAAAGTCGACCCTCCGAGTGGAGATGCCCTGTCAACCGCCTCTTGTACGCCGGACCAATTTTGATGAAGTTGCTCTGGGGTATACAAGAGAAATGGCTCTTCAGGAAGCGTCCCGTTGTTTGCGCTGCAAAAAACCTCTTTGCATCTCGGGCTGCCCGGTGCAAGTGCCCATACGCGATTTTATTGCCGAACTTGCTCAGGGCTATCTTGAGGCATCCTACAGGATTATCAAGTCCACCAACAAGCTACCGGCAGTCTGCGGCCGTGTTTGTCAGCAGGAACATCAGTGCGAAGGCAAATGTGTGCTGGGGGTCAAGGGACAGCCAGTCGCTATAGGCCGTCTGGAACGCTTTGTGGCGGACAGTTTTTTTGGGGCAGCTCTGAAATTCGCGAGGCGAAAGTCCGCAAAAAACAGCGACAAAAGAGTGGCCATGCTCGGTGCGGGGCCGGCATCTCTGACTTGCGCTGGCATATGCGCCGCCGGTGGTTTGGCGGTGGATGTTTTTGAAGGTCTGCACGAGCCTGGCGGCGTACTTATGTACGGCATTCCGTCTTTTCGTCTGCCCAAGAATGTAGTGGCGGCGGAAATTGACGACCTGTGTGCTCTGGGTGTGAATTTCCACCTGAATCGCGTGGGGGGGCGTACAGTGACGGTAGAGGAGCTTCGCGAGGAATATGATGCCATCTTTATAGGTGTTGGCGCTGGATTGCCCATTTTTCTGGGGATTCCCGGCGAGAATCTGGTGGGCGTTTTCTCGGCCAATGAATATCTGACGCGCGTCAACCTTGGGCGGGCTTACGCTTTTCCTGAATATGACACGCCGACTTTTCCAGGAAAAAATGTTACTGTATTCGGCGCGGGTAACGTGGCTATTGACGCGGCCCGCACAGCCCTGCGCATGGGCGCGGAAAGTGTCCATATTGTTTACCGGCGTACCAAGGCTGAAATGCCGTCCCGTGCGGAAGAAGCAGAACATGCCGAGGAGGAGGGTGTGCAATTTGCCATGCTCTACTCCCCGCTACATTTTGACGCCGACACGGACATGCGGCTTTGTTCCGTAACCTTGCAAAATATGGCTCTCGGCGAACCGGACTCTTCAGGTCGTCGTCGTCCTGTTTCGATAGATGGACAGACACGAGTACTCGCCACGGATCTTGCCATCGTTGCGCTCGGAACAAGGGCAAATCCCGTTCTTCTTGACGCAACGCCCGATCTGAGGCGCACTGAGCGCGGTTATATCAAGGCGGATGAAAATACGGGGGAAACTTCCTTGACCAATGTTTT
>JAITNF010000042.1 GCA_031290615.1 Desulfovibrio sp. | reverse complement strand
ATTTATCTTCAGGAGCGATAACACTGACAAGGATGAATACCTGAACAGAAAAATCGGTTGTAAAGAATTTGAAAAGATTATTATGGGCTGCGTTATGTGGATAATGTACAGGTATTGATGTGTAATTCAAAGAAGAATACGCAATAAAGCAGCACGAGAACCGGTACAATAGCTACCGGGACAGCAACAAGGTTACCATGCAATGCTTATGCGTGGCGTGCGAGGACGAGATAAATCTCCAGGAGAATATCGTAAAGAGCAAAATTGGACAGGCAAAGCAGGTAGTCCAATTAATGAAGCTAGTTTTATTCCTATTACACCAGAATATCTGGCTTCCGGTATGGAAGTATAGAACGATTATGTAAACAGCATTTCAACGGCGTCTGTGCAGTGATGCAGGCAACCTTGCGTGAACACGGCATAGCTAGCCCATGGCCGTCTACAATGGATTTTTTCCACAATCCCGTTGACCTGAGTGACCCTGAGTTTGCATACGCCGCTGCCGCTGTACAGGTCCCTATACCCCAGGCTTTACTCTGTCCCTTTCTTCCGCGCGTTTGGCGTTTTGAATCTGTCAACGGTTCCCACCAGATAGCCGGTTATGCAGCGGGTGCTTTCAAAACTGACATTAACATCGACTTTTTACTCTCCGCAAGCTGTTTGTTTTCCCTGCAAGTATATAACAGCATAATTGTTTCTTCTTCTAATTTTCCCAATGCGGAACATCGGGGTGCATTTTTTCCAGGTCCTTCAAAATTTTTACGCTGACGCCCTCGCCTTCATTCCGGCCGCAACGTGGGCAAATGTCGTTTATAACGCCGATATAGCCACAGACAGGATCGCGATCCAGAGGATGATTAATGGAGCCGTAGCCAATTCCTTGTTCATGCATGTAGCGGATGACAGCCTCAAAGGCCTCCGGGTTTTTGTTTGTATCGCCATCCATTTCCACATAGGTGATATGCCCGGCATTAGTCAGGGCATGGTAAGGTGCTTCCAATTGAATTTTGCGGAAAGCTTTTATGGGATGGTAAACTGGAATGTGGAAGGAATTGGTATAATATTTCTTATCGGTAATGCCGGGAACAGTGCCGTATTTTTTTTGGTCTATGGCGACGAATCGTCCGCTCAGCCCCTCCGCCGGAGTGGCAATCAGGGAAAAGTTCAGTTGTGTTTTTTCTGATTCTTCGTCAGTCCGCTTGCGCATGTAGGAGATTATCTCCAGGCCGAGTTTCTGGGCTTCATCATCTTCACCATGATGCTTGCCGATAAGGGCCTTCAAGGTTTCCGCCAGCCCAATAAAGCCGACTGTCAGCGTGCCGTGCTTTATCACTTCGGCAATAGTGTCGTCACGGTCAAGAGTACTGGAGTCCAGCCAGATGCCCTGTCCCATGAGAAAAGGGTAATGCCTAATTTTTTTAGTGCGTTGGATTTTAAACCGGTGCATAAGCTGCCTGAAGACCAAATTTATTCTGTCATCCAGCAGGTTGAAGAATCTTTTTATGTCCCCCGCAGATTCCAGGCCAAGCCGGGGCAAGTTTATCGAGGTGAAACTGAGGTTCCCCCTGCCGCACGTCACTTCGCGTCCCGTGTCGTATACATTGCCGATAACCCTTGTGCGGCAGCCCATATACGCGACTTCCGTATTGTAATCTCCTGGTTTGTAATAATGGAGGTTAAAAGGGGAATCCAGGAAGCTGAAATTCGGAAACAAACGCATGGCCGATGTTTTCATGGCTAATTGGAACAGGTCATAGTTGGGGTCGCCGGGGTTAAAGCTGACTCCGGCTTTAACCTTAAAAATCTGCACGGGAAAAATGGATGTTTCACCGCTACCGAGTCCGGCTTGTGTAGCCTTGAGTAGATTTTTCATCACCATGCGCCCTTCATGAGAGACATCCGTACCGTAGTTGATGGAACTGAACGGCACCTGTGCGCCAGCTCTGGAGTTCATGGTGTTCAGGTTGTGGATAAATGCTTCCATGGCCTGATAGGTTCGTCTGTTTGTCGTCGCGTACGCTTCAGCGGCGGCAAAGTCGTGTGCATTGCGGGCAAGCTCTTTGGATACCGTATCGACAGAGTCCATAAGGTCGCTTCCGTATTGCTCGGCCAGTCCAATGCGCACTGGTGTTGCAACAGCGGAACACAGCTTCCGCATTTTCGCGGCAGCCTGTTCGTTGCTCAGTTTTTCCGAAATTTGCAAATATGTGGTGAACGTCTTTTCATACTCTTTTTTGTATGTCTTGATTATGCCCTGTGCCATGGCCCAATCAAAATTGGGAACACTCTGCCCCCCGTGCATTTCGTTCTGGTTCGCCTGAATAGCGATGCAGGCCAGAGCGGAGTAACTTTCAATTGAATTTGGTTCCCGCAAATATCCATGCCCAGTGGAAAAACCGTTTTTGAACAACGGAATCAGGTCTATCTGACAACATGTTTCCGTCAGCATATAAAAATCTTTGTCATGGATGTGGATGTCACCGTTGCCATGCGCGGCAGAGGCGTCTTTGGGCAAAATATAATTATCGATAAAAAACTTTGACCCTTCGGACCCGTATTTGAGCATGGTTCCCATGGCGGTATCGCCGTCGATATTGGCGTTTTCCCGTTTAATATCCTCTTCCAGAGCAGGCGACCATGTCAGAGTCTTGTAAATATCCATCAGGTATGTCTCGGTATTCCTGATTTTGGTATGCTCGGCGCGATAGAGAATATAAGCCTTGGCGGTTTTGGCGTATCCGAAACGAATCAGGGTTTCCTCAACGACATCCTGAATTTCTTCAACATGGCGTAGCCCTTGTGTTTCCAGCGTTTGGCAAACTTTTTCCGTGACGTACCAAAGGTCTGTGGAGTTCATTTCCTCTTTCTCCGCAGAGTTGTTTGCTTTATTGACTGCGTTAAGTATTTTGGAAGAGTCAAAGGGTACCGAATCGCCGTCCCGTTTCAGTATTGTAGCCACCATGAAAGAACTCCAGGTAAATGCAATGGCGTTTATTTTCGAGCAATCGTCCAGTATCAGGGCAAAGGAGGAAGCATATTTCCCCTCTCAAAAGTCTCACGGCAAAAGCCTATTGCCGAAGCTTGTCCTCAAGACGACATGTAAAAGCAGGTCTTCCGGCTTGCCGAGCTTCTTTTCAGCCTTCCCAAGATGGCAGTCTCAGTGGCATACGAGGGAAAGAGTTTTTTCGGCTGACGGCGGCGGGTCCGCTCCAGATTTCAACGGGATTCCCTATTAAGCCCGTGGACGCTTTTACTTTTCTAGAAAATGTCACAAGAAGGAGTAAATGTCAAAGTGCGGTAAAGCGTGCATTGGCTGTTTCTTCCTGCCTGGCTTCGTTGTCACGCACTTACTATTCCTGCGTAGTGCCGCCAGTCCCGTTCTTTTTGCTCTGGTTGCGCTTTTTGGCGCTTACCGTAAGATCGTTTCAAGAACAACCTCCCGTGTCATATCGCCGCTCCCGCTTTATTGAGAAATGGCAAAATATAAGGAAGCGGTCAACAGAAAATAATTTTTCACGCCACTCCGCGCGGCGTAATTTTTTTATAACAAATATGTTCACTATAATCAAATTTACTATTGGATATAGTAAAATATTGGTACATACTACATTCACTAAACACCGCCAGCGCGGCAGATGTAGTACGAGCGCCTAGACCGAAGGCACCACAGGGCGGGGATTGGTTGAAGGGATTATGAGATTACAAGACATGCCGGGAAGACCGGCGCGGCGGCTGCGTACAGCAGTGACCCGATATGTAGGGGGGAACGCCAAGGGGTATTGCGGGACATCCTCCACCAACCGCCGCGCTTGGGGCGTTTTGATCAAGGTGCGAAACTTTTTCTTATATAGACAGCAATTCAAAAAATGATTATTTTTTGGATGGAGACAGCATGAAATTCAAGAACAGAGTAAAACGTCTGAATGACATTTTGGAAAAGCTGGATGTTGCCAGCTTGGCCATAGGACTTTTTCAGGAGAAACAGCTTTGATGGCATCCGTTATTTTTACGCGAGAGGACATCTAAAATGCCTTGGACAATTTTCGGTATCTTCGGAGCCTGTCTGATAATATATACAATTTATCTTATTCGTCAGCATTAAGGGTTTCAGACACTATACGACTTGCGCTGTTTATGGATGGACGCTTCATAAAAAGGAGGGAAAATGAATATAGGAACACTTCTTGTTTCTCTCGCATTGCTTATCATAGGTATAGGCGTTTACTATGGAATAAAACACGGAAAAATTAGATAACTATATAATTTATCAAGTTACACAAGGCGACTCCCATGAGCCGCCTTTTTTGTTGCCTTAAAAGGCGTTGTTTTGTGCTCTGGTCCAGAGTTCCGTCCAAGCGCGAGAGGTTGTCAAGGTAAAAATAGTCTCCGGGGGAGTATTGTGCCCTCGGAGATAATAGTAATGGGTTTCACAGGCTGCAGGATTGCAGTCCACCTGTGGCGGGATCTTATTCCACAAAAGCGTATAGATTTTACTTATAGTAAATTTCTGATATATACAAGAGGAAATTTACCCTGAAGAAGATCGCAGTTCTATTTCTTCTTGCCATGATGGGGGCTCTTACGGCCCTCGCAGAGGCCATGGCAGCCGAATGTTAGACCGAGGAGGGGAAAGGAGACCAGGTGCCGTGGTGTGTGCCAATTCCGATTCTGTACCCCGAAGCGGCGGTATTGGAATAAATATTGGCCAAGGGGCCTTAAAACTTTAGAGAACCATGAAGAATATCTTGATCTCACGGCAGTGGAAAAAACTCTTGGTCTTGAATTTGCTGGCAATAGTCTTGTCCATTGCAGTTCCCGCAGGGGCGTGGGTATTTGGAGCCTGCACTTGCCGCTCGGCGGATCAGAATAAGGCCGGTTGGAGTTTTCAGTCCATGTGCGACGGCGCCATTGAGGTAGCGGATAACAGTATAGTCATTATTCCGCCCGCGCAGCTGCCCGGTCCTCCTAATTCACACCAACTTTCAAAGAAGGCTGGCGCCACCCATGATGGAAGACAAGAAAGAACCTGTTATCTCATCGTCGCCCCTGGGAGGGAAATTTGATGAGCCAGGACCCCAACCGCTGTGGCTCGCTATCCTGACTGTCGCCGCTCCCGTATTCAACCTCCTGTATTGGCTATTTATCGTCCTATTTCATCCTCTGTTGATCGTCTTTTACATAATCCTGTATTGCATTTTCTGGAGATAAACATGACCGGTGTTGTCGAGTGTCTGCTGCCTGTTTGCGGCATCGCGGCCACCGGCATTAAGTACAAAAATTGGAGGCTGGTCACCCTATTATATAAAGGGCGGTGTATCCGACGGGGTGGGAGCTTGCCGAGGACGCATACACTATTGTAAACATCATAACACGGAAAAACAGTCACAGGAACATATGACCACAAATAATAAGGAGCACGCAGATTGTGAGCCGTTACATTGAGATGATTAAGATGACTCTGGCGCTATTGCTCGTTTTCGTGTCAATGACATTATCGCTGAACTTCTATCATTATTGATTCAGCGCAACGGTATGGACAGGGGGCCAAAGACTTCCTCATATCGTTTTTTGAACTGCGACGCCATAAATTTGTGTTCCTGCGTGCCCATGTGTTCCAAGGCAAAGCTCGCGCACACAGCGCCGAGTTTCGCGGCTTCCGGCATGGATATCCCGTGCACAAGCCCCTTTATGAGGCCGGCGCGGTGCGCGTCGCCAGCACCGGTGGGGTCAGTCACGGTTTTTAGCGCGACGGCGGGAATATGTGTTTCACTGCCGTCAGCACCGCGCACAAGAACGCCTTGAGCGCCCAGCGTGGTAACAAGCCACATCGTTCTGCCCAGCAGTTCGTCCTCGCTCTTGCCCGTTGTCTTGCAGATCATTTTGAGTTCATACTCGTTGGTAATGCAGGCAAAAGATCCTTCGACGGCCCTCAGCAGATCATCGGCGGAGAGCACGGGCAACTGCTGGCCGGGATCATAAATATACCGCACGCCGGCCTGTCGAAACAGATCGGACAGACGGCGCATGTCATCCATATTGCCGGGGGAAACAATGGCCAGATCCGTCTCGGGATTGAGGAAATCAAAGGCAAAGTCGGCAGGCGTTGCCATGGCTCCGGGATAAAAACACGTTATCTGGTTGCCGTTCAAATCTGTCGTGATATAACAAAGCGCGGTGAAAAGGCCGTTGTCCCGGCGTATACCGTCCAGCGGCAAGCCCTGTTTCTGAATCACTTTGGCGTAGTGATCAAAATCTCGCCCCGCGCAGGATACTATAAGCGGCTTTTCGCCAAGCAGGGCCAGAGACCAGGCTATGTTGCCGGCGCATCCGCCACGCCGCTCGTCCATGCAGTCCACCATGAAACTCACGTTGATCTGATGGAGTTTGTCCATGAGGATATGATCCTGAAAATTGCCGGGAAAGGTCATTATACGATCAAAAGCCAAGGAGCCGGAAACATATATGGACATGATTTTCTCTCTGTACGGTCTTGTGCTTTATCAGTGCGTTGAAAAATGCGTTGCGGAGCCCGCGAGAGCGGGCAACAGGCTTGTTATGACAGCGGTAGGCTGTTTTCTTCAATCCAGCGCATAAAGGGCGTATGCCCGGCTTCAACAGACAAAGCCACTATACAGGGCACTTCATGGCAGTGATGCCGCCGCACCACATTGCAAAAATTGGAGAAAGCCGCCCGGCTGACTTGGGCAACAAGCAAACACTCTTCGGCTTCCCGCACTCCCCCCTGCCAACGGTACACGGACAATGCGCCCGGCAGCACATTGACGCCCGCCGCGAGACGGGATTCAACAATCACGCGGGCGACAGTCATGGCATTCTCTCTGTCCGGCATGGTAATATAAGCAAGATAGGCCATGGAAATTACTTTAGACGCATTCGGACGTTATGTCAAAGAAATCCTCACACAGTCTTGCAGCAGTTTGTGTTTGAGAGACTTGCGGAATCGCGGGCAACTGCCTTTACGCGTTTCTTGTCCTTTATGATTTTTGCTGGTAGTGTCCCTGTCAATCCGCTCTGGTAAGAAGAAAGGCCAAAGGACAGGATGCCGGTGAAACACTTTTGCGAGTACAAATGAAAGAATACATCGCTATGCCGAAACAGGAACATATACGCAATTTCTGCATAATAGCCCATATTGATCACGGCAAGTCCACTCTGGCGGATCGTATCTTAGAGCAGACGGGGCTTGTCAGTTCCCGCGACGCCCGGGAGCAGTACCTGGACAAAATGGATCTGGAGCGGGAACGCGGCATCACTATCAAGGCGCAAACAGTGCGCATTCCCTACACGGCCGCCGACGGCAGACGCTACGAGCTTAACCTCATAGACACTCCAGGGCATGTGGATTTCAATTACGAGGTCTCCCGTTCCCTCGCGGCCTGTGAAGGCGCATTGCTGGTAGTGGACGCCACTCAAGGCGTGGAGGCGCAAACCCTCGCCAATGTTTTCCTGGCTCTGGATCACAATCACGAAATTATCCCTGTGCTGAACAAGATAGACCTCCAGAGCGCCGATGTTAGACGCACCAGAGCCGAAATAGAGGATACCATCGGCCTGGACTGCGCGGACGCCCTACCAGTTTCCGCCAAAAGCGGTCTTGGAGTGGACGCGTTACTGGAGGCCGTTGTCTCTCGCCTGCCCGCGCCAGAAGGGGATACCGCCGCGCCCCTGAAGGCCCTTATCTTTGATTCCTGGTACGACAGTTATCAGGGAGTTGTCATCCTGTGCCGCGTGATGGACGGTGTACTACGCCTTAATGACCGTATCCGCCTTATGAACGCGAACAAGGAATATGAAGTGCTACGTCTGGGTGTCTTTTCCCCCGAAGCCCTTGATGTTCTGGAACTCGCCGCCGGGGAAGTGGGCTTTTTGTGTGGTTCCATCAAGGCCCTGAACGACGCGCGCGTCGGCGACACCATCACCTGCGCCGCCCGGCCCGCCGCCGGGCCCGTATCCGGCTTCAAGGAAGTCAAACCCATGGTTTTCTGTGGTCTGTACCCCACAGAATCGGATGATTACGAAAACCTCAAGACCGCTCTCGAAAAATTGCAACTCAACGACGCCTCCTTCAGCTTTGAACCGGAAACGTCACAAGCCTTGGGGTTTGGTTTTCGTTGCGGTTTTCTGGGCCTTTTGCACATGGAAATAATTCAGGAGCGACTGGAGCGGGAATTTGAGGTTTCCCTCATCGCCACGGCCCCTTCCGTGATTTATCGCGTGGAGACCACTGACGGCAAAACCCTCAACATCGACAATCCCTCCCGTCTGCCCGATGCCGTGAGAATTAAAGCTCTGTACGAGCCTTACGCGCGCATGGACATTCATGTGCCCAACGAATATGTGGGCAACGTCATGAAACTCTGCGAGGAGAAGCGTGGAGCGCAGAAAAACCTGCGCTATCTCTCTGCCAACCGGGTGGTGACGACCTATGATCTGCCCTTTGCCGAAATTATCTATGACTTTTTTGACAAGCTCAAATCCCTGACGCGCGGCTATGCCTCTATGGACTACGAGCCACTAGACTACCGCACGGCCAATCTGGTTCGCCTGGATATTCTGCTGAACGGCGAGGCAGTGGATGCCCTTGCCGTGATTGTGCACAAGGACAGGGCATACGTCTACGGTCGCTCCCTTGCTCTCAAACTTAAGCGTACCATACCGCGCCAGCTTTTTGAGGTGGCTATACAGGCGGCCATCGGGCAAAAGGTGATCGCGCGAGAAACAGTTTCCGCCTTCCGCAAAAACGTCACCGCGAAATGCTATGGCGGTGACATCACGCGCAAGCGCAAACTTTTGGAAAAACAGAAAGAAGGCAAAAAACGTATGAAGCGTATGGGCAATGTGGAATTGCCGCAGGAGGCTTTTCTCGCGGCCCTGAAAGTCGAGGATTAAAAAATCAAAAATGGACTTTTTCATACGATTGCTCTGTAAAATTCGCACAATGCGCTTGACATGCCGCGTGAGCGCTTCTACAAAATATAGATGCGCCCGTAGCTCAGCAGGATAGAGCGATCGCCTCCTAAGCGATAGGCCGTGTGTTCAATTCACGCCGGGCGCGCCAATTGGTTACAAAAATAACGCTGTAAGCCTTTTTCTTTTCCAGCACTCAAAGGCAAACTCCGCAGAAAGGCAATCCGCCTGTGGAAGGTGCATGATGCACTATCCGACGTTTGAAACAACGACATCCATGTGAGAGACATCTTTGCAGAATCTAGTGATAAAATTTATTGAGTATGTGAAATCTCTAATAATGTCATTTAATGTCATTTAATGATAACCGTATCAATAATCATTACCGGTCTTATTTTTATGCCGTTTACAATGAGAATGAATATGGCATCAAGTGTTATGGATTCTTCGAACCGGTCGTCCTGTAAGGACTTGCCGGACCGGTATCCGCCATTCCAGACCTGTCACAGGTGTCCAGCGTTGGTGGAAAGACGATCTATTCGCCCTACCTTTACAAATAACTCCGGGCCGTTTGGTAAGTGATAAAGCCTACGACAGTGACCAGCTTGACGCCAGGTTGGAAGAAGACTGGGGTATTAAAATGATTTCCCCAACCGAAAAAGGCGTGGGAAAGCGCAGGATGGACGTCCACTGCGGCGCTACCGGAGCCGATGGAAAGTTGAGCGGATCTTTGCATGGCTGCACAACTTCCGCAGAATCGTCATAACATGCGAGTTTCACGCTAAAAACTTCCTGGATATGGTCCAACTTTGATGCATGTTCATTTTGCTCAAATTGATTATGAGATGACTTCTAGCCTCCCACCATGCCTTTTCCAAGGTGTTATCGGCATCTCGTATAACATCCAGTTTTATTTGATTAAAATTTTCAATACCTGATATTTACGGAGCGTGTAATCAGCGCGGCGTATCATTCAGGATATCATTTGTACTAAATGGAGCCTCACATTCCACTTGAGGATTGTCAACATGATATTCATCTGCAAAAGATGCAGTGTCACAGATGTTGGCAAAGAGGTCAGTGATTATTTTATTTTTATTAAAATCATGTCTACTGGTATTAATGTCTTCATACATCGCAATTCTAGCTGAAGAAAAAATACCAAACGAAACCCATCGGAGCACTTTACATTTCATCGTTTTTTGTTCCGCGTCAGTAGCATCCTTCGTGTTAAAATTTTGGGAGGATAATTCCAAAATCCTGTCGTAATTTTTAAGCTATGATAAAATTCGTGTCAGCGTCGTCGTCATCCGCGTTTATCCAGAATTCAGTCCCAGCCTAGGTTTTGCGTTTCTCCAGACGAACAGGTAACAATACTAGAGGAGCAAAGGAACTACCAGTGCTGTTGGTTCAGCCCACTCAAGAAATCCAAATACGACATGCAGGACATTAATGCTGGTTTCTTGTTCCATGTACGGATACTTTATCATCAACGCATTCAATTTCCGGGCCGTTCCGTCCGCGCACAGGCTTGTTGTGGCGGGCACATTCGCCACCGCCATACTCCCATACTCCACAGGCTCGCTGGCAGATGGCCGCATTTTACACCATTTCGCAGAAGACTGGCTTTGAACTTCTCATGCAGGACAAGGCGTTTCAGACCCTACACAATGGACATGCGCTTGGCTATGTTTACCTGGACGTTCAAGGACGGTTCTTTCAATATTTACAGCAATGACGTGCATGGCGAGCGTGCCTGGCGATGGCCGCGCGGGATCCCTCCGGCCGTATTGACGCTCGCGTCGGACGCGGCTGACTGCTATGCGACCGCACGCAGGACAAAGCTCTGTCCGAGCGGCACGGGGATATTGTCTGGAAGAACAAAGACTGGTTTATAGCGGTCCGCCGGTGAATTTAATGCCCAAAAGGAGTCTCGACTTGACTGTTCTTTCCATTGTGAGTCCTGTTTACTGTGAGGGTAGAGATCGGCGTTTTTTTTGACGCCGTAGAAGACGTTCTCAAAACACTTGACCTTTCATACGAGATAATCTTGGAGGACGACGGCCATGAGGGAAACAGTCATTACCATGGACATCATTCTGCAACACCAGCCCGTCCTCATCCCAGAGATGACACGCATCTGGCTGGCCGAAGAATTTGACATCATAGAATCCAGTAAGGAAAAACGCCAGTGCGAATCCCGGATGGACAGTTTTCTCGCCACGCTTTTTTACAAAATGTTTCTCTTCCTGAGTTACACCAATCTGAAAGGGACCGGGGACTATAAGCTTCTGGATCGTGTGGTGGTAGACGCCTGGACATCCATGCCCGAGAACAAACTTTTTTACCGAGGCATGGTTTCCTGGCTGGGCTTCAGTCACGCCGAAATGCCCTTCATCTCGGACGATCGCCGAAGCGGCGGCAGCAAATGGTCTTTTTTTTAAATCTGCCTAGCCCTTGATTCGCTGACGGTGTTCAGCACAAAGCCGCTCGTCCTCATCTGGCTGCTCGGCTTTCTGTTCTTTGTTTTTTCCCTGGTAATGGGAGTAGGGGCCTTCTGAAGGTTGTCTTCAAATCATGCAAGGTTGTTGAATCTACGTTACGGCTATTCTTTAACAATGCCCTCAGATTTTTGAAACAATACGGATCGTAGCATTCTGTCTATAAATTTTTGTGATTTTATAACATACTGTTATTCCAAATAGTTGATGACTACAATGCGTCTGTCCTGTTTTTTTATCGCAAGGCTTGACACCACACAGGGAAACATCTAATGTCTCATTTCGCGTTACGGCGTTAAACATGTCGCGGGGTGGAGCAGTTCGGTAGCTCGTCGGGCTCATAACCCGAAGGTCCCAGGTTCAAATCCTGGCCCCGCAACCAAGAAAACCAATTGGTTCAAGTAAAAATCGTAACCATAGTTTTATGCAGGTATTTCAAACTATTACAGCCTTCATGCGTCTGCCATATCTTACGTGTCCGCACGGCTTGACTTTTAAATATCCTTCGCCTATAATTTTTTTGGGCAGTTAGCTCAGTTGGGAGAGCATCGCCTTCACACGGCGGGGGCCACAGGTTCAAGTCCTGTACTGCCCACCACATTTCCGAGTTTTAGTTTTGAGCATGTGCAAAATTATGTGCAAAACATCATTGCGCGGCCTTGAATGGTATGATCTTCGAGGCCGCTTTCTTATCCTCAAACACCTCATTCAGCCTGTCTGTTGTGACGCCAAGCGACCGGATATATCGCTCTGTTGTCGTCAGGCTAGAATGCCGAAGGATTGAACGTATCTCATGCACCGGGATTTTCTGCGCCAGTAATGTAGCCGACAGGCCACGGATGCCGTGATAATTGAACGGCTTCACTCTGGCACGTTTGCAAAGGTGTTCAACAAAATGCTTCCTGTCGCTGTACGGTTCGCCTGTCGTCTTTGACGTGAACACATATTCAGTCTTGCCGCAAAGAGCCCTGTGGTCTGCAAGCGCATCATGCAGATCGCTTGTCATTGTCAGCCATACTCGCTTTCTGCTCCCGTCGCGGGTTTTGCATGTGCTAAGACGAATCTTCTTGTGTGCAAAATCAACGTCATCCCAGGTCAAATGCAACACCTCTGACCGGCGGCCGGCAGTATGCAAAAGCGCAAGCAGCAATACTTTGTCTGCCCTGTCTGCCATCGCATAAACCTTCCAGAAATCATCAGCCGGGGGGACATAGTGGTTCCCCGGCTTTTCCGGAAAACGTTCGATTTGCTGAAACGGATTGAGCAGAGGAAATCCGTGATACTTTTTTCCGAATTCCCAGAACGCCGACAGGTGCTTCCTGTCCTTGTTCGCGGCGGCATTGCTTATTGCTCTTGCCGTCTTTGCCAATACGAACAATGCCAATTTGAGCGTTAATTCATCAGGGATTTTCTGTGCGTCAACGACAGAGAACAGGCGCTTGAATGCCAGGCGCTTTGCCTCGTATGTTCTCTTGTCGTGTCTAGACATCGAATAATCCAAATAAAGGTTTGCCACATCATGCAAGCAAACCGTGAGGGTCTGCTCTTCCTGCCTTTGCCATTCTTCCTCTTTTTGTCCTGCCTCCCAGAGTTTGGCCTCTGTTTTTGTTTTGAAGATTTTCGTTTTGCGCTGTCCGGCAAACATCTTGTGGCCGCGCCAGCGCCCGTCCTTCATATGATACGGCATAACGCCCCTCCTTAATTGCCTCAATAACCTTTTTCGGAATGGAGAGGGCGCAGCCCAGGTGGGGCTGAAAAGCCCCCAGCGCGGAAGCATGACGATATACCCAAGACCGACTTTTACACAAGACATTTGCTGCTTGTGTGACCGTTAGGAAATGTTCGCTTTGCAACATTACAGCATCCTCTTTTATACTCTCGGCCCCGGCAAAAAGGAGTTCTGAAACTCACATCTGAAGTCCAAGTTCCAAACTGGTTGTGAGGGGGTTCTTTCCCCTGTTCTGGGGTCTATTACTGCCCCACCATGTTTGATTTTTGTTTGGAACTTGCCAAAACCTTTTAGACGGATGGATGATATCCCTGCGCCTCCTATAGCACTATTCTGTGCCACAAGCAGGTCCCTAATACCATTCAAGACTATATTACTTATTTTGGCAGCCTCTTCTTTGTTTACGCCTAGTTGTGCGGCAACTGCGTCATGAAGATTGGAATCATCCATCAGATTATCTCCTATTGGGTTACCTTGTTTCAATACAATGATTAACTCG
>JAITNF010000039.1 GCA_031290615.1 Desulfovibrio sp. | reverse complement strand
GGCATATATCCAAGGACCATATCAACCTATTTGTCTCCACCCCACCGCAGGTGACAATCAGCCAGTTGATTCAAAAATTGAAAGGCAAAAGCTCCTATAAATTGCCAACATTGGGGTTGCCATCTTTGGGCACGTGGCTATTTTTGTTGTAGTAGCGGCAATATTAGCGATGATGTGATCAAAAACTATATCGAACAGCAAAACCATGATGATGGCAATTTCAAAGTTGAAGGCGAAGGTAACCTTTGTGTTTCCGCAAGTTGTGTGCGGATTAATCCGCAATCACCAGCTTTAGCTGAAGGGATTGAAGACAAACCTCGCGATGGTAGTCCGGCGCCATAGAGAACCATGACTATACGCTCATTTGGATACCGATCCGGCTATTTCATCCAGGAATATCCGCAACAGACGGTATTTATCTGAGGCGCAAACTGTCCCCTTATCCATCCCGCAATATTTCCAGCGCATACGTATAGGTATATTCCTGACAGACCATACTTGGGCATAAAGGAGCAAGGAAAAGCTGTTCGTCTTCTTTTGACATGTGAGCGTGGTTTCTGATTCTCTTTGCTTCTTCTTTTTTACCCCCGCCCGGCGGATATAGTCGTTTCGGGCCATCGTTGCCCAGGAAAATATAATCTGTTCCTGGGCGATATTTGACCACCTCTTTACAACGTGAAAGTCGCGTCATAATCAATCTCCTTGTCAGATAAGCTGATTATAGTATATTTTATTAGAATATGGAATAACTGCATTCAGTCGGAGCGGTTTTGTTGCGATGCCCCGGAAATGCCTTTACGCGTTGAGTCTGGACAATCAATCCGCAGTGTGTCCCATCTCCGTCAGCGATGCGCCCGGTTGAAGCGGAGTGAAATGTTCTGTCCCGGCTGAGCGTTTCATTTTTCTGTTTCCAGTCTCACGGCCTTTACTGTCCGCCGAAAAAATCCGGAAAATGTTTTTGGCAATGTCCAAATCATCATAGTAAATTTTCTTCATGGCCTGCCTCCATATTTGGCGTTCCTCATCGGATGGCGCCGTTTGCGTTAATAATAACCTGCCTTGTTAGTTAGATGGAGGCGGGTCTATCACATCAAGCGAAACCGTCGTTTGATGGTTCTTTCTCCGAGTTATGGGCAGAATTAATGAGTTGCGGTCGGCGGGCGCAAAGGTAAAGTTTCTGTCCTGCAATCCGTTGAGGGAATTTATCTTGCCAGCATTGACTGGCTGATTGCCGTATGTGAATCTGGCCTTGGGTTTCGCCCTGTGCGAAAAGACTGGGCAAGGCGGGCCGCTTGCTTGACGGCCGTCTTTGGAATGAGTACCCTGTACTTGCAGCAAACTTCCGCATAAGAAAGACATCATAATAAGAAAGAATCATATGAATCTACGCACCGTACACGATTCTTTGCTGAAGGCCGGACGCACCCCAAAGTGGGAGGGAGTTCACGTATCCCTGAACTTCATGATTTCTGCCCTCAAGGCGCTTGGGGGACAGATAGCCCCGGACGTGCACGGCGACATCAACGGCCTGAAAATCAACTCTAGGGACGCGACATTCCTCCGTCTGGCCGATGAATGCGCGCGTCTGCGCGGTTGATAGGCGAACTTCGCCATGCGCGCCCTACGTTATATACACGCAGCGGATCTGCATCTGGACGCCCCCTTTGGCAATTCCCAATCACTGCGGGATTCCAGCTTGGCAGACCATCTGCGCAAGGCGGCTTTTACCGCGCTGAAGCGCCTGTGCGCCCTCTGCGAAAGAAAAAAACCCGATTTTCTGGTCATCGCCGGGGACATATACAACCAGGAAAATCACAGCATTAAGGCCCAACTTGCCCTGCGCGACGCCTGCGCGCGCCTTGAACGTTCGGCCATTCCCGTTTTTTTGGCCCACGGCAATCACGATTCCCTCTCTTCCCGCCTCACCGCCGTGCGCTGGCCGGAAAACGTCACCATTTTTGGATCGGAGGTCGCCGTATACCCCGTTGAGCGCGATGGAGAAACCGTTGCCCTTGTACACGGCGCAAGCCACGAGATGCCGGGGGAAAGCCGCAATCTCAGCCGCTTCTTCACAAGGGACGCAAAGAACGGTAATTGCTTTCAACTAGGTGTGCTACACGCCACCGTTGGCGGGCAGTCCGCCAAAAACTACGCCCCGTGTACTCTGGCGGACCTCAGGGAAAGCGGCCTCGACGCTTGGGCTCTGGGGCATATTCACAAGCGCGCCGTGCTTTCCCGGCAGCCCTTCATCGCCTATTCCGGCAGCATTCAGGGTCTGCACGTCAATGAGCCGGGTCCTCACGGCTGTCTTGTGGTCGCCGCGCGCTACGACGGAGTGGATTGGGTCTGCGATCATGCTTTTCAGCCCCTTGCCCCTGTGCAGTGGGATGAAGTGGAATGTGACCTTGAGCAGATCGACAGCCTTGACGAGGTTGAAGAACGACTCGCCGGAGCTCTGGGCGAAGTCTGCGCGGGAGCCGGGGAAGGCTGTGAGGCCTTAGTGGCGCGTATTGTGCTGAAAGGCCGCACTAGGCTTGACGGCATTTTACGCCAAAAGGCCGCGCAGGATGACCTCGCCGGACGGCTGCGCCATCTTGCCGGAATCAGGACGTGCCTGTGGATAAAGGATATATCTTGCCGTACGCGGAAGCCGCATGTGGGAGATCCGCGCCGTGACGACATTCTCGGGGAAGTGCTACGCCTTGCCGCCGCCCTGCGGACCGATCACGATAGCTTTCGCAATTTGGCGGATACATCTCTCAAGCCACTGTACGAACACCAACGGGCAGGCAAAGTTCTCTCCCCTCTTCATAAGGATGCGCTTCAATCCCTGCTTCTGGAGGCGGAACTCTTGTGTGAAGACCGGCTTGATCCGAATCAGGAGATGGAGTGAATGTATATAGAGTCCTTCCATATTGTCGGCTTCGGTGTTTTTTCCGGCGTCACGGTGGAGGCTCTCTCTCCCGGTTTCTCCATTTTTCTGGGAGAGAACGAAACCGGCAAATCCACTTGCCTGGAATTTTTGCGCGCCACCCTCGCGGGCTACCCCTCCAAGCACGGCAAGGCCTGGAAGCCCTATGTCGGCTATCTGCAGGGCGGCAAGACCGGCGGCAGCCTCGTGCTACGCCTACACAGCGGAGAAAAACTGCATCTGACGCGTCGGTCCGGCGGAGTCCCGACCATCGCCGATGACGCTGGCAGAATTCTGCCAACCGAACGGTTCAACGACCTGTTGCGTGGTGTCAACCGCGATGTGTACAACGCCGTTTTCGGGTTCAGCCTGTCCGAATTGCAGACTTTTGAAAGCCTCAACGCGCCCGGCGTGAGCGATGCCCTCTACAGCGCGAGCTTTGGTCCGGGGCTGATCTCTCCAAGCGCGGTTCTGACCGGCCTTAACAAGGAGATGGAAAACATTTTCAAGCCGAACGGATTCAAGCCTGCCCTTAATGCCGATCTCAAGGACTTGGAAGACATCCGCCGCGCTCTGAAAGAACGCAGACGGCAAGCGGCAGCTCACAACGATCTTGCCTGCCAACTGGATTTGAAGAAGTCCAACTTGGAAGAACTGCGGAAGAAAAAAGCCGACCTGGAAGCAGAGCAAAGCCGACTGGCGAGACGCCTCGGCGTATGGTCGCAATGGGAAGAAAGGCATAAGGCCCTTGCACGGTTGGAACGCCTGGAAACGGTGAAGGAAGACTTTCCCGAAGACGTTCCTGCGTGTCTGGCAGCCCTGAAAGCGGAACGGCAAAATTGTGAGCGGCAACTGGCGGAACGTAGGGGAAAAAAAGCGGAGCTGGAACAGCGATACCGAATCATTATCATTGATGTCAATCCGACATTGTTGGAGGCTATGCCCTTGTTGCGCAGTCTGGACGGACGCAAAAACGCCTATGTGGAGGCTTTGGCCATTTTGCCCGCACAAAAGGAAGAGTGCCGCCACGCGGCTGCCCAACTCAAAAGTGAACTCGCCTGCCTAGGCCGCGGCTGGACGTGTGCTCGCATACGCGCCACGGATCGCACCTTTTTTGCCCGCGAAGACATTGAAAAACAGGCCAGAGAGATGACTGCGGCCAACCTTGCCCGTAATGCCGCCCTCGTCGCCTTGCAAAAGGCGGAACAGGAAACGTCCTCCTCCAGAGAGGAATTGGAAAGCGCCAAACAGGCCATGGATCTTCTGCCAGCGCCGCAAACCGCGCTGGACGGGGATGACCGCGATACAATCCGTCAGGCGTTGCGTAGGAGGGAAGAGAATCTCCGTCAACTTGCTGAATGCCAGAGCGTTATCACCAAAAAACGCGCGGCTTTCGTTCGGGCTTTTGAGCCGCTGGGCATCAAGGCGACCGACCCGGCAAAATTTCTGGAAGCCGCTCTGACCCGCAGAGAAGAGGCTTTGTGTACTGCCGGAGAAGTACAGGACAAGCAGCATGAAGCTGAAAAATTTGAAGACGCTGTCCGCCAGGTCGAAGTTGATGTGCAGGGGATGAACATGCGCAAAAAACTGCTCCAGGAAGGATTTCAGCGCGACCCCGTTGTCGGCAGCCGCAAAATCCTAATACCGCCTTCCTCGGTAAAAAGTCTACCTCTCACTATCCTTGGTCTTGTTCTGATTCTCTTTGGGGCGGGAATGCTGCTGGCGCACTGGCATCTAGGCATCACGAGCTATGATCTGACGGAGCAGCTTGTTGTGCCCATCACCCTGTGGTCCGGCTATCTCATACTGGTCTGCGGTGTGGCTTTTTTGACCTGCGGGCTGCCGCGCAACGGGCCCGAGGCCAAGCGGCACAAACAACGCATGGCGCAGTTGATTGAAGATCTGAATCGTGAGATAAAAATGGCGGAAGTGCGTCTGAAAAAAGCAGTGGAACGCTTGGATCAACAGAAAAGCTGCGTGCAGCAAGTGCTCCGTCACTGGCAGGAGATCAGGCGCTATCTGGGCATTGGCGTTGTTCCCACAGCCGATGGGGCCGGTGCTTTTTTCGCTAGGGCGGAAACCGCCAGAGTGTCCCTGGCGGCCCTGCAGGAAGCCGACACGGCTTTGCGCGATCTGGAAGCCGACACACGCGCGCAGGAGGATAGTCTTCGCGCTCTGCAGCCTGTGGCGGCTCTGGCCGAAAATCCTGAAAACGGGGAGTCTCTGGCGCAGAGCGCGCGGCGTATTCTGGAAAACTGCAAGGCGGCGGATGCGACGCTGGAAGAGCGCATCAAGGCTGAGGCGGCCTTGAAGAGCAAGGCCGACACCCTTGAAAGCGCCCGGAGGCGCAGGGAGGAGGAGACGGACTTTCTGCAAAAAGCCGAAGGACGCCTCAATGATGCGCAAATACAGTGGCAAACAATCCTCGGCAGTCTGGGCCTTGGCATCAGCCTTACGCCCGTAGCCGTGCGCGAAGCCTTCAACTGCATGGACAAATGTCTTGCCGCTGAAGACAGGCTGCAGCGTTACGTAGCTGAACGCAAGCGTAGCCGTCTTGCCGCGCAGGCCCTGCGCAAACCTCTGGCCGCTTTGCTGGAAAAACTCGACCGTCTGCCGCTGACAGACCAGGATGGTGGGGATGATTGGCCGGGCAGTCTGGACGAGGTTCTGCAGGCGGCCGAAAAGGCTGTTGCCGGGGCTGTGGAAAGTGACTCCCTTACCGGGCAATTGACTGAAGCTCAGGAGTTTTTGCAGCGGGAGCAGGCGGCCCTGAACAACGCATTGAAACGCGAAGCTGAGCTTTTTGCCCGGGCTGGCGCGTGTGATGCCAACGACCTACTGCGACTGGACAGGGTGCGCAATGAGCGTTTTGAACTGGCGCGACTTGTGCAGCAAAATGAAGACATGCTGCGTCTGGCGGCGGGCGCCGAACCTTTTGAAAACTTTTTTCGTTCCTTCAGAGAGGCGGATCAGGAAGCCTTGCATAGCGGCAGCAGAGACATTAAGGCAAAATTGGACAGCATGCAGACGGAAGAAAGCATTCTGAACACCTCCGTTATGGAAAAACAGGCGCATGTTAAGGCACTGGAGGAATGCGCGGACGATCTGATTAAGCTCCAGCAGCAGGAAGCGTCCCTTGTGGAAAGCATGGAAGAAAAGGGGCGCGAATGGGCCAAACTGGCCATCGCACGGGAATTGTTGACAAGAGCCAAAATCAAGTTTGAACAGAAACGCCAGCCCGGCGTCATCCGTAGCGCATCGAAAATTTTTGCCGACATCACCAACCTCTGGGGCGGCATCAGAGCCAGCCTTGACGATGCGAGCCTCTCTATCCTGCCGATACACGACGCGGTAGCGCCTGTAGCCCCCGATGTTTTAAGTCGTGGCGCGCAGGAGCAGGCCTATTTGTCCCTGCGTCTTGCCTATATCGCCAATCACACAAGCGAGGCCGAGCCTCTGCCCGTCATCATGGATGAAATTTTGGTTAATTTTGACCCTGTACGGGCGGAACGTACAGCGTGCGCGTTGGCGGATATGGCGGAAGGAAGTGCGGGCAACCGGCATCAGTTGCTCTACTTCACCTGCCAGCCGCATATTGTGGAGATGCTACGTGGAATCGCGCCGCAGGCCACGCTGTTCAGCGTGCGGGACGGGGGGATTCACCGCGTCTGACCGAATTTGTCACGTCTTGTCCCGGCATTTGCGTCGGTCGGCGTGTTCCCGCATCAAAAATCCGCCTGTGACGGAATTCGGGTCCGCCGCAATGGCTTCCGGCGTACCGACGGAAACAATCAGCCCGCCGCTTTCTCCGCCGCCGGGCCCCATGTCCAGCACATGGTCCGCCGCAAATATTACATCGGTGTTGTGTTCGATCACCACCACACTCGCGCCTCTGTCCACCAGGGCGTGCAAAATGTTGATGAGTTTGCCCACCTCGTGCATGTGCAGGCCGGTAGTGGGCTCGTCCAGAATATACATGCTGCCGGGCAGGGATTTTTTGCTCAGCTCCCGCGAGATTTTGATCCGCTGGGCTTCGCCACCGGAAAGGGTGGTGGCGGGCTGCCCCAAGCGCAGGTATTCCAGCCCCACTTCCTCCAGCCCCACGAGGCGGCGGGCGATGGCTTGGTAATTTTTAAAAAGTTTCCACGCCTGGTGTACGGTCAGATCCAGAACTTCCGCGATATTGAGACCCTTGTAGCGCACTTCCAGGGTTTCATGGCTGTAGCGTCGCCCTTTGCACACGTCGCATGTGACGTAAACATCCGGTAAAAAATGCATTTCCACGCGTATTTGCCCATCTCCTCCGCAGGCTTCGCAACGTCCACCGCGCACGTTGAAGCTGAAGCGGCCGGGATTGTAACCGCAGCGTCTGGCGTCCGGCGTCATGGAAAAGATGTTACGTATCTCGTCAAAAATTTTTGTGTAGGTGGCTGGATTGGAGCGCGGCGTACGGCCGATGGGGGTCTGGTCAATGGCCACCAAGCGCTCCACGGGCTTGCCTCCTCCCTCATAGCTGATGCCGCCGATGCTTCCAGGCTGGTCAACGCGCAATCCCAAGCCGATGGACAGATGCTTGCAGATGGTATCCACCACTAGGGAGCTTTTGCCGGAGCCGGAAACTCCTGTCACGCAGGTCAGCACGCCCAGAGGGATGCGGCAATCAATTCCGCGCAGATTGTTGGTTGTTATGTTACGCAGCACGATTTCGCCGTGCCCTTCGCGCCGAGCGGCTGGCAGGGGGATGCTCTCGTCTCCGCGCAGATAGCGGGCCGTGAGTGTGTCGGCTGTGCCGAGGAGGTCCTCAACAGTGCCTTCAAACATGATTTCCCCGCCTAGGGAGCCGGATCCGGGACCGAGTTCAATGACCGTGTCCGCCGCGCGGATAGTGGCTTCGTCGTGCTCCACCACCAGTACGGTATTGCCGCGGTCCTTCATAGAGCGCAGGGTACCGAGCAGACGCTCGTTGTCGCGCGGGTGCAGGCCGATGGAAGGCTCATCCAGAACATAGGTTACACCCACAAGGCCGGTGCCGAGCTGGGAGGCAAGGCGTATACGCTGGACCTCTCCGCTGGAAAGGGTGGTCATGGTTCGCCCAAGGGAGAGGTATTCCAATCCCACATTACGTATGAAGGATAGGCGGCGCGTGAGTTCTTTCAGTAGCGGCTCGGCAATGCGTCGGTGCATGCCGTCAAAGACGCGTCCTTCCAGCCAGTTCAGGGCCCGATCCACGGATAGCGCGCAAAAGCCCGCGATGTTCAGATCGTCCACACGCGCGGCAAGAGCCTCGGGCTTGAGACGTGCGCCCTTGCAGTCCGGACAGTCGGTAGATTGCCGAAAGCGGGAAAGCTCCTTCTTCCATGCGTCTCCGTAATGCATGCCTGATTCCAGCAGCTGGACGACGCCGGGCCAGCGCTTTGCGATATTGGTATGGTCAATATGGGTTTTCCCCCGCGCATGGGCAAAATGCTCGATCTGGTAGTCGCCTGCGGCCCCTAAGGCTATATTGCCGCCCATCCAGTTGCGGCGCAGGCCCAAGGAAGTGCGGACCGCCTTACCGTTTTCGTCTTCCCCGTAAAAGAGGGCCGCAAGGGCGTTGTCGGAAAACTGGTCCAAGGGCGTTAACAGGGTAATTTTGAAGCGTTTACCCAAAGCCGCGAGCGCCGGTTCATAGCGGGCGAAGGTTTTGCCGGACCAGGGCAGAAGCGCTCCGGTTTTGAGGGAAAGGCCCTTGTTGGGCGTGATGAGGCGCGGTTCGAAATAGTCCACAGTTCCCAACCCCATGCAACGCGGGCAGGCCCCCTGGAGGCCGTTGAAGGAAAAAAGCTGCGGGATTGGCGCGGGCAGGGAGATGCGGCAGTGCGGACACACAGAGGTGGTTGAGTGAACGGTATCCCCGCTTGTCCCCCCCCCTCTGGCCGCGTCCGGATCGTGCAGCAGCAGGCGGCCTTCGCCGCAACGCAGTGCCAATTCCACGGAATCGGCCAGCCGGGTGCGGATGCCATCCTTGAGTACAAGGCGATCCACCACCAGATCAATGGTGTATTTTTTGTTCTTGTCCAAGGCGGGAATGTTGTCCAAAGTATAAAAAGTTCCGTTCACACGGACGCGGGCAAAGCCTTCGGCCCTCAGTTTTTTGAACCTGTCGGCGTGCGTACCCTTTTGCATCTCCACCAGCGGCGCGAGCACCATGAATTTTGTGCCCTCGGGCAGGGAGAGGATGTCGCTGATGATTTCGTCAGCTGCGTGGGCTTCAATGGGGCGGTCACAGGAAGGGCAGTGCATTTTACCCAGACGCGCGAAAAACACGCGTAGAAAATCGTGGATTTCCGTCACAGTGCCCACAGTGGAGCGGGGATTGCGCGAAACACTCTGCTGCTCCAGGGAAATGGATGGGGAAAGGCCCTCGATTTTTTCCACGTCAGGCTTGTCCATCTTGGGCAGAAATTGCCGGGCGTAAGCCGAGAGGGATTCCACATAGCGGCGTTGGCCTTCGGCATAGACAATGTCAAAGGCAAGGGTGGATTTGCCGGAGCCGGACGGCCCGCAGATTACCACAAGCTCGTCGCGCGGTATGGTGAGGCTGATGTTTTTGAGATTGTGCTGCCGGGCCTTTTCAATGCGGATGCCGCGTTTGGCGCTGTTCATGAAGAATTGTAAGACTTGGAGTTCTGTTTGGCAAGCATTAATGATATTAGACATAGATGAAGTTTTTTTGACTGGTGTGGAACAAGCTGATTGCTTACAGTCACCGTCCTTGCTTGAAGGCGAAACAGCCAATGCTGTTCCGCCTGATAAAGGGTGCGATGTTGGTCATATCGTGGACGAGATTGGCATGATTGGCGTTGGGCGGTCATTCCGTCAAGAGAGAATCGCAAAACACCGCGCGAATATGATATTTTTGTATAAAGAACGTAATGTTATCGAAAGAATGTTTGGCAAAATTAAGTACTTCATGGGGACGGTAGCTCGGTATAACAAGCCGGCGATTCCCTTTATAGCGTTTTTGCGGTTTGCCGCTATTTTACTTTGGTAAAAATGAATGGTGACAGAACTTAAGCACTAGCTGAAATTACAAAGATCAGCGGTGCCCTTATTAGGTAAAAACGTTCTTTATGCAAAACTTTCAAAATTTCATATTTCTTCTCGCATGGCGCGGTATTACGTATCAGCGCAAAAGACTCTTGCGGTTATCCGCAGAGCTGGTTATTCAGGAGGCGTGTGCAGTGGCTTTCTCCAGTGGCCTTTTTCCATAAAAACCGAAACAGCGAACCTGTTGTGACTGTTAATATTCAGGAAATACTTGACGCGGCGGCTGTCAATCCCAAGGCACGTCTGGACATGTTGCGGCGCGCCTATGTTTTTGCAGCTGTCGTCCACGGAGGACAGACGCGCCTTTCAGGCGAGCTTTATCTCTCCCATCCCTTGGCCGTCGCCTATTCCTTAGCGCAAATGGGTTTTGACGAGCCCACCGTGGCCGCTGGTCTTTTACACGATACTGTGGAAGACACGCGAGCCAGCATTGAGGAAATTGACGAAAAATTCGGTGAAGAAGTGGCCGACATTGTTGACGGTATCACCAAGATAAGTCTTATCCCCTTTGAAAACAAGGAAGAAGCGCAGGCGGAGAATATCCGCAAAATGATTTTGGCCATGAGCCATGACATGCGTGTGCTCATTGTCAAGCTGGCGGACCGCCTGCACAACATGCGCACGCTGAATTTTCAGAAGATCCACAAGCAGCGCAGAATCGCCCAGGAAACTATGGATATTTACGCCCCGCTGGCGAACCGTTTGGGGCTGTACAGCATGAAGCGTTCTCTGGAAGACTTGAGTTTCAAATATTTGTGGCCGGATATTTATAATCAGATTGATCGCTGGCTTGACACGCATCAGTTTGTGGAGAAACAGATTATTGACAAGGTTGTGGAACTGCTCCACAGCCTGCTCTCAGCCAATGGTCTTCAGGGGCATATGTACGGCCGTGTCAAGCACATGTACAGCATATACAAAAAAATGCAGTCACAGTCGCTGACGCTGGATGAAATGCATGACATCATGGCTTTCAGGGTTATCGTGTCCGACATCAAGGAATGCTATACCGTGCTGGGGCTTGTGCATTCCCAGTGGCGGCCGGTACATGGGCGTTTTAAGGATTATATTTCGTTGCCCAAGGCCAACGGCTACAGGAGTCTGCACACGACCATCATAGGTCCGGAAGGCGAACGCATTGAAATTCAGATACGCACCGAAGAGATGCACAGGCAGGCGGAGCACGGCGTTGCCGCGCACTGGCTTTACAAGGAAAACGACCGCGTCAATACCAAGGATCTTGAACAGTTTTCTTGGTTGCGGGAAATTTTTGAGCGTCAGCACGAAAAAATCGACTCTCGCGAATTCCTGCATTTGCTCAAGATGGATTTGTTCAAGGACGAAGTCTATGTTTACACCCCGGCTGGCGATGTCAAAGAACTTCCTGAAGGGGCTACGCCACTGGATTTCGCCTTTCTTATCCACTCAAAAGTGGGGCAGCACTGCACAGGCGTCAAGGTAAACGGCCGTCTTGTGCCGCTGGGGACGGAGCTGAAAAACGGAGATCTGGTGGAGATTATTACAGACCAGGCCAGAAATCCCAACCGGGACTGGCTCAATCTCGTCAAAACCGCTAGGGCGCGCAACCGTATCCAGCATTACCTCCGTACCGAAGAACGCGTCAGGGCCATAGCTCTCGGTCGGGAAATGCTGGAAAAGGAAGGGCGGAAAGTCAGCCTCAATGTGGTCAAGTCTCAGAAGCGCGGACATCTCGCCCTTGTGGCCCAAGATCTGAATTTTGAAAACATTGATGAATTGATCGCGGCTGTGGGCTACAGCCAGCTGACACCGCGCCGCGTTTTGAATCGTCTTTACGCCGTGCTGCATCCCGATGATGTCGGGCCACAGACGCCGCCGCCCGTTAAGGAGCGCACGGAAGAAGCCCACAAGAACGGAGGGGTAAGCATTTCCGGTGTGGGCGGTGTGTTGATGCGCTTTGCCAAATGCTGCAATCCCGTGCCCGGAGACCCTGTTATCGGCTATATTTCGCGCGGTATGGGCGTGAGCGTTCACAGGATAGATTGTCCCAATGTGCCAAATATGGAGCCGGAACGGCTCATATCCGTCCATTGGAGCGGAACGGAAGGAACGCCTTACGAAGCCAGCATTTTTGCTGTCGCGAAAAACGAACACGGCGTGCTGGCAAATGTGACGCGCATTTTCGCCCAGAACAACGTCAATATCGTTGATCTCAAAATGGACCAGCTTGTGGACGGACGTGCGCGAATGCACTTTACGGTGGAAGTGCACGACGCCGCGCAGCTCTACAACCTTATAGAAAATATCCATTCTCTGCCTTCTATTCTGGAAGTGATACGCGAAACAGAGGTGGAATAACTCAGAGCAAATAATTGTAAACTGTCAAGTATATATTTCAATTTAGGTCATGACTAGCTCATTGACCGGTTAGCGGTTAGTACTCCAGTCATGACAATGCAAAACAAGTATTCCTTCCGTAATCCGGATTGTACGTTTTAGAGGCCTGCAAAAAAACACTTTTTATTTCCATTTTTATTTCCATTTGAAAGAATGCGAATTTCGTTTTGACTATAGGGGAGAGGACATATACAAAATGGTCCTCAAAATACCCCGGGAATATCCTCTCAGCCAGTCATGACCCTTTCAAAAATAATGTATTTCAATTATCATACCGGTTGTACAGGCGCGTCAACTCCCGTATGGGCACGGGCTTTTGCCAACGAATATTGAGAATTGCCTCGGCCAAATCCCGCAGTTTCCGCAAGCGGCTTTCTTTGCCTACCAGATACAAAATCAGGCTGAAGCATCTATCCACATAATCCATGACCTCAATCATTCTCTCAAGGCGTCGTCCGGGTTGGCCGCCCTGTGATGGATCAGGCGGATACGCCCCGGCGCTGACAGGCAAATCCGCGTATTCAGGACCACTGAACACGACTTCCAGCTTGCATTCGAAAACACACAGACAGTGCATGAAATGTTTGGCAGGTTGATGTCTGATCGGCATGAATATCATGCCCTCCAGTTCCGAGTCGGCCAGGGCGGCAACAATGACCGTATAGTCTTTGCGTAAATGGAATGCCTGACGAAAGATGCGGGGGTTACGCCGAGCATAAGTAAAGGAGAGAATCAGAAGTTTTGGCGGGGGCACGTTTACATCTCCACTTGGAACAGTTGCATCAAGTACGCATAATTCAGCCAGCAGCAGACTCGCCAGTCAAAAAATTTTCCCCTTGCCGAGTGCCCACCATTCCGCTTCTATGCCATTTACGACACAGGATTGGCAAAAGAATAAATAAATTCGGGAATTTTATTCCGTATGAATTTTTTGCAGGAATGGATTCTCCACCTTCAAGCGCAACTTGTTCAGCTAGTTATTGGAGAAGGCGAGCAGGCGCGACGGTCTGCGCGACAGGTATGCGCTGCCAAATCCACAACACAGATGTCCACGATTCAATCCGTGCTCAATGCGGTAACTTCCTCTGCCTGTTCAATAAAAAAAGATCACTCCATACACAATGGCGTGATCCGGCACGTCTTTGGTCACCACGGCCCCGGCGCCCACAAAAACGTAGCGGCCTATGGTCACGCCGCAGATCACGGCTTTGTCCATTTTCCGGATGCGCGCGCGGATTGAACACATTGGTGAACACAACGGAAGGCCCGCAAAATATTTCATCTTCCAGCGTGACGCGCCGATAGACGCTGACGTTGTTCTGAATCTTGCAGCGGTCGTCCACACACATCAGCGTCGTTCTGCCCTATGTTGCAATCTCTGCCCACGCGCGCGCCTGACATGACATGTCAAAATGCCATATCCTTGAGCTTTCCCCGATTTCGGCGTCCGCATCAACAACGGAAGCGGGATGGACAAAAAACTGGGCTGCCATCTATCCGTGTCCCAGTTTGTAGCGTTTCGGCGTAAAGCGTAAAAACACTTCCCTTCCGGTTTCTATGGATTCATAAATCGCCATGAAAGGCTACGCCGTCCTTCCAGTCTGTCCACAAGCTGGCGGTCTCCCTGTTCCAGGCAGCGCACGATGTGCTCGTAATAGCTTTTGTGTCCGAAACCATCAGGCGCGGATGTGTTGAACGCAGGATGCGTATATCGTCGGAAACGCGATAGACTGTCTTCGCAGCCGCATTTTCCCACTGAAACCGTTTGAACAGGAACAGGCTGGACATGCTCTCGAAAACAAAGATGTCCGTTTCCTTCACCAGGGGTAGCAGTCGGAAGTCTGAAGATCCTGGTGGAACATGTGCCGATAATCGTTTATTTGTAGAAGCTTGTGCAGACAGTAAAGACTGGAGCGCCTTGGCGAGATTTGCCATCAGAATATGGAGTCCGGGAAATAATTTTCAATACCTTGG
>JAITNF010000013.1 GCA_031290615.1 Desulfovibrio sp. | reverse complement strand
AACACAATGCAGTGAAAGAACAACCGTTTTGATAACATGTTGCAAGAGATGGCGATACAATGGAAGAGAGAGCTACCAAATTATAATATCACTAAGTACTTAAAAGTCTATAAGACCTTATCGACGATTTTAACCGCAAAGGTCTTGGCATTGAAATAGACTTTTTCTTGCCTGCTAAGCGCGTTATACTGACCTTGGGGTAAATAATTGAATGGAGAGGCTGTCCTCGGGAAATCCGATAAACGGGAAGGGACTGTCCTACGCGTGAATCAGCCGTTTTTCGAGCGCGTTGACCACCGCGACGATGCCCGCTGTGAGGCAGAAGTTCAATGCAAAGGAAAGAAGTATGAACGGCAGAGGTGAGGTCATGCCCATTGTGAAGAGAATTTTGAAAGTCAGGTAAGCGCCAGGCACGTGGAAAAGATAAAAACGGAAGGCGTTGTCCTCAAAATAGCTATACAGGCGAATGTCGCGAAATGTTTTATAGTGGCGGGCCAGATGTAGGCATATCTGGAAAGCCGCAAGTGCCCCTAGGGCACAGGTTATCCAGTGAAGCAGCGGCGTTTGCACGCCATTCCGGGCCAAGACGACAAAGAGCGCCGCATTCACGGCAAATAATGTCAACGGACGCCGTGCCGCTGATCTTTCCATGCGCTCTCTGTAGCGGAAGAGCACACAGCCGAGGACAAACCAGACGAGTGGTCCATCTGTTTCCCAAACGGCGTACCACGTAAGCCCCCGACCGTAGTCATTCATCAGCAGTGCTGCGGCAATTGCGAACGCCAAGCCGGACAACACGCTGAAACGCTTCGCCAGCGGCTGTATAATAGCCCAAAAGCAACTGACCCAAAACAGGGTGAGCAGAAACCAGAGATGATCTGTAAAAAGTCCTGACAGTCCGACCCGGTATGTCCGCACCAAGGTAAAGCCTTCGGGCCTGTTGAACGCCGGCAGGTCAAAAAACGTGTACAGAGGAACCATCCAGAAAACAGTGAGGAAAAACCAGGGAACGAGGAGCCGCTTCGCCCTGTTGACAATTTGCCCGATTACACTACGGGACTGCCGATTCCCCGACAGGGCGGCAAGGTAGCCTGAAGCGAGCATGAATGAGGGAATGATGATGAGTCCGCCCCAGAAACAGAGTTCCTCGGCAAACGCGCTCTGTCGCTCGGCATAAAATCTCCAGAACCTCCCTGGGGCGGTAAAGGGAAGCGCGGCGTGCAGAAAAATCACGCCTGCGAGGCAGATGGTTTTGAGCAGGGCAATATGGTTGGTGCGCATGGTTTTTCTTACTGTTTTCGCTATAGTAATTATAGTAATTGCTGTTGCCTGCATTCAGTTCAAGGCGTTGCCAGTATTACTTAACGACATGGCAAAATCAAGCGGCTTCCCGATGTGAGAGTTTCACCTTATGGTTATGGTTTTCCAGTGACCGTTCAGAGCCGCGTTATGACATCGCAACTCTCCGCAGGAACAGCCTTAAAGGCCAGTCCTATTGGACGGAGGATGATGTATTGCTTGCTGGTTTTCCCTGCCAGCTGTTCAGTAAGAACGCACTGGTTCGGCCTCATTGTTTTGATTGTACACGCAGGGAACCATTTTTTCGACGTGGCGTGCATTCTGACAAGCAAGCACCTTCGTACTTTTCTGCTGGAAAATGTGAAGAACTTGCTGTCCCATAACAGTGGACATACATTCTCTATTATCAGAGATACCCTGGAAAAAAGTTTGGTTGCCATATTATAACGTGTTGGCTTTGATGAAAACCAGTGAAGTAATAACTCAATGGCCTCTTAAGCCGTTAATACTGGTTCAAATCCCGTTGGTGACGTCAGTTTTCAAGGGGTTATGCTATACGGCATGCCTCTTTTTGCATGAAAACAGTTGTGGAAACCGTTTGCTTTCCACAATCTTCCACTGGACAAATCAATCTAACTGCCTTCATCACAGGCGGAAGGGACCTGTGAGATTTCATGCCTGCCAACGCATTCTCGGGAGCAACGCGAATTTCCATATCCAGAGTTTGGTTTTTTTGAATTCAAGTAGTGCCACATAAACGGCAAACAATCCGCAAATTCAAATCAGACCGCGAGCCAGACAAACCGCCGCTTCAAGCCCCTTGCCGGCAAAAGCGCATAGCACGTCAAGGGCTCCAGGCAATGCGGCGAACAGTAGCGCGGCATCCGTCTCGTCCGGTCGGCCGAGTACCCAGTTCAATACATCACCATTGTGTTGCGGACGCCCAATCCCCATGCGCAGACGGCAGAAGTCCGGCGTACCGAGTTGTTCAGAGATAGATTTCAGGCCGTTGTGTCCGGCATTCCCGCCTCCCAATTTGAACCGTAGAACCCCAGCCGGAATGTCAAGCTCATCGTGCGCCACCACAAGGCGCGACGGCGGCAGCTTGTGCCAAGCGAGCAGGGGTTGCACGCAACGGCCGCTTTCATTCATGAACGTCAAAGGTTTGGCCACAAGCCATGCGCCACCCATTCGCGCAATATAAATTTTGTGGAGTTCACAGGAAAAATGGAACCCATTGAGTTCGTTAAATTTCCCTTCTTTCTCCGCTTGCGCAAGAAGAGCGGAGACAAGCAGAAATCCCATATTGTGACGTGTGCCAGCATACTGGGGCCCCGAATTGCCCAGCCCGACCAGCACTCCCTTATACTCCATACGCATCTCCTTTTTCGGATACGTTAGAATTTTTTTAATCTGAAATTCGGATAATCCGGACAGGAAGTTGGGTCAAGCCGAAACAGCCTTTGGAATACACGACATGGCTGGATATAAAGGGTATTTTTATTTTTAAATTGCTCCGGAAGAAAAAACTACGATTTTCTGACACGCTTGAAGGCGTCCTGCGCATAGACCCCGAGGCGCTCCAGACGTTTGTCCACCAAATTATACAGACTGCCAAGAGTAAAGCCGCTCTTTTGGCGCTGCCCCACGGGTAACCCCGTGAGCAGGGCCAGGGCGTCTTCTATGCGGCGCACGGGCCATACGGCAAAACGCTTCTGCTCCACGGCGTTGCGGATTTCCGTCGACAGCATGAGATGGTCCACATTGTCGGCCGGAATAATCACCCCTTGCGTCCCCGTCAGGCCGTGGCGAGCGCAGACCTTGTAAAAACCCTCCACCTTGCGCGTAACCCCGCCAACGGGCAGAATCTGCCCCGCATGGCTCACCGCGCCCGTAAACGCCAAGTCAAGGCGTACCGGCACATCCGCCAAGGCGGAAACAAGGGCTGCAAGCTCCGCGCCCGAGGCGGAATCCCCCTCTATCCCGGCATAGCTCTGCTCAAAATACAGGGAGCCGGAAAGCACTAGCGGTTTTGTACGGGCGAAAAGATTGGTGAGATAGCTCTTGAGGATCATCATGGCCTTGGTGTGAATTGGACCGCCAAGTTCGGCCTCGCGCTCCAAGTCGATAATCCCCTCGTGCCCCACCCCCACCGTGCAGGAAATGCTGTGCGGCAGGCCGAATTCAAAATCGCCGCGCCAAGTGACGGAAAGCCCGTTTACCTGCCCGACGGCCGTGCCGCTGGTGCGCACCTTGATGATTTCACGGTCGTATTCCTCCATGAAAACTTCTTCCGACAGATTGACGCGCCAGACGCGGGAGGCCCAGGCATCATCCAACGAGGCGGCGCTCACGGCGGCCAGTTTGCGCATGCTGGCAAGGGCGGAGGCCTCAATCATGATTTCGCGCAAAAGGGGAAACTTGAGGGAAAGGCGCCGCTGGTCCTCACACAGACGCGAACCCAGATCAACAAGCCAAGCTAAGGCCGCGCGGTCGAAGGCAAGGAGGTTTGCCTCGGCTGTGATTCCCGCGAGATGGCGCAGATACATGCGAATGTTGGCGGCGTTACGCTCCGCGAGGTCGGTGAGTTGGGCCTTGATGCGAAACTGCTTAGCAAAACGGTCGTCATTGGCTAGCAAGTTTTCGTACAATTCTTCCCCGCCTATCAGCACAACCTTCAGGTCAAGCGGTAAGGGCACAGGTTTGATGCCCTTGGCGCGCATGGTGGACTCCGGCATTTCGTCCGTGTCTTCTATGCGCGCTCTGTTGGCGCGCAAGGCACGCAAAAGGCCATCCCAGGCGTTGGGGTGCTGTAAGATATCTTCCAGATGCAGCACCAAAAATCCGCCGTTGGCCTTGTGCAGACTGCCAGCGCGGATGAGCGTGAAATCAGTCACCAGCGCTCCCATTTCGGATTCGCGCTCCACGCATCCCAGTAGATTGACGGCAGTAGGGTTATCTTCCACAATTATGGGCGCGCCGGCAAGGCCGCCGTTGTCCACAAAAAGATTGACTTCATAGCGGTAAAAAACATTTTCCTGCGCGAGTTGTGAGTACGCCTCAACGCCCTGCTGCTGAGGGTTCTTAGACAGAAATGCTTCGGTGTTTTTCAGAACATCTTCACGCAGGGTCGCGAAATATTCATCAAGGCCTGCCACATGACAGACTTTCAGAAAGCGATCCCGCACAGGCGTGAGTAGCGCGTCAAGCACCTGCGTCATGACGGATTTTTCCAGCCCGCGCTCGTCGTCTCGAAAAGACTCCGTCGCCTTGTTCAACTGACGCATGAAGCTCGCCATGGACTGCGCCAGATCGTCCCCACGCTGTTTCATGTCAAAGCGCATAGTATTGTCAAGGCGGTCAAATTCCTCCTCGCTCAAACGCTTGCCTTCAAGAACAGGGTACATGGTCAGAGCGCCGTCCCCGTCCATGTCCAAGGCAAAACCCTTGTGTTCGGCCAGGGAATTCATTTTGCGCAGAAGCCGCATGCGTATGCGCTGAAACTGTTTCAACAGTTTGGCGTGCGCCTTGGCGTAGGTTGAGGCGTCAAAGCGGAGGGCGATTTCCTTTTGAATGTTCTCGACCGTTTCTTTAAGAAGCTGCCTGAATTTTTTTCCCCGGCCGGCCGGAAACGTCAGAAGAATCGGCTGGTCCGGCTCCTTAAAATTGTGTACATATACAAGATCCGGCGGTATTTTCGCCTTGCGGGCGCGCTGGCGGAGCCAGCCCAGGATCATGTGACTACGGCCCATGCCATGCTCGCCGGCAAGATAAACATTGTAGCCCGCAGTACCGATTTGCAGGGCGAGATTCAGGGCGTGTAGGGCCCGGCGCTGAAAACTGCCGCCCGGCGGCGGCAGGGGTATGTCTCCGCTGTTTTCCCACGGAATGCGGTTGGGGTCAAAGGCAGTGTGCAGACGTGACGCTGGCAGTGAGACAGGAAAAGGCATAGAGTTATTGTGCCCCCGTGAGTCGCTCAAGAATTTCACGCGCGCCGTTACCGAGCAGCGTGTCAGCCAGTTGCAGGCCAAGGGCACGCGCGGCGGCGGCCGGACCTGATTTTTTTTCGCGCAGAATACGACTGCCGTCCGTCTCGGCCACTAGGGCTTTCAGGTGCAGCGTGTTTTCGTCGCTCAATCGGGCATGACAGGCTACCGGCACTTGACAACCGCCGTCAAGCCCCGCCAGAAGGCCACGCTCGGCCTCCACGCAAAGCCGTGAGGGGCGGTCTTCTAGCTTTTTCAGGAAGTCCGAAAGCTCGCTGTCGTCCGCGCGGCATTCAATGCCCAGAGCCCCCTGCCCCACTGCGGGCAAAAAGCTGTCCGCGTCGAAAAAAGTCACCACAGGGGCGTCGAGGTGCAGTCTGCGAAGCGCAGCCGCAGCCATGATGATGGCATCGTAAGCGCCTTCCAGCAATTTGCGCAAACGCGTGTCCACATTGCCGCGCAACGGAACAACGCGCAAATCCGGCCGCAATGCCAATAACTGAGCCTGGCGGCGCAGGCTGCTTGTGCCCACCTTGGCCCCCGGCGGCAAGTCAGCCACGCCGGCGTGGCTGACGGAAAGAAAGGCGTCCCGGCAGTCCTCGCGCGCGGGCACGCAGGCCAAGGTGAGACCGTCCGGCAGAAATACGGGAACATCCTTGACACTGTGAACGGCCAAATCCGCACGGCCGTCAAGGATCTCTTCCTCAATCTCCTTGACGAAGATCCCCTTCCCCCCGACTCTTGCCAGAGGAACATCCTGAATGATATCGCCTGTGGTTAGTATTATTTCAAGTGACACTTTAAGTGATGAGTCCAGTGCTCCGAAGCTGTCTTTGACCGCATTGGCCTGCCAGAGCGCCAGTTGACTGCCGCGTGTCGCGATAACAAGTTTTTTGCGCAATGTTAGAGTGTTTCAACTTTCAAATTATTCATCCGCTTATTCATATCCACAAGATTCAAACCAGCGTTGGTCATCTGGGAGTGACTAGGTCCAGGGCTTCCCCAACTCCAGAAAAGAGGT
>JAITNF010000087.1 GCA_031290615.1 Desulfovibrio sp. | reverse complement strand
GCACCAAGCTGTTCAAGTCGCTCCGGGCGCTTATTGATACAGCGGCTATGGGACTGCATCACCAAATGGTTCAAAATTCACTCGCCGGGAGTAAATATTAAATCCCATTTGATTGCAATAATGTAGCCGCTGACAACGATATTCAGCTTCACTATAGCGGGCAATCCGCAAGATACCTATTGACTGGTTTATTCCTCTGTACAGTAAAAAAAACTTAGATTATAGTATACAAGTCCCTTATGTGACAATCTTTAATACAACATATTAAAATTACAGTCAGGAATGATTACGGCAGTCCAGTTGTTCCGAACGGCTGTCCAAACGCAATGCTCAAGGAACAAGGTTCAATTTGATGGAAGATGTACAGAATCACACCCCAGCTATAGCGTTGAATATTGACAGGGTCGGCATACGCAGGCTCAAGTCGCCGCTTCTCGTCCGTGACCGCAAGGACGGTAAACAGCAGACTGTGGCGCAAATCGACATGGGCGTGGATTTGCCCTCAGCTTTCAAGGGCACGCACATGAGTCGTTTTGTGGAAGAGCTGGAGGCATGGAATGATGAAATAAGTTATCAGTCCATGCGACGCCTCCTTGAAAACATAAAAAAATGTCTGGGCGCGCAACGGGCATACGTCCATTTTTGCTTCCCATATTTCATCCGCAAATCAGCCCCCGCTTCGGGCAGCAGCAGCTTTGTCCCTTATGAGTGCCGTCTCACAGGAGAACTGGATGAGGAGAGGCAGTCCTTTCTGCTGGATGTGGATGTGCCAGTCATGACCGTCTGCCCCTGCTCAAAGGCCATAAGCCACGAAGGCGCGCACAGCCAGCGCGCCATCGTGCGCATGAGCATACGCATGACCGGCTTTTCCTGGATTGAAGAGTTCATTGAAATTGCGGAAAAATCTGGTTCTTCAGCCGTATATACCCTCCTCAAGCGCGAGGACGAAAAATTCGTCACCGAGCACGCTTTTGCCAATCCGCGGTTTGTGGAAGACGTTGTACGCAATGTGGCTCAGCGACTCTCGGCGCACGAGCATGTCGCGTGGTTCCGCGTGGAAGTGGAAAGCATTGAGTCGATCCACAGTCATAACGCTTTCGCAAGCATAGAGCGCACCTGCAAATAATTTTATTTGACTGTTCGAACAAACAAGTCTAACCTAAAGAATGACATTAATGGGAATGTTGCCGAATTACATATTTCAGACCGAAATTTCAAATTTTTCCGTGTCATTTACAGATGCTCTGAAGTAATTCGACCAAGGTGTTATTGAGGTGTTATTGCCGTAACGAAGTCAGTGTATATAACCCCCAAATCAACACTTACGCCGACAAGGGCACCCATGCAGGCGTATAGGGCGAAGCCCGGATACAAGCTCGCAAACAAAGAATATCCGAACGTAATTCATACACAAGCAAACAGTAAAACGAACGCGCCATCCGGCGCCTAGGAGGCAACAATGGCTAAAATGAAAACCATGGACGGCAATAACGCCACAGCCTACATTGCGTACGCGCTTACGGAAACAGCGGCCATTTATCCCATTACCCCTTCGTCGGTCATGGGCGAAGTGATGGACGAGATGGCGGCCAAAGGCCAAAAAAATCTTCTGGGGCAGAGAGTCCTTGTGCGTGAAATGCAGTCCGAGGCTGGCGCGGCCGGCGTTGTGCATGGCATGCTGGCCGGCGGCACGCTCACATCTACCTATACAGCCTCGCAAGGCTTGTTGCTGATGATCCCCAACATGTACAAAATAGCCGGTGAACATCTCCCCGGCGTTTTTCATGTTTCAGCCCGCGCTCTTGCATCCCACGCGCTGTCCATTTTCGGCGACCATCAGGATGTCATGGCCTGTCGTCAAACGGGTTTTGCCTTCCTCGCTTCCTCTTCGGTACAGGAATGCATTGATATGGCGCTTGTCGCCCATCTCTCGGCCATAGACGCAACTGTTCCTTTCTGTCACTTCTTCGACGGCTTCCGCACATCTCACGAGGTGCAGAAAATTGAAGTCATTGATTACGAAGATATCAAAAAACTGGTGAACTGGGACAATGTTGAAGCCTTCCGCGCTCTCGCGCTGAACCCCGAGCATCCGCATGTGCGCGGCACCGCACAGAATCCGGACATCTATTTCCAGAACCGGGAAGCCTGCAACAGCTATTACGACGCCGTTCCCGCCATTGTGCTGGAAAACATGAAAAAGGTTTCCGCGATCACGGGCCGCAAACACCACCTCTTCGACTATGTGGGGCACCCGGAAGCCGACCGCGTCATCATCAGCATCGGTTCTTCTTGTGAAGTCATTGAAGAAACGGTCAACTATCTGAACAAGCAGGGTCAACGCACAGGCCTCGTCAAGGTACATCTGTTCCGACCATTCTCCCCTGACCATCTGCTCCGGACCATTCCCGCAAGCGCCGCCACACTGACCATCCTTGACCGCACCAAGGAAGCCGGAGCTATCGGCGACCCGTTGTATCAGGACGTCTGCACGACATTTCTGGAACACGGGAACGCGCCCACTATTGTCGGCGGCCGTTACGGCTTGGGATCCAAAGAGTTCACGCCGGGCATGGCCAAGGCCGTCTATGACAACATGCTCGGCCTCGCGCCCAAAAATCACTTTACTGTCGGCATCAGGGATGACGTCACCAACCTTTCCCTGGATGTGGAAGAAGAAATCGACACCGTGCCCGAAGGCACCGTGCAGTGCAAATTCTTCGGCATCGGCGCGGACGGCACTGTGGGCGCGAACAAGCAGGCCATAAAGATCATCGGCGACAACACCGACATGTATGCCCAGGCATATTTTGCCTATGACTCTAAAAAATCCGGCGGCTTCACCGTATCGCATCTGCGTTTCGGCAAACAGCCCATACAGTCTTCCTATCTTATCACCAAGGCGGACTACATCGCTTGTCACAAGGCGGCTTATGTCACCCAGTACGACGTGCTGGAAGGCATCAAGAACGGCGGCGTATTTGTGCTCAATTCCAACTGGTCTCTCGCGGACATGGAAAAACACCTGCCCGCTTCCATGAAGCGCGCAATCGCCCGCAAAAAACTGAAATTCTACAATGTTGACGCGGTCAAGGTAGCCCGGGAAGTGGGTCTCGGCGGACGCATCAACATGATCATGCAGACGGCTTTTTTCAAGCTCTCCAATGTTATTGATTTCTCAAAAGCGGTGGAGCTGCTCAAAAAATCCATTGAAAAGACCTATGGACTCAAGGGTCAAAAAATTGTCGACATGAACAATGCCGCCGTGGACAAAGGTGCAAGCGCGGTGGAAGAAATCAAATACCCAGCTTCTTGGGCGGACGCGAAGGAAGGCACAGAAGCGTGCTTCTGCGGCGACGATGAATACATAAAATCCATCGTACGGCCCATTCTGACCCAGCAGGGCGACAAGTTGCCCGTTTCGGCCTTCTTCAAGAAGCATCCGGGTGATGTGGGCGGTTTTGTTCCCACCGGTACGGCGGCCTGCGAAAAACGCGGAGTGGCCATCACTATTCCCGAATGGAAAATGGAAAACTGCATCCACTGTTGCCAGTGCTCCTTTGTCTGTCCCCACGCCGCCATTCGGCCTTATCTGGCAACAGCCGACGAACTCTTAGACGCGCCGAAGACTTTCGAAGTCAAAGACGCACATAGCAAAGAACTTAAGGATCTCAAATTCCGGATGCAGATCTATCCCGAAGACTGCCTTGGCTGCGGTTCCTGCGCCGACGTCTGCCCAGCCAAACAGAAAGCCCTTGTCATGGAGCCACTGGAAAGCCAGATTGACGCACAGAAAGCCAATCTAAAATTCGCGGTGGACAATATATCCGTCAAGACTAAACTTTTAGCGCGCGACACCCTCAAGGGTTCACAATTCCAGCAGCCACTGCACGAATTCTCGGGAGCTTGCGGCGGATGCGGCGAAACCCCTTACGTCAAACTTCTCACGCAGATGTTCGGCGAACGCATGGTCATTGCCAACGCCACAGGGTGCTCCTCCATCTGGGGCGCATCTTCGCCGACAACGCCATATACCGTCAACAATGAGGGCTTTGGTCCGGCTTGGGGCAACTCGCTCTTTGAAGACGCGGCGGAATACGGCTGCGGCATCGGCCTTGCCTATGTGCAGCGCCGCGACCGCTTAGCCCTGCTTGTCGAACAGACTCTTCAGGAGAAGAACGTTTCCGCCGAACTCAAGGAAGCCCTTCAGGGCTGGCTTGACAACAAGGACAATGCCGAAGGTTCCCGTGAATACGGCGAAAAGATCATTGACCTTCTCGACGACCTTGACAGTCTGCTGGCCGAGGAACTGCGGGAAATGGAAGACCTCTTCACAAAGAAAAGCGTCTGGATTTTCGGCGGTGATGGATGGGGCTACGACATCGGTTACGGTGGTCTTGACCATGTGCTCGCAACCGGCGACGACATCAATGTGCTGCTTATGGACACCGAAGTGTACTCCAACACCGGCGGCCAGTCTTCCAAAGCCACTCCGCTCGGCGCTGTGGCCCAGTTTGCCGCAGCCGGCAAACGAACCGGCAAGAAAGACCTAGGACGTATGGCCATGACCTATGGTTATGTGTATGTGGCCTCCATTGCCATGGGCGCGGACAAACAGCATGTGCTCAAGGCTTTCCGCGAAGCCGAAGCCTACAAGGGCCCATCGCTCATCATCGCCTACGCGCCCTGCATCAACCAGGGTCTTCGCAAGGGCATGAGCAAGAGCATGGAAGAAGCAAAGAACGCCGTGCAGTGCGGCTACTGGCCCCTGTACCGCTACAACCCTGACCTTGCCAAGGAAGGCAAAAATCCCTTCCAGCTTGACTGCAAGGCCCCCAGCGTATCGCTGACGGAATTCCTGGAAGGCGAAATACGCTTTGCCTCTCTCGGGAAAACGGCCCCCGAAGCGTCCAAAATCCTCAAAGAGAAGCTTGCCAAGGCCTACGCCCAGCGTTATGCCATGTACAAACAACTGGCAGACCTTCCCTACCATTCCGCGAACTGAGCTAATTTGATTCTCACGCGCCCGGTCCCGGAACCGGGCGCGTCAACATTTACCAACCAAATTTTATACGAACGGGAGACAGTATGCACAATGGTCTCTATATTACAGCCACCTCCCAACGGAACGGAAAAAGCGCCGTTGCCCTTGGGATCATGCAGCTTCTGAGCCGTAGACTGCGCAAGGTGGCAATTTTTCGACCGATTATCAGTGAACCGCAACTTGACGACCTAGACCCTGACATCAACCTGATGCTCAAATACTTCAAAATCAACATGGAATATGGTGACACCTTTGCCTACACCTATACCGAAGCCAGGGAAATCGTAAACCAAGGCTCACGCAATCTGCTCGTGGAAAACATATTGCGCAGATATAAAAACCTCCTTGAAACGCACGACTTTGTTCTTTGCATCGGCACAGATTTTCTGGGCAAGGACCCCGTGCTGGAGTTTGAACTCAATGTTGAAATCGCGGCCAATCTGAGCTGCCCGGTAATTCTCGTCACAACTGGAAAAAACAAGGACGCTGACGAAGTGCGCGAATCCCTCCAGCTTGTTATGGACGAGCTTGCCCAATATTCGGTGGACGTGCTTGCCACCATTATCAACATGGCAAGCCTGACGAAGGTGGAAATTGATGAAATGCGCCAGCATTTCTGCCAGGGAGACAACGCCCCCCTGCTCTTTGCCGTGCCCGACGACCCCACTATCGGTAAGCCCACCATGCAAGATGTGCAAAAGCTTCTCAAGGCCGAGGTGCTTTTCGGACACAATCGCCTGGATGCGCTTGTGGACGATTACCTCATCGCGGCTATGCACACTGATCATGTGCTGCAATATCTTACCAAGGATCAGCTTGTAATCTTTCCCGGAGACCGCACGGACATGCTGCTGGCATCCATAGCCTCCCGTTTGTCCACGGCAAATCCGGACATCGCCGGAGTGCTGCTTACATGCGGCTTGCGTCCACCGGCGGAGGTGTGCAAACTCATAAAAGGCTGGCCCGGCGCCACCTTGCCGATACTGCTCAGCGAGCACCACACCTACAAAACTATTCTCGCCCTCAGAGAACTCTATACGGTGATTGAACCCGGCGATCTGCGCAAGATCAATACTCTGCTTGGCCTTTTTGAGCACTACGTCAACGGCAAAAAAATTGTCAATCGTCTGAAGACCGAGCACAGCAGTCGCATGACGCCCATGATGTTCGAATTCAATTTGATTGAGCGCGCCAAAAACGCAAGAATGCGCATTGTTCTGGCTGAAGGGACGGAAGAACGTATTCTCCGGGCAACGGATATCTTGCTTCGTCGCAAAGTGGCCGAAATTGTTCTTTTGGGAAATACCGACGTTATTTCCAAAAAAGCCAGGGACCTTGGCTTGGACATCGGCAAGTCCACGGTGATTGATCCTGTAAAATCACCCAAATTTGACGATTACGCGCAAAGCTATCATGAATTTCGCAAAAACAAGGGGGTTACTCCCGAGCAGGCGCGCGACATCATGGCTGACGCCACCTATTACTCCACCATGATGGTGAAAAAGAACGACGCCGACGGCATGGTTTCCGGCTCTGTCAATACCACAGCGCATACAATCCGACCGGCTTTCGAGTTTATCAAGACAAAACCAGGTTTTTCCGTAGTTTCCTCGGTATTTTTGATGTGCCTCAAAAGCCAGGTTCTGGTTTTCGGCGACTGCGCCGTCAACCCCAATCCCACCGCGCAACAATTGGCGGAAATCGCCATAGCTTCGGCTCATTCCGCCAAAATTTTCGGCATTGAGCCGCGCGTGGCCATGCTCTCCTATTCCACCGGTTCCTCCGGCAAGGGAGCGGACGTGGACGTTGTTGTGGAGGCCACAAAAATTGCCCAGCAACTGGTTCCGGAGCTAGCCCTCGAAGGTCCCTTGCAGTACGACGCGGCCATAGACCCCGCAGTCGCCAAGACAAAACTGCCCAACAGCAAAGTGGCGGGGCAGGCTACCGTATTCATTTTCCCGGATCTAAATACAGGTAACAATACCTACAAGGCGGTACAGCGTGCCGCCCAGGCTCTTGCCATAGGCCCCATGCTTCAGGGCCTGAACAAGCCGGTCAATGACCTTTCACGCGGCTGCTCGGTGGCCGACATTGTCAATACCGTCGCCTTGACCGCCGTACAGGCCGCGGCGGAAAGAGCCACCGGGAGCTGACCTATTTCATGGCCACTAATACAGGAACCAAAGCCATAAGGAATGCGTTATGAAAATACTGGTTATCAACGCCGGTTCGTCTTCGTGCAAATACCAGCTTCTTGAAATGGACACGCAACGCGTGCTCGGTTCGGGCATTGTTGAGCGCATAGGCGCGCCGGTGGGCAGCCTTACCCATAAAACCTACAAAGACGACGGCAAAGAAAAAAAAATTCTGCGCGAACACGCCTTCCCGACCCACATCGAAGGCATGGAAGAAGTTATTGAGCTTTTGACTGACACAAAAGTGGGCGTCATCAAGGACAAGAGCGAAATTGCCGCCATAGGGCACCGCGCCGTACACGGCGGCGAAGAAATTTCGGCCCCTGTTCTAGTGGATCAGCGTGTCAAGGACATTATCCGCCAATGCAGCGCCTTGTGCCCTCTGCACAATCCAGCCAACCTCATGGGAATTGAAGTGGCCGAGAAGCTCTTTCCCGGCGCGCCTAACGTCGCCGTTTTTGACACTGAATTCGGCATGGGCATACCGGAAGAAGCTTACATGTACGCCCTGCCCTATGAGTTGTACAAAGAACTCGGGGTTCGCCGTTACGGCTTTCACGGCACATCCCACAAGTATATCGCCGCCAGCACGGCGGAATTTCTCAACAAGCCACTCGGCGAACTGCGGTCAATCACCATGCACTTGGGCAACGGCTCGTCCATGACCTGCGTCAAGAACGGCAAATGCCACGACACCAGCATGGGTCTGACGCCGCTGGAGGGCCTTGTCATGGGCACGCGTTGCGGCAGCATTGACCCAGCCATCGTGCCTTTTATCATGGAGAAAAAAGGTCTGACCCCCGCCGAAGCCGACACCTTGATGAACAAAAAATCCGGACTGCTTGGAATATGCGGGTATACCGACATGCGCGATGTGCACTTCCAGATCAAAAAGGGTAACAAACGCGCGGAGTTAGCGCTCAAGATGCTTGTGCGGAGCGTTAAAAAAATCCTCGGCTCGTATATGGCACTTTTGGACGGTAAAGTGGACGCCATAGTCTTTACCGCAGGCATCGGCGAAAATGACAACATCACGCGCTCCGCCGTGTGTGAAGGCATGGAAGCCTTCGGCATCACACTGGACAAAACGGCAAACAACACACGCAAACCCGGCGCGCGCGCGATATCCACGTCTGACAGCAAGATTCCGGTGCTGATCATCCCCACGGACGAGGAACTGCAGATAGCGTTGGCGACAAAAGCAGTCATCGGCAAATAGAGCAGTTAGCCCGCCTGCGGATTACTAAATAAAAATTCTGGTTTCGCGGCCGAAATTTTTATTTATCCTGTAAGGCCGGGAAATAAATAAAAAATAAAGCAAACTCCTTGCAGTGAAAACGCCGGAACATTTCACACCTGAAATGCCCGCGAGGATTTGCGTATAAATTCTTAAATAGTAATGCCAGCCATGAACAAAGAATATGCACTTGATACCGCCATCCGTATTCTCGGCCCCTGCAAGCTTGACTCGCACCTGCCTTACAGAACCTGGTCCGACGACATGCACATCCGGATTTTTGTGAATGACGAGTTGGGCGACGGCGGCTGGAGCCATACATACGACTCCTTTGAAGCCGCCGGCCCGCGCAGGAAACTCTATTTTGACCCAGGCCACGCAAAATGCGCCATCGTGACCTGCGGCGGCTTGTGCCCCGGCATCAACGACGTCATCCGCGCCATCGTCATGGAGGCCTACCACGCCTACAACGTGCCTTCCGTGTTAGGCATCCCCTATGGGTTGGAAGGCTTTATCACCAAATTCAAGCACCACCCCACGGAACTCACGCCCGACATGGTGGCGGATATTCACCGCTTCGGCGGAACCATCCTCGGTTCCTCCCGAGGCCCGCAGCAGCCGGACGAAATTGTGGACACGCTGGAGCGCTGCAACGTCAACGCCCTTTTCGTCATCGGCGGGGACGGCACCATGCGCGCGGCCCTTTCCATCAGCGAAGAAATGAACAAGCGCGGCCTCAAGATCGCCGTCATCGGCATACCCAAAACCATTGACAACGACATCAACTTCATCCCCCAGTCCTTCGGCTTTGAAACCGCCGTATTCAAGGCCACGGAAGCCATTGAGTGCGCTCACACCGAGGCATGCGGCACTCCCAACGGCATCGGCCTCGTGAAGCTCATGGGGCGGGAATCGGGCTTCATCGCCGCGCTGGCGACCCTTGCCATCAAGGAAGTAAACTTTGTGCTGATTCCCGAAGCACCTTTCACCTTGTATGGGGGGGGCGGACTTCTGCCCGCCCTGGAAAATCGCCTGCTCACGCGCAAACACGCCGTCATCGTCGCTGCTGAAGGTGCTGGTCAGCACCTGCTTACCCAGAACGCAGATACCGACGCATCGGGCAATCCCGTGCTCGGCGATATCGACGAACTGCTGCGCCGGGAAATAAAGACCTATCTCAACGCCCGCAAGATACCGTATTCCATAAAATACATTGATCCGAGCTATATCATCCGCTCCGTGCCAGCAGTTGCCAACGACAAGGTGTATTGCGGCTTTCTGGGGCAATACGCCGTACACGCGGCCATGGCCGGACGCACGGATATGGTGGTGGCCAAGCTGCAGGGGCGCTATGTGCATCTGCCGCTGGAACTGGTAACCCGCAAACGCCGCACCCTAAACATTTACTCGGAGCTGTGGCGCGCGGTGCTGGAATCAACCGGACAGGGCATGCTCAAGGGCATGTTGCCGGATGGTTAGAGCACTCCTGCTATTAAAATTACCTGGACAATGTCTGCAATTCAGCTCATGACGACAGCCAGTAAAGAACTGCTGACACGGGCTGTGGCGGCATACAAGACTGGCGCTTTCCCCGGCAACAGGCAACTTGGCAAATGCTTGTTGTTTTTACTATAAAACAATTCAGACCCGGTTAAAGGTAGGCGCAAAAGACGACTGCAAGAATGCGTCACTTCCGCTCAACTCTCTGCCGTTGCTTATAGAGATTTTAGCTCATGAGTTGGATAGTTGACGGTTGTTGCGACCGACCGAGGACGCTGACCCTGGACATGGCCGGGGGGAATATCCTCACCTGTCAGAATTTCAGCGCGGACGCTGTGGGCACACGGGGAGAGCGTCATTGCCTGGGGTCTATATTTGATCTGCCAACCAGAGCCGACGCGCCCATGTCTGAACTTGTCCGATGGAAAGAGCGTAGGGAACATTGCAGGGATTGTGCGGCGGGGCCCATACACTTTGCACGGCGTGAAGGTCGTTGAGATAGACAACGGCCTACGTCCTATCCGAACCGTAAATCCAGCGTTTATCGCGAGTGGAAGCCGCCAAGCTGGGGAATAAATGCCATACATGGGCTTAACGACATGGAAAGCCGCGCCGGACGGAAAGATTGCCAAGAGCGATTTTTCCATCGCTAAAAATTACCTCTAAAAAGAAGAATTGGGCAACCTAGGCTTGATCATTTCCGCATATCTCGACTTGGCCGAGCTTCGTACCCGTCGCCATATTCCAATGACAATGCAGGATTGGGCGGCACGTCTTGATCTTATTCTGCAAGCGGACAGCCATGCGCTGCTGACAGACGGCGGCAGGGTATCCGCCGAAATCGCCAACCTGCACGCTGAAAGCGAGTTCGAGAAATACCGCATCATCCAAGACAGAATATTTGAGTCTGACTACGACAGATACCTTCGTGAGCTTGAGCCGATACGGTATGGCTGGAGCAAGTTCATTATTGTTGTACCGTCTATCGCTATACGCGAGGGCGTGTATAAGTCTTTCCAGATTACCGAGGAACACTTTGCGGAGGAATACGGTAAAAAAATTCGATACTTCGTTTACAATTCAGCACAGCTTACGGATATTGATCGCTTCGCTTCCGACAGCCAGCTACAACCTGATCTATCGCCTGGACGCAATGGAAGCCTATAACAAAAAACTGGTCAAGAAGATTGCGGTTAAATGTATTTCGGTAACAGGCTCAACAGCGACCGAGGGCTATGTATTTCTAAAAAACATCAATACTTCCGCCGGTAATCCTACAGCCACAATTGAATATGATTATAAAGGTGCAAAAGGACTTCGTATTGTGCGACGCACAGTAAATGAAGGATTTAATTTATTTGTGCAGTCAGAAGAGTTAGATGAATACAAAGATGGCTATACCGTCCTCCGTATTGAAGGGTATTAAGGTTCTATCTCTATTTTTTATTGATGAGGTTGCAAAATACAGGCAATATGACAATACTGGGCAATCCTGCAATGGCGAATACGCCGATATATTTGAAGAAGAATATAACGCCATTCTCGAAGACTTACAGCAAAAAATTGGCGACGAAGATTATATCAAATTCTTGAATACCATAAGCGCGGAAGCTACACATGACGGTTATTTCTCTATCGACAAAAAGAGCAGACGCATGATGGACAGCAAACTTGGGGACAAGAAAGAGCGCACTTCCGACGACAGCGATGCTTATGACCTGATTATGAAAAAATAAGGAACACCTGCTTGATCGCAAGGAGCCTGTACGATTTATCTTTTCCCATTCCGCTCTGCGCGAAGGTTGGGATAGTCCCAATGTGTTTCAAATATGCACATTGAAGAAAAGCGGTAGCGATGTCCGCAAGCGTCAGGAAGTCGGACGTGGATTGCGCCTCTCTGTAAATCAGAGCGGCGAACGCATGGACACCCATTTGCTTGGTGAAGACGTACACAATATCAACGTGCTGACAGTCATCGCCAATGAGAGTTACGATAGCTTCTCCAAGGGGTTGCAGGCAGAAATTGCCGAAGCTGTGGCCACCCGCCCGCGTATGATTTCTATGGATCTGTTCAAAAATAAAATTATTCGAGATGCTTCAGGAATTGAACAAGTAGTTGATATTGAGCTTGCCCAAAGTATTTATGAAGGACTTATCACAAGCGGCTATGTGAAAAAAGGCATACTTACGGACAAATATTACGAAGACAAGAAGAACGGCACGATTGAGATTGCGGAGGAAACCGCTGATTGCGCGCCTGATATAACCGCCATCATTGATTCCATATACGACAGCCATGCCATGCAACCGGAAAATGCCCGCAAGAACAATAATGTGGAGTTACAGATTGACGAAGGCAAGCTCGCCGGTAAGGAGTTCAAAGCTCTCTGGGCAAAAATAAATGCAAAGTCCGTCTATGTGGTAAAATTTGACGAGGCGGAACTTATCGACAAGGCTATTGGTGCCTTGAATCAGCACCTGCTCGTGTCCAAGATATTCTTTACAGTGGAAACCAGCGCGCTGAAAGACATTAAATCCAGGGAACACCTCCTTTCCGGCGCGACGATGATGCGTGAGTCACACGGTCGTTCTTGTCCTGTTGAAACCAAATCAAATGCTTCCGTAAATATGATCTCATCTGAAAGATTGTCGCTGAAACCGGACTTACTCGTATCGCGGTAGCAATAATTTTGCGCGGGATTGAAAAGAACATCTTTGAACAGTTTATGAGCAACCCTGAAGAGTTCATTATCAGTACCGCGACCATTATTAACGAACAGAAAGACACGGTTATCATCCAGCATATCACCTACGACAAGCTGGACTCCGTTTACGATACCACTATATTCACTGAGCCTACGATGAAAGGTCAGCTTGGCGTGAACGCGATGGAGGCGAAGAAGCATTTGTATGATTATCTCCTCTACGATTCCACAAATGAGAGGAGCTTCGCTGAGAGCATAGATACTAGCAATGAAGTTGCCATTTATGTAAAACTGCCGAACAGTTTTTATATCAGGACACCTGTCGGTAAGTATAATCCCGATTGGGCTATTGCGTTCCATGATGGTAAAGTGAAGCATATTTACTTTGTTGCGGAAACAAAAGGTTCTCTTAGCACATTGGACTTACTCAAGATTGAAGCGGCAAAAATTGAATGTGCGCGAGAACATTTCAAAGCAATCAGCACTGGGTCTGTGGTGTATGATGTGATTGATAGCTACAGAACACTGATGGATAGGATTATGCAAAGTATAGGCAGCAGATGGTTGAGGACAGCGGAATGATCAATAGCTTTGACCCAATTTTCACAATTACCAATCGCATCGCTGCCGCTTTGACCAGCATTGAGCGGGCGCGCGGTTTTCTGGAAGCCGCAACGTTATCCGACTTTGGTTCTGGAAGCCCACCACACCACACATATTGAAGGAACGTGCCGAACGCCGATCCTGATGATGTGCTGGAACTTTTGAACTACAAAAAAGCATTCGAATCTGTGTCTTCGTATCTTGAGGACGGCTGGCCGATTACTGACGGACTGATCAGAGAAATACACAAGCGATTGGTGGACGGCGTAAGGGGTGGACCCGCCGCTCCCGGCGAGTATCGAAAAATACAGAACTATGTCGTCAATTCCAGAACGGGCGCTGTGGTCTACACTCCACCCGCCGTATATGATCCGATCATGATGACGGAACTCGTGGACTGGCTCAACCGGGAGCAGGATGTCCATCCCGTTTTGAGAAGCGGCATTGCCCAGTTTCAGTTTGTGCATATCCATCCCTTTCTGGACGGCTTGTTCAAGTCCTACCGGCGCATAAAAATGCCATTTGGGGATCATTTTGCCATTCAACCCGCGCCAATGTTGGATTTGGCGGCGTAGAGATTATGACACCCCACTAATGGGAAGGAGATATGCTCGGATAAAGAGGTGAACCTGCGAATTGCGCGGAAAACATCCGCACAAAGAAAGTGGGCTTCCATCCTCAATCTGGAACCAGTCCATCTGCTACTTCATGCGCCATGCCCACGCACTTTATTCCCACGTCGAGGGCCTTCCGGATCTGGGTATCTATAGTCTTTCTCACCCGCATTCCGATCCATTTCGTTTGCCTCTACATTTCGTTTGCCTC
>JAITNF010000085.1 GCA_031290615.1 Desulfovibrio sp. | reverse complement strand
CGGACGCGGAGGTTTGAATGCAAGTTGAGACAAAAAATCTAATAATATTTCCCTTGATAGCCCTGTCAATATATCTGTTCTTCCACACTTTCACCACAACCTTTCCCTCTTTGCCCACGCAAGGGGAACAGGTCTGGATAGAAGAAAATATCACTCATACACCAGCAGCGCCACCCAAGGCTCCCATTGTGGTTGACAAACCAACTCCAAGCCCTGCGGGGGCGACGCTGGCCATAAAAAACAACAACCCGGCCAATGTCAAAGCTCCACATGATACCTACTGGGAAGGGCAGACGGGCAGGGACAGGCACGGCCATGCGGTTTTTACCGAGCGTGAATACGGTGTCCGAGCCGCTGCGATTGTCCTGAAAGTTTATGCGCGAATCCACAAGATTGACACCATTGCCGAAATCATCGACCGCTTCTGCGACTCCGGCAATGAGGTCAAAATAAGGTACGCCAGGTATGTTGCGGCCGCCATCGGGGTAAAGCCCACCACTCGAATTAACATTCTTGACCATCTTCCGAGCCTCCTCAAGTCCATGATTCGTTGGGAAAGCGGGCATGATATTCCCGACAGGATGGTTGCGGGCTATTCGGTCGCGAGCAGGAGCGCTGATGAGTGAGGACAAAGAAGATAAATCAAGCCCGTCGGCGCTTGAGGAAGGCCTGAGCGACAAGCAGTTGTGGTACAAAGCCAATCGGGAAAAGGTGCGCGAATGCCAGAAGAAATACTATGCCGCCAACGCCGAAAGACTGCGCCATAAAGCAAGGGAACATTACCAAAACAACAGGGAAGCCATGCTTGCCTATAGGGTTGAATGGCGCAAAAACAATCCGGAAAAGGAGCGCGAATACTGGCGGAACCGTTCCCTGAAGAAACGCGCCCTGGCACTTGCCCGCCAGATCGAATCACAGAAGATTATGGCGGAATACAAAAAAGAAAAAGCCTTGGCAGGTCTGAGGGAATGCTCGCGCATGAGGCTGAAAGCTACGCTGCTCCCATGCGGTAAGCGACTGGAATGTTTTATGCCGAGATGTCCGAAACTTCCTGCGAGGGCCAAAGCACCAGCGGAACCCAAGTCACGATGTTTTTAATCCTGCCGGAAGGGGGGAATTATTATGCATAACGGAATAACCTTCTCGTTCATGGCAATCACGACCCTGATAGTTACGTTCATTGGTTTCGTATGCGCTTTTACCTATATGGTTCTGTTGCTGTACAGCGCGTGGCGAAGGTGGCGGAGAGAGCGGGGATTGATTAGTCGAATCGCGGCCCCATTGCGGAAGAGATTAGGATGTAACAAACTAACTCTTTGAGGTGAGGATATTCCCATGTTGCCTGCAAATGACAAACTCCTTACGAATATACGCCGACTGTTCCTGGAACGGAATGTGCTTGCTGAAAAGATTTCCGCGATAGATAGGGAATTGCGGCACATGCTGGACATATCAGATCAGATACGGACAGGCCGAAACGGCAAAGGCTGTCAGACAAAGACTTTGCCGCGCTATGCAAAGGTAAAATTCATGAGCGTATACCAACATGTCCGGCGAAGCTCCGGCAAAGTTCATGCGCGAGAAATATGCCGAGGCACTGAACCGCCAAGATTTGGAGCGTATGGCGAAGGCTTTTGCGTGCGGGGAACTGGCAATAACACCATCAACAAATATCAGGCTCTCATCCGCGCAATTTTGGCATGGGGGGCCGATCAGGAACTTATCGCCCGCAATCCCTGACGGGATTACAAGCGCCTGCTTGTCAAGCGGTATATCGTCAGTACCACAATCAGCGACATAAATCAGCGACATACGCTCCATGAGCACTCCCCCGACTGGCTCCAGTGGGCAATCAAGACGTGTTTTTGTCTGTCCCTGTGTCCCGGACATGTGGAGCTGTTCAGTCTGCTTTGGACGGCCTTTGGCTGGCGGCGGGGAATAGTCATTGTACGTCAAGGAGAAAGCGGTGCCTTGAAAATTGTCGTTCCTCCGTCTCCATATATTGCCGAAGCGTCACAGCGACACGTTGAGGATATGTCCTCCGGCATTCAGCTTGTCTGCCATCGTAATGGGCGGCATGTCATAACTTATCGCGCGGCTTGGGACAAAACCGTCAAAGATGCGGGATTGACTCATTTCAGAATGTATAACATTCGTCATGCCGCAGCCACATCAGCCACATCAATGCTTGCCGCCGGTGCTGATCTGACTGCCGTGTCAGCGCAGTTGGGACACTCCACAGTTACAATCACCGGCAATGTATATGCCCATATCCCTGCCGGCAGCCAGCAACGCGCTGCTGCCATTATGTCCAGTCTTGGTGACAGAATATAGTAGGTACAGTTCAGGTACAGTAAAAAAGGGGCTATCTGTTAAGATAACCTATTGATATTCTTGGTGCCGGAAGAGAGATTTGAACTCTCAAGCCCTTGCGGACGGCGGATTTTGAGTCCGCTGCGTCTACCAATTTCACCATTCCGGCATGATAAATGAAACATCAATTTGCAGCATGAAAATTTTTATCCCAATTTATTCTATGGCGTCAAGTAATTTCCCGAAGGTGACTAGGGCTGACACATCTAAATCATTAACTATTTGGAATATCTTGACTTTTCATGAATCCCATAGCGCGGTTGACAAGAATTTCTATCTCCACTGTCATGCAATGGGTCAAGACATTTGCGAAAAAAGTTTGCGAGACACCAAAGCCAGGAACAGCCGTCATTGTTAAACTTGATGAAATATAGAGTTACCTGGGTTCAAAAAAACAAACTCTGGATATGGAAAGCTTGTTGTCGCGATCCCGGTCAATTCATTGACCGGGAACTATTGTGCGAGTTTTATCCTCAGGCCAAATGGCAACGCTGTATGGCGCATTTTTATCGGGATGTGCTTTAGCGGTGTCCAAGGGTAAAATCCCGTGTGATCATCCTGCTGCTCAAGGCGATTCCCGCGCAGTAGACAAGCGGAATTTTATATCGGGGACTTTGCAGCGCATCAATATCGAACTGGAGGTCATGCGACAAGATTTCAATCAATCCAAAGAGAGCTTTCTTCAAGGACACAATATCCAGGAGTGGATCGATAAACATCCACAATAAGCTAATATTATTGTTAATTCCACTGTCAGTGAGAATCAGGTTCGTTCCAAACTGGACTTCAAATGGCAACTGTTCAAGATAGTGACTCCAGAGAATGCCAATGCTGATTTGAAGGACAATCTGCAAAACTACATTGACTCTCTGGGGAATACGCTTTTTGAAGAGATTTCCAAGTCCGCTGCTGAAGCCTGGAAAAACTTAAATCATCAGAAAAGCATTGTCTCCGATTATTTAAGAAAAGCTCATGGGGTTTACCTTCATTGAACCTCGTGTGGTTCCTGTTGCGGAACTCATCGGAACTTCGTTTTCGTACATCCCGAAACGTGGCCCTATCAGTGAGGGAGTACTACTCATCCTTCAAGGACTCGTCTCCCTGTTGCAGAATCCTGTGAATCTGTTCGAACATATGAATCTGCTCGAACATACGCAGAAGATATTGGAAGGAAAAAATCAGGCCATGGTGGCTGTAAAGTCCCTGACCGTACCAAGATTTTAGATTCAGGCTAAAGGTGAGTCATCGGCCTTATTTTTTGTCATAATATTTGAATATTATTAATAAAATATACTATAAATCTATCTAAAAGTAAATACTCTTGGAGAGTTCGAACATATTTCTTAACAATTAGCCGTACAGAATTGTGTAAAAATATAAAAATCATGAGCAATCAATCTGTTCTGAAAAAATCCTTTACGATATTTCGGGAGTGATTGTATAGTCGCTCTGTGACGTTACGAAATAAAAGCCACTTTTTACAACCAGCGGGATTTTCACACACGCCATGAACAACAGCTGTTTGCCCGTCGGGCTTTTTGATTCAGGTATGGGTGGTCTGACGGTGCTCAAGGCCATCAATGCCTGTCTGCCCGCCGAGAACGTGACATATCTCGGAGATACGGCCCGTCTGCCTTACGGCACCAAGGGCAAGGACACCATTGTGCGCTATACCGTGCAGGCCGTCGGTAAATTGGTTGATATGGGCGTCAAAATGCTGGTGATAGCCTGCAACACTGCCACATCAGCCGCTTTGCCCAGTCTGCGCAAGAATTTTGCTCCCCTGCCGGTTCTGGGCGTGGTGGAGCCGGGTGCCCTAGCCGCAGCCAGGGCAAGCCGCACCGGGCAGATCGTGGTTATCGCCACGGAGGCCACCATAACCAGCGGCGTGTACCATCAGGCCATTCTGCGTATCCGCCCAGACGCGCAGGTGCTGGGGCGGGCATGCACGCTTTTTGTTCCATTGGCCGAAGAAGGCTGGATGAAAGGCCTTGTTGTTGAGGAAACGGCGCGTCGCTACCTCAAAGATGTTTTCAGCCCTGCCGTCAGTACGCCCGGACCGGATACCCTACTTTTGGGCTGCACGCATTTTCCCCCGCTTTTGCCTGCCCTCAGACGGATTGTGGGTAACAGCGTGCAGATTGTGGACTCGGCTGCAACCACGGCGCAATGTGTGCGGGATGCACTTGTAGCGTACGGAATACTGCGCGAGGGCGGAGAGGGAACTTGCCGTTTTTTGACAACCGACAATCAGGGCCGCTTTGCCCAAAAGGGCAGCCTGTTCTTAGGACGCCCGCTAAAGCCGTCGGAAGTGGAACTGGTGGATTTATAATCAAATTTTTTCGACTGTCTCTGGAGTGGAGGCGGAAATCCTGTTGTTATAATTAACATTCACAAGGCATTATGACAGGGCATTGAATGTGAAATCAGGTGGGGATGACGAGCCGCGAGACCATCCATGTGAGGGGTTAGCCAATGGCGCTTGATGCCGATTGTTTGATTGTGGGACACATAGCGCGAATTTCATCATGGCACAGGGAAAACTCCCGTAAAAGATGCCGGAGACATGGATAGCATCTGATTCGCCAGATCAAAAAATCTTGACTCGGGAGGCGGAGCTAGACATGATTAACACTCTCAAAAACTCAAGTTTATAACTAGCCGAACTACCTCAACTCAGCATATCCTGCATGCCGTAGAGTTTTCCTGGCTTTCGGCCGGCAAGCCAGCGTGCCGCCCGCAATGCGCCTCCGGCAAAGTTTTCCCGTGAATGGGCCTGATGGCATAACTCGATGCGTTCGCCCTGCCCCAGAAAGTAAATGGTATGCACTCCCACCACATCCCCGCCGCGTACGGCCTGAACGCATATCTGTCTCCTGGGGCGTTCGCCGACAATGCCATCGCGTGAGGAACAGCGCGTATCGTCCAAATCCCATCCGCGCGCCTTGGCCAGGCAGTCCATGAGGGTCAAGGCCGTGCCGCTGGGGGAGTCCTTCTTTCGATTATGGTGCATTTCCACAAGTTCAATGTCGTATTCCTCGCCGAGGGCGCGTGTCAGTTCCGGCAAAATTTTCAAAAAGACATTCACCCCCACACTCATGTTGGACGACCAGAAAACCGGCGTTTTTTGCGCCGCTTCGCGCAATTGTCGCATTTGCGCATCGCTGAATCCCGTTGTTCCCACAACAAGGGGGCACCCCGTGTCTGCGGCAATGCGCGCGGATTGCAGGCTCACCTCCGGCGTTGTGAAGTCGATGATAACGGCTCCTGGCGCGTCGGATAGCGCCTTCTCCAACGCGTCAAACGCCGGGCAGCCGAAAACGGCAAGCGCGTGCAGGTGATCCCCGCAATCCACAAGACCGGCAAGGGTCAGGTCTGGGGCCGCCGCCGCAAGTCCGACAAGAGTTCTGCCCATACGTCCGTTTGCTCCTACAACAACAATCGCTGTGTTCATCATGTTCTCCTTGCCAATTCAGCCTGCTGTCCGTCGTCGAACTGAAGCAGTCGCGCAAATTCCACTTCGCTTATTACCGCCACCCCGAGTTCATGGGCTTTTTGCAGCTTGCCGCCTGGATTTTCCCCAGCCACTAGGTAATCAAGTTTTTTGCTCACGCCGCTTGCCGGAAGCGCCCCTGCGGCTTCCGCCAGTTGTTGGGCGCGACTTCGCGGCAATGAAAGAGAGCCGGTAAACAAGATATTTTTTCCGTGCAGGGGGCTTTGTCCTGTCTCATCTTTTGCGGTTTTTTTCCGCAATCTGAGGCCCAATGCCCGAAACCGAGCCAAAAGGGAGCGGTTTGCTGGGCTGTCAAAAAAATTTATTATGGAGGAAGCCACTTTTTGGCCTATATCCGGCAAGGACAGCAGTGTCTCCATATCGGCGCAGGCCAATTCGTCCATATCGGCGTAGCGTTCAGCGAGCAGGTAAGCCGTCTGTTCACCCACGTGGCGGATGCCCAGCGCGCTGATCAGACTCCGCAGCGTTGCCTCCCGCCGAGCCTTGTCGAGTAAGGAGATGAATTTTTTAGCTAGAGTCTCCCCCATGCGTTCAAACCTGAACAAATCCTCAATGGTCAATTCAAACAGATCCGCTGGGGTTTTGACGCAGCCGGATTCCACAAGCTGCGCAATCCACTTTGATCCCAGACCTTGAATGTCAAGTCCGGCTTTGGAAACAAAGTGTTCAATGCTGCGCAACCGCACGGCGGGGCAGAAGAGATTGTCGCAACGCCAAGCGGCCTTGCCGCTTTCCCTATGCGCTTTTTCCCCGCAGGCCTGACAGACATGGGGAAAGACGTAAGGCGTCGAATCCGGCTGGCGCCTAGCCAAAACAGGCCCTACAACTTCAGGGATCACATCCCCAGCCCTCTGTACAATGACCGTATCCCCCTCGCGCACGTCGCGTCTGGCGATTTCGTCCTCATTGTGTAGGCTAGCGCGGGAAACTACAGCGCCCCCTACAAGCACGGGTTCCAGCACGGCCACCGGCGTGAGCGTCCCCGTGCGCCCTACCTGTATTTCAATGCGCTCGAGACGCGTTTCAGCTTTATTGGCCGGAAACTTGAAGGCCACCGCGAAGCGCGGCGCGCGGGCCGTGTACCCGAGGGCCTTTTGGGCTTTCAGGTTGTTCTGCTTTATGACAACGCCGTCAATTTCCATGGGAAAAGACTGACGGCGCAGCCGGACGGAGGATACATATTCTTCCACTTCCGCAAGCCCCGCGCAGAGCCGTCCGTCCGGCGGCGTCAAAAAGCCCCAGGTCGAGAAGCGCCGGAGAACGTCGTGGTGACAATCTGAGGGGGTGGCTGGGGCCCAGACAACATTGCCCATGCTGTAGACGAGAAAACGCAGGGGACGGGATTGGGCGACGGCCACGTCCAGTTGCCGCACGGCTCCAGCCGCGGCGTTGCGGGGATTTGCAAAAATTTTCCGCCCTTGGGCTTCCTGGCGTTTGTTCAGTTCCGTAAAATCCTTTTTACAGATTATCGCCTCGCCGCGCACCTCAAGCAGGGCCGGAAACGGGCCTTTGCCCCGAAGGCGTAGGGGCACGGTGTGGATGGTCTGCACGGCCCGCGTCACTATCTCGCCACGCACGCCGTCCCCTCTGGTGAGGGCATTTGTAAGCCGGCCGTTTTCATAAACAATCTCCAGTGCCAGACCGTCCAGCTTGGGTTCGCACCAGAAAGAAATGGGCACGCCCGGTAGAACGCGGGCCATGCGCTCGGCAAAAGCGCGCCATTCGCCATCAGAAAAAATGTTTTCAAGGCCGTACATGCGGCGGCTGTGTTCTTTTTTGACAAACCCTTCCAGCATGTCGCCGCCGACGCGCATGGTCGGGGAAGACGGGTCGCGTAGCTCCGGATGCCTGTTTTCCAGACCCTCAAGTTCTCTGAACAGGGCGTCGTATTGATCGTCGCTGATTTCCGGGGAATCCAGCGTGTGGTACAGATAGTTGTGGCGGTGAAGTTTCGCCGCCAGCCGTTCCATGCGCCGCCGGTCCCCATCGGCCGCTACGCCATGCAGCGACAGCAGCGAAGGCTGGTTCGTGTGCAGCGTTTTGTTCCTGTGTGACATGATTATTCCGGCAGGTTGATCATTTGCGCGCGCAGCACGTGTATGCGGTCGCGCAGATCCGCCGCGCGTTCAAATTCCAGTTCACGCGCCGCTAGGCGCATTTCCTTTTCCAGTTGCCGCACAGTGACGGCCGCTTCTTCCCCCGTGCGGGGCGTCGTATCTGGAGATGCCGCCGCGTTGCGGCCGCGCGAGGATTTCTTTTCCGAATACAGCGAATAAAGGGGAGATTCAAGGCTTTTTGTCGTGCTTCTGGGGGTGACGCCAAATTCTTCGTTGTAGGCGGACTGCTTTGCCCGGCGCCGATCCGTCTCGTCCATAGCCGTTTTCATGGAGAGAGTAAGTGTGTCGGCATACATAATAACCCGACCGACGATGTTGCGCGCGGCCCGGCCGAAGGTCTGTATAAGGGAGCCCGCGGAACGCAGAAAACCCTCCTTGTCCGCATCCAGAATGCAGACAAGGGCAATCTCGGGAATATCAAGACCTTCGCGCAGCAGATTGATGCCCACCAGCACGTCGAATTCCCCAAGGCGGAACGCGCGGATAATCTGTATGCGTTCAAGGGTTTCTATATCGGAATGCATGTACCTTGCCCTGACGCCCATGCCACAGCAGTATTCCGTCAAATCTTCGGCCATGCGTTTTGTCAGCGTTGTCACAAGCACGCGCTCGCCCCGCGATATCCAGGTGCGGCATTCGCCCAGTAGGTTTTCCACCTGGTTCTTTACCGGGCGCACCTCCACCAGCGGGTCCAGCAGGCCGGTGGGACGTATGATCTGCTCGGCGATAACTCCGCAGGATTCATCACGTTCATAGCGGCCTGGTGTGGCGGATACATAGACCACCTGATTGATCAGGGCGGAAAATTCCTCAAATTGCAGGGGGCGGTTATCCAGGGCGGAGGGCAGCCGAAAACCGTAATCCACCAAGGTTTGCTTGCGGGAGCGGTCCCCGCAGTACATGCCGCCGATCTGCGGAACAGTGATGTGCGATTCGTCTATAACAAGCAGATAATCCCGAGGGAAGTAATTGAAAAGACAGGAGGGCGGCTCGCCGGGATTGCGGCCGTCCAAGTGGCGCGTGTAGTTTTCAATTCCGTTGCAGTAGCCAATTTCTTCAATCATTTCAAGATCAAGTTGGGTATGCTGCTCCAGACGCTGGGCCTCCACAAGTTTGCCGTGCTCTTGGAACCAGATCAAGCGTTCCGTCAGTTCCCGGCGGATGTCGATTGCCGCGCGTTTGAGGTTGTCCTGGGCGGAAACAAAGTGGCTTGCCGGAAAGATGACTGTTTTCGCCGTCTCCGAAAGAGATTCGCCGGTAATGGGATCTATTTCCCGCATGCTTTCAAGCTCGTCGCCAAAAAATTCTAGGCGTAGCGCCCGTTCATGGTGATAGGCGGGGATGATTTCCAGCGTGTCTCCGCGCACGCGAAAGGCGCCCCGGTGCAGGTCGTAGTCATTGCGTTCATAATGCACTTCCACAAGGCGCCCGATGAGGGCGTCCATGGACAAACGCTGGCCGGTTTCAACGGGAACAACCAGTTTGGCGTAGTATTCAGGCGAACCCAGACCGTAAATGCAGGACACCGAGGCCACAATGAGCACGTCGCGCCGCGTCAACAGAGCGTGCGTGGCCGCGTGGCGCAGTTTGTCGATACTGTCGTTGATGGCGGAATCTTTTTCGATATAGGTGTCGGAAGCCGGAACATAGGCTTCCGGCTGATAATAGTCGTAATAGCTCACAAAATATTCCACGGCGTTGTGTGGAAACAATTCGCGGAATTCATTGTAAAGCTGCGCAGCCAAGGTTTTGTTGGGGGCAAGCACCAAGGCTGGACGGTTGTAGCGGGCAATGACGTTGGCCATGGTGAAAGTTTTGCCTGAACCCGTAACGCCCAGCAGCACCTGGGAGTGCACGCCTGTTTCCAGATTGTCTGCCAGTGTGGCAATGGCTGCGGGCTGGTCACCCATGGGAGTATAGTCCGTTTGAAGCTGAAATAGGGATGAATGGCTGTGTTCCATTGATTTCCACAAAAAATAGTGAGTATAGTATGGGGGATTTTCAAGTACTCACCTATTTGTGCTGTAAAATTTTTTCTGTCAAGCGGCAAATATATTCCCGTAAGTCTTGCCAGCTGAACGTCTTTGGCTTAAAAATAGCGCCGGGACAAATTTAAGGATATTGTCAGGCCGGAGATATGATGGAGGACAGAGTGCTTGAAATTGTGGCCAGTCATGCGTAGGATGGATTCATCCTACGCAATAAAATTTTTCGAAACAGAACACTCTAATCCGTGACATAGCTCTGCGGTCTCTATGCGTCCAGCCTGGAAGAAGACCGCGAGGGCGTCGCCCGCTGAGACTTTTTGCCTTGCGGGTTTTGGAGATTTTTTTATGCCCATTTACGAATATGTCTGTGAAAAATGCAAACGCGAGTTTGAGGAGATTGTTTTCGACAAGGGGAATCCTTCATGCCCGGATTGCAGTTCCGGCAAAACGCGCAGGCTCATATCGCTCCCGGCGAGATATTCCGGCGGCTCCGGCGACGATGATTACGCCCAGTCCACATCTTCGGGTGGCTGCGCTGGTTGTTCCGGCGGAAATTGCGCCAATTGCGGACACTAGAGCATTTCAACTTTGAAATTGTTTAAGATAGTCTGGACTCAATTGCATGAAGACAGCAAGCTCTGAAGTGCGCTCTATTGCAATCAAAGCCTGTCCTCAGGTATTCCAACTGAACAGCATCAGTCGATGGATTCGTGAGTTTGAGCGCGAAAAACGACTCAAGGGACACGTGCCATGATTCGGTCGAATAGGCCTGGAAAACCGTGATGGTTTT